>JAPLLV010000025.1 GCA_026387405.1 Candidatus Omnitrophota bacterium
AAGCAATTTGTGCCGAGCGAGTATTGTCTTAAATGTAAAGGCTGCTGCCGATTTAAAGAAGCGGATTCTGTCTGGACCCCCTGTCTTCTGGACGAGGAAGTTCAACTCTTACTGGACAAGAAGATACCGCCTGCGGCCATGTCCCGGGAGAGAAAATTAATGGTTGTGCCTGACCCTTCGGGAGAAGGTTTTCTCTGCCCGTTTTTTAAAGGCCAGGAGAATAAATGCCAGATCTATGAATTCCGGCCTTTTGAATGTCGGCTCTATCCTTTTTTGCTCAACATGCGCAACAAAAAGATCCTTTTGACAGTGGACCTGAATTGCCCGTATATTAAAGAAAAGATAAACACGCAAGAATTCAAGGAATACGCTGGATATTTGGCTGATTTTCTCAATTTACCCCAACAGCTGAAGATGCTAAAAGACAATCCGCAGATACTGCAGGCTTACGAAGATGTGGCCCAGATCATGGAGCTGGATATTTGACGCAAAATTTAAGCGGCATGGAATTCAAGGAATTGGCGCTTGAAGACAAAGAGATTATTAATCACTATCTGCATTCGCAAAGGCACGAGTTGTCGGTTTATGCCTTCCAGAATATTTATATCTGGAAGGCCCTTTATGAGATTTCCTGGGCTGTAATCGAAGACAACCTCTGCATATTTTTTAAAGACCATCTGGGGAGTTTCCTGTATTTGCCGCCTTTAAATAAGGGGAAGAACCTTAAGGTGCTGGAAAAGGTTTTTTCCTTGCTGGATGAACTAAATTCTCCAAGGGGCATTTCGCGCATCGAGAATATAGAAGAGAAGGATATCCCTCTTTACCGGGAGCTCGGGTTTGAGCTAAAATATAAATCCTGCGATTATCTTTGCCGGAGGCAGGAGCTATCCGAACTTAAAGGGAATAAATTCAAATCCCAGCGTGCAAGCTGCAACCACTTTGTTAAACAGAATCAATTTGAGATCCGGGAGTTCTTTCCGGAAGATAAAAATGGTTGTTTGGAGCTTTATGGGCAGTGGAAAGAAGAGCGTAAGGCCCGGAGCAACGACCGCCTATATCAGGGTATGCTCGAAGACAGCCAGAGGTGCCTTGAGGTTTTATTAGAAGACTATCTTCGGCTTGGTTGTGAAAGCAGGGTGATAAAGATAGATAACAGGATCAAGGCTTTTACTGTGGGTTTTAGGTTAAATCAGGATACCTTTTGCGTCTTGTACGAAGTAGCGGACCTGGCGTTCAAGGGCATCGCCCAATTTATCTTCCGCGAGTTCTGCCGGGGGCAAGAGGGTTATCAATATGTCAACATCATGGATGACTCGGGATTAAACAACCTCAAAGAGGTCAAGCTTTCCTATCACCCCATAAAATTGATCCCCGCCTATATTATTACTAAACAAGCGTGAAAAAATGAATATGAAGTTAGGGGAAGTAGAATTTACCATATTCGATACCGAGACTACCGGCCTTGAGCCTGAGTCCGGGGACCGGATAGTCGAGATCGCCGCCATAAGATTTATGGGCGCGCAAACCTTGGCTACTTTCCAATCCCTGGTTGATCCTTGCCGCCAGATCTCTCCTGCGGCCTTTGCGGTGAACAGGATAACCTCCGACATGCTGCTCGACGCTCCCAGAATAGAGGCGGTTATGCCGGAATTCCTGCGTTTCATCGCAGGCAGCTGCCTGTGTTCTTATAACGCCCCGTTTGACCTGGGTTTTTTGGATAACGAGATCAGGCTCTGCGGCCTAAAAGCCCTTGGGGATATCAGGGTCGCCGATATTTTAAAAATGGCGCGCAGGCTGCTGCCCGGATTAGAACGTTATTCCTTGTGGTTTGTAGCAGGAAAATTGGGGATTGAAAACAAACAGGAGCACCGCGCTTTATCCGACGTCCAGATGGAGCGGGAGGTATTCTCAAAATTAATTGAATTGCTGAACGTAAAAGGAATAGCGGATTTTGAGAGTTTCTTGAGCCTGTTCGGAGTAAATAAGAGTATCGCCGAGGAGATAAACAACCAGAAGATCTCCCGTATCCAGGAGGCCATAGGGTTAGGGGTTAAATTAAAAATAAAATATATTTCATCCAATGCCGCCATATCCGAGCGCGAGGTTGTGCCCAAAGAGATCATCAGGGAAAATAACCGCGCCTATCTGGTGGGGCATTGTTGTTTGAGAAACGAGGAGCGCACTTTCAGGATCGATGGGATACTGCATCTGGAAATCTTATAGAGCGGGCCTTGACCCGCTCGCCATCTTTGAAGTCTTAAGCCGTAAGAAAAACTGTTTTTTTCTGGACGCAAGCTTGAGGCGCAAAGAAGCTTCCGCCAGATATTCTTTTCTGGGGATAGAGCCGTTTTTTATCCTGGAAACCCGCGGTCGCGACCCCTTCCCCCAATTAAGGAGCCTTCTTGATGCCTATAAGATGTCTTTTCCAGGCTCCGGTATTCCTTTTCTGGGCGGTGCGGTGGGGTATCTTAGTTATGACCTGGGATTGGTTTTAGAAAAGAAGGTAAGGCCTTTGCCTAAAGAACATGTGGATATTCCGGAAAGCCATTTTGGATTTTATAACACCGTAATCGCGATCGACCATTTTAAGAAATTATTTTATATCTGTGCCAGCGGCTTCCCGGAGAAAAAATATTCTCTTGCCCAGGCCCTTGCCAAGCGCAATTTCAAGAAGATGGCTGGTTTGTTCTCGGCTATAAACAGTAAGAATGTTGCGAGATACAGATCCGCAGTAGTTCATCCGGCGCAGGATTTAGATTCTAATTTTTCCAAAGGAGGATATTTTAAGGCGATAGGAGCGGCCCAGGATTATATCCGCGCCGGAGATATCTATCAGGTTAACCTGGCCCAGCAATTTTTCACCAAAAGCACTTTATCCAGCCCGGAACTTTATTGTCGGCTAAGGGCCAGGAGCCCCTCAAGTTTTGGCGCCTTTCAGGACTGCGGGGATTTCCAGATCATCAGTTCTTCCCCGGAGAGATTCTTGCAGCTTGCCGGGCGCAGGGTGGTGACCCGGCCGATGAAGGGTACCCGGCCGCGGGGGAATAACAAGAGAGAAGACGCGCAGCTAAAGCATGAGCTTAATCATAGCGCCAAAGATAAGGCCGAGCTATTGATGATCACTGACCTGGAGAGGAACGATCTAGGCAGGGTTTGCAGCTATGACTCGATCAAGGTTACCCGCTTACGGCAGCTTGAAACTTACTCCACCGTATTCCAGACCACCGCAACCGTAGAAGGAGAACTGCATAAGGATAAGGATAGGATCGATCTATTGCGCGCCTGTTTTCCCGGCGGCTCGATCACCGGGTGCCCTAAGATACGTTCCATGGAGATCATCGAAGAATTAGAGCCGAGCCGGCGCGCTATTTATACCGGCTGCCTGGGGTATTTGAGTTTTTCCGGAGGAATGGATTTTAATATTCTCATCCGCACGATGCTTAAAAAAGGCGAGCGGGTGTCTTTCGGGGCCGGAGGCGGGATAGTAGCGGATTCGCAGCCGGAAAAAGAATACGAAGAGACGCTGGTCAAGGCAAAGGCGATGATTAACGCGCTAGGTGGGTATTAATGAAGAAAATAATCTTTTTAAACGGTAAATTCATCCCGGCGGATGAAGCCAGGGTTTCAGTTCTTGCGCCGGGTTTTTTAAATGGTCTGGGCCTCTTTGAGACCATGCGCGCCTATCAAGGGAAGATCGTATATCTTGATGCGCACCTGAAAAGGATAACCCTTTCCTCTAGATTGCTCCGGCTAAGATCCCTCTATTCGCTTAAAGAGTTAAGGAATTTGATCCGGCAGGCAGTGAAGTCAGGCGGCTTTGACGATGCCTACGTAAGATTAACCATTACAAAATCGTTTTCCGGGACGGATACCCTGCTAATAGTGAAAGAACATGTTCCTCTTTCCGCGAATATTTACCTGCAGGGTTTTTCTTTATGCCTCCATGAGCTCGCCAGGAATCCAGTTTTCTTACCGGCGCAAGTTAAAACAACCTCCCGGATCTTCTTTGAACTCGCCTATCAGCAAGCCAGGGAGAAGGGGTTTGATGAGGCGCTTATCCTGGATGATCAAGGTTATATCTCAGAGGCAAGCAGGAGCAATATCTTTTTAATCAGAGGCAGCGAGATCTTTACCCCCGGCTTGGACTGCGGGTGTCTGGATGGCATAACGCGCAGAGTTATTTTTGACCTGGCCGCAAAATTTAAGATCGCAATGTACACCGGTAAGCTGGTCATCCAGGACCTGCTGGATGCGGACGAGGCATTTTTAACCAATTCTTTGATCGGCGTGATGCCTTTGGCTCGTCTTGAAAGGAAAAAGATCGGTGACGCAAGATGCGGAAAACTGACAAAGTTTTTGCAAGTAAAATACAGCTCCCTTTTAAGTTAAAAAAGGGGGTCCTGGCTCTGGGGCCTCAAACCAAGAACACCCTTTGTTTTGCTAAGGGCAGCTCTGCCATTTTGAGTCCGGTGCTTGGCGATTTGAATAATCCGGAGGATTACGAGAGATTTGAGCAATCGGTAAAATATTTTTTAAAAAAACAGCCCAAGGTCATCGCTTATGATCTGCACCCGGAGTATCAGTCTACGAAATACGCCTTAAATCTGGCGCCTGTCGCCTATCGCCTGGCGCCTGTCCAGCATCACCACGCGCATATTGCTTCTTGCATGGCGCAAAATAGCTTAAAAAATCAGCGGGTGATCGGCGTAGCCTTTGACGGCACGGGTTTAGGCGAGGATAATTCTGTTTGGGGAGCGGAGTTCTTCGTCTGCGATTACAGGACTTATCGCAGGGTAGCGCATCTAAAAGAGATCCCTTTATTAGGCGGGGAAAGGGCGGTAATTGAACCCTGGAGATTGGCTGTTTTTTGGTTGTATCTTGCCTATAAAGAGAGGCTCTGGAAACTAAAAATAGACTTTGTCCGGGCGCTGGAGAAGAAAAAGTGGCAGGTGTTAAAGAACATGTATCTTGCGGGATACAATTCTCCCCGTGCCAGCAGCATGGGCCGGCTTTTTGATGCCGCGGCAAGCATAATCCTGGCGAAAAGCAATGCCGCTTTTGAGGCGGAGTTAGCCATAGAGCTGGAAAAATTAGGCAGCACCTATGCGGCCCCCATAGGCTCAGGGTATAAATTCAATTTAACTTTTAATGACAGGATGCATATTATAGATCCGCTTCCCATGTTTAGGGGGATAGTCTCGGATTTGCGCGCCAAAGTACCCCAAGAAGAGGTCTCTTATAAGTTTCATCTGACCGTAGCCAAAATGCTTAAAGAAACATGCCTGGTATTGCGTAAAAAATACAGGCTGAACAAGGTGGTTTTGGGCGGCGGGGTCTTCCAAAATAAGCTTTTACTTCGCCTGGGTTTGGACTTATTATGTAGAGAAGGATTCGAGGTATTTATCAGTAAAAATGTAGCTTGCAATGACTCCGGGGTTTCTCTTGGGGAGGCAGTCATTGCCGGGTTGCGTTAAGTTTTTCCCGCTCGCCGTCATAATCCAGGAATAAGCCTAAATGGCTCGCGGGATTTCGCTAAATGCGCCTTCGGCGCAGGTGGGTGCTCAAATGTGTTTAGGTATTCCCATGAAGGTAATAAAGATCAACGATGATTTTGCGCAGGTTGAGTCTGGAAGGCTATTGCGCACCATCAATATCCAGATGTTGCCGAACGTCAAGACCGGGGATTATGTGATAGTGCACGCAGGATTTGCCATAGAAAAACTAGACCCTAAAAGGGCCAAAGAAACCTTGAGGCTGCTAGATGAAATTCGTTGACGAGTTCCGCAGGAAAGACCTGATCCTCTCCGCTGCTAAGAAAATAAGAGAGCTCGCTCCGAAGGAAAACCTTAATATTATGGAGGTCTGTGGGACTCACACCCAGAGCTTCTTCCGTTTCGGCCTGCGCTCATTATTGCCGGATACGGTCAGGCTTATCGCCGGGCCGGGGTGCCCGGTGTGTGTCTCAAGCCAACAATATATAGATAGCGCGATCAGTTTATGCAGCAATAAAGATGTGATCATCTCTACTTTCGGGGATATGCTGCGCGTGCCGGGGAGCACGATGAGCCTTGAGCAGTCAAGGTCTTGCGGCGCCGAGATAAGGGTCGTGTATTCGCCGTTCGATGCCCTAAAGATCGCCCAAGGCAATCCCGAAAAGAAGATCGTCTTCCTGGGGGTAGGTTTTGAGACTACTGCCCCTACCATAGCCTTAAGCGTCTTGGCCGCCAAAAAAATGAAGATAAAGAATATTTCCTTCCTTGTTTCTTTAAAACTCATCCCTCCGGCAATGCGGACTTTACTGGAAGACGAGAGGTTGAATATCTCGGGGTTTTTGTGCCCCGGCCATGTCTCGGCAGTGATCGGGACAAGACCATATGCCTTTATCGCCCGAAAATATAAGATCCCTTGTTGCGTAGCCGGATTTGAGCCTCTGGATATTATTGAAGGCATATATTTAATTATCCGGCAAATAGTTACGAAAAAACCCGGCGTATTAAATCAGTACGCGCGGGTAGTAACTGAAAGCGGCAACAAAAGGGCGCAAAGAATAATGTCAAAGGTTTTTGTAGTCAGAGACGCCCTCTGGCGCGGCCTGGGCGTGATCCCTAAGAGCGGCCTTTTCTTGCGTAAGGAATTCTCGCAGCTTGATGCGCAAAGACTTTTTGCCTTACCAGCGACCAGCGAGCGACCAACGACCAACGACCAACGACTAACGACTAAATGCCGCTGCGGGGACGTTTTGAGGGGGATAATTTCTCCGCCGGACTGCCCGTTATTCGCTAAAATATGTACTCCGGAGAATCCCGTTGGGCCATGTATGGTTTCCTATGAAGGGGCATGTAGTGCTTATTATAAATACCAAAAATAAATCGAAACTCAAACCTATTGAGAACAAGAAAGCAATGGAATACCTGTTCGCGCACGAAATTTTTTGCCGTCTGCTACGGTTTACGGCTCGATTCCGTTCGAGTCTTACGCTTTCAAAGCTATGGTTACTCGCTTCATCTCGCCGTAAAACCTTGCAGACATCTGCCAAAAAATTTCTCCCGCTTTGCGGGATCCCGCTGAATTTAAAATTTTGGTGCGGGATAATTGTGCGCTCACAGGTATATCCATTGCTTTTTCTATTTTTGGTTTTTTATTTTTTATCCGGTTGTGGGCAGAGGGATAAACGGGCCGAGGGGTACGCGTCTAGATCCGAGTCCTACTATCGCATGGCTGTAGCCGATTATAAGCAATTGATCGCCCGCGGCAAAGACCTGGATAAGCTGTATTTTGCCCTGGGCCGGCTTTATTATCGTCACGGCGAATTCTCCCAAGCCATTGAGGCGCTTAAAAAATCGCAGGACACTCAGGCACACAGGCTCCTGGCCCTTTCATATTTCAGGTCAGGGGATTTTACTGCGGCGAGCGAGGTATTTAGCAAAGAGGAATTTTTCGACGATGAGTACCTTTATTATTATGGACTGACGTGTGAAAAATTAAATCTCTTTGACTCCGCGCTTAAGGTTTACGCAAAAGTTAAGGGCAAAGAATTCCTGGCTAAGGTGAGGCAGCGTATGGAGATCATCGACCGCTCCGGAAGCCTGCCTGCCGGACAGGCAGGCCTGCCCCTTATACAGGATATTGCCCCGGATGTTTACGGGATGCTTAAAAAAGCCCCTGCGGCGCAAGAATATCCTCAGGCAGGCGGGTTGATACTCTATTGTGACGAGAACGTGGAGATTACCCCGGAAAACACCGAAGTTTCCTCCGCGCACGTCCTGGTAAAAATTTTGAATGAGCGGGGCAAGAAGAGCTTCTCGGAAACAAGTATCGATTACGACTCTACCTATGAAAAGGTGGAACTGGAATTTGCCCGCACCATCAAGCCCGACGGTACAGTGGTCACGGTGGGCTCCCGGCATACCCGGGATGTCTCTAAGTACCTGAATTTTCCTCTCTACAGCAATGCCCGCGCCTTCATCATTTCCTTCCCGGAGATAACCGACGGCGCCGCTATCGAATACAAATTCAAGATCAACCGCCACGAGCTGATCAACAAAAAAGATTTTGTGCTGAATTATTCGCTAAAGAACTCTGAGCCGACTATGGAGGCATATTTTACGGTGCGTCTCCCCAAAGGAAGGGATCTGAAGATAAAGTACCTTAATACCCAATACAACGATCCGGACAGAGACCTGGCCCCCAAAATAAAAGAAGAGAATAATTATACGGTTTATAAATGGGCATTCAAGGATATACCTCAGATTCTCCCGGAGGCGGATATGCCTCCGGCTGTGGAGATAAATCCGACATTCTTGATCTCCAGTTTTTCCGGGTGGCAGGATATCTACAGGTGGTGGTGGGGTTTGGCCCAGGACAAGATCAAGGCCGACGACGCGATCAAGGCCAAGGTGGCAGAGCTGACCAAGGGTTTAAAAGGCGCTGAAGAAAGGGCCCGGGCGATCTACAACTTCTGCGCTCCCAAGATCCGCTATGTGGCCGTGGAATACGGCCGGGCAGGATACGAGCCGCACGCGGCTGCGGATGTATTCAAGAACAAGTACGGCGACTGTAAAGACCAATCCATACTTCTGGTGACTATGCTCAAGGAGGCGGGGGTGGACGCAGTGCCGGTGTTAATACCCACCAAGGATTCTTACAATTTAGATCCTGATTTTCCAGGAGTATTTTTCGATCATTGTATCGCCGCCGCCTTCATAAACGGCAAAAGCATCTTTCTCGACCCCACTGCCGAGACCTGTTCTTTCGGTGACCTGCCGTCTGATGACCAGGCGCGCCGTGTGCTTGCCTTCAGGGAAGACGGCTATAAGATTATGGAAACTCCGCTCTTTCCGGCGGAGCATAATTTTACAAAACAGCGCCTGGAGATAAAAGTGGGAAAAGACGGCTCTGTCCAGGCCAGGAGGTTCGTTTATACGGGGGGAGTGTATGAACAGGCCCAGAGGTATTGGTTATTATTTACGCCTCCGGAGCTGGTCTCCGAGACCCTCAAGCAGAAGATACAGGAGGTTTCTATAGGCGCGTCTTTAGATAAATACGAGGTAGAGAATCTCAACGACCTTAATAAGCCTTTGGTTTTACAATATAGTTTCTATGGTCCGGAGTATCTTATGCTGGCGGGGTCCTTAGAGGTCATGCCGCAGCTGGCTATAGTCGACTCTTCTTTAACCGCCAAGGATAAACGCAAATTTCCCATTGAATTCCAGATACTGGAAACCAAGGAAACTATTTTCCAGATAGAGCTGCCGCGCGGCGTAAGGGTGAAGTACCTTCCTGAAAGCCTGGAGGCGCAAAGCCAGTGGGTAGATCTATCGGCGCAGTACACTTTTAAAGATAACAAAATATATTTTTACCAGAAGTCGCAGCTAAAAAAAACCAAGGTCATGGAAAACGAATATCCGGATTTCAAAAAATTCTTCGAAGGTTTCGCCAGAAAAATCAAGCAGCGGGTGATACTGGAAAAAAAGCCGTAAAATAATATGCCCAAATCATCTTTTTATCCCCAGGGCGAGCGTCGTAAATATCTGCGCCTGGATTCGGCGTATCCCGTGCAGTTCAAGTTTATAAATGCCGATACAAATGAGGAGCTGTCTTCCTGGATCCAGGGTTTTACCAGCGATATCGGCAAGGGCGGGATCTGCCTCAAGGTGCATAAATTTGGCCCAGAATTTATCCAATTACTAAAAGAGGGCCGCGCGCTTATTGTGCTGGAATTGGATATGCCTATTACTAAAAAACCTGTCCCCGCAAAAGCCACTATCTCCTGGTTCAACTTTTTAGAGGGGGATCCGGAGAAATGCCTTATCGGGCTTAATTATTCCGAGATAGACCCGCGCGAAAACAATAAAATCATGCGTTTCACCCGGTCAAAAAAGATCTTCGTTCCCCTGGTTATCGCTACAATTATTCTCCTGGCCGCGGCCTTCGCGGTAGATAGCTGCATCAATATAAAATTGATCCGCGGCAACAAGGTTTTGGTTGAACAGCTGGTCAAGGTCTTAAGGGATTCCGGTATCGCCAAGCAAAAGATAAAAGAGATAGCCCGGGAAAAAGAGGGCCTCAGCATTAAGATCAAAGCCCTGGGAGTGCGCATCAGGTCTCTGGAACAGGAAAAGCAACAAACCCGGGCGCAGGCATCCAGGATGCCCGAACTCAATTCCCAGATTGAAAAATTGCTCCAGGAAAAGGGAGGTCTTCAGGAACAACTGGTTACCGTAAAGAATAGAGAAGATGTTGTAAACGAGGAACTGGTGCGCCTCGATGAAAGAAAAGCGGTTTTAGAAAAAGCGAATTTAGATAAAATGTACCAGTGGTTGACGGTACACCAGAATCCGCGCACAGGCCTGGTTATGAGCTTTGAGGGAGATAGTGATATCGCCGGGTGGGCGTTTACCTATGATCAGTCCTTAGTAATCCAGTCTTACAGTATTTTTTCTGATTTTTCCCGGGCAAAAAAGATATTGGATTTTTATAACCAAAGGGCAAAGAGGATAAACGGGCTATTCGTGAATGCCTATTATGTATCTGACGGCGCTCCGGCAGAATACGTCATCCGCTCCGGGCCGAACCTGTGGCTGGGAATTGCCGTTTTACAGTATACCAAGCAAAGCAAAGATACTGCTTACCTGGGATTAGCCAGGGATATTGCCCGGGAGATCATGGTTTTGCAGGGTCAGGATTCCGACGGAGGTTTGCGCGGCGGCCCGGAAGTACAGTGGTACTCCACTGAACACAACCTGGATGCCTATGCCTTTTTCAATATGCTCTTTGAGCTTACCGGCGAACGCCGATATAAAGACGCCGGGCAGGCAATACTAGGGTGGTTGGTCAAATACGCCTATGGCAAGGCAGAACTGCCGGTAAAGCGCGGCAAGGGAGATTCAACCATTGCCACCGATACCTATGCCTGGTCCATTGCTGCGGTCGGTCCCCGGAAACTTGAAGAACTGGGGATGGATCCGGACAAGATCATGGAATTCGCCGAATCCACCTGCGCAGTGGAGGTCAGCTATACCCGTCCGGAAGGTAATACGCTCAAGGTAAAGGGATTTGATTTTGCTCCCCGGCAGCACGTAGCCAGAGGCGGGATAATTTCCACGGAATGGACCGCCCAGATGATCGTGTCTTTTAAGATAATGGCGCGCTATTATTACGCCAGGAATATGGCGGCTAAGGCTCAGGGTTATGACCAGAAGGCCGATGAGTATCTGACGCAATTAGGTAATCTGGTCATCTCCAGCCCTTCGCCCACGGGGCAAGGAGAGGGATGCCTGCCTTATGCTACGCAGGAAATGGCTGATACCGGCCATGGATGGGTGACCCCCAAGGGTAAAACCACGGGTTCTATCGCGGGTACTGCCTATGCGCTCTTTGCGTATTATAATTACAATCCGCTGGAGATGAAAGATTAATGTTAGAGTCGCAGGCGTGGCTCAAGATCTATAAAAAGCTTTACGCAAAATTCGGTCCGCAGCATTGGTGGCCGGCGGATTCGCCTTTTGAGATGATGGTGGGGGCTATCCTGACCCAGAATACCAACTGGCAGAACGTGGAGCGCGCGATCCATAACCTAAAAAGCCACAATGCGCTTTCGCCGAAAAAAATGCATAAAATTAATATTCGGCGGTTAGCCTCGCTTATAAGGAGCGCCGGTTATTATAATATAAAAGCCAAACGCCTGCGCAGCTTCCTGGATTTTTTCTTGAAGGTTTATAACGGCGATATCCGCGGGATGCGCGCTGCTTCCACCGAGAGCCTGCGTCAGGGGTTACTCTCGGTAAACGGCGTGGGCCCTGAGACCGCGGATTCGATCCTTCTCTATGCCCTGGATAAGCCGGTGTTCGTGGTGGACGCTTATACCAGGCGTGTGCTTATAAGGCACGGCTTGATCACAGAGGATTCGGACTACGGCCAGATCCAGGATCTATTCATGCGGAATTTAAAAAAAGACGCCCGGCTTTTTAATGAATACCACGCGCTTTTAGTGAAACTGGGCAAGGATTATTGCTTGAAGCAGAAAGCGAGGTGCCAGGTATGCCCTCTTATGTAAAAAAAGTTTTAGGTTTCCGGTTATCGCTCGCTATTATTTTTTTCTTTCTGTCAACTGTCTACTGTCAACTGTTAACCAGTTCTTTCGCCGCCCCCTGCTACGGGACCAAAATGCCGGAGAAGAAAGAAATTTTTACGGGGTTACAGAGCTACGTCATTTTTAATAGAAACCTTGAGCATGACTCCGGAAAATTAAGGAGCACTCAGGAGTTCTTGCTTTTATCTTACGGCGTTTATGATTGGCTTGCGCTTGATTTGAAAGGCGGGGCAGGGAATATCAAGAAGCATTCATCGGGGACCGGAGATATTGATTATCCCACCTACCTCGCGGGGGGATATGGTTTTCGCGTAAGGCTTTACCAGGCGAATAACAAAAAGGCGGTGTTTGGCTTCCAACATATCAGCGTTCATCCCAAGACGGTGAGCGCCGAAGGCTCCAAAAACAAGGCAGTGCTGGACGACTGGCAATTTTCATTATTGGGTTCTTATGATTTCAAGAAACTTACCCCCTATCTAGGCATGAGGTGGTCAAGGATCGGTTATATCCATTGGAAAGATAAGAACCGCCAACTGGTAAAGTCTGACCCTGCCAGGGATATCGGCGTGATCTTGGGATTTGACCTGCCGCTGTCGGAAAAAATATGGCTTAATCTCGAAGGGAGCGTGGCGGACAGCGAAGCGGCCGCGTTTAGTATAAATTATGCATTTTAAGCCAATTCCAGACCCGCGGTGGAAGTATTTTGGGCGTTTTTGAGGAATATAAATGATTAATAAGAGAAGGTTGATCAAGCTTACCCGGGATCTGATCCGCATAAATTCCGAGAATCCTCCGGGAGACGAGGTCGGGATCGCCGCTTTCGTCAAAGGATTTATGCATAGGCTGGGAGTCAGGGTAAACATTTATGAGTTTAGAAAGAATCGCTCTAACGTAATAGCTACTTTAAGAGGGAGGAACCCGCTAAGGTCGCTTCTGATCACCCCGCATCTTGATACGGTGCCGCAAGGAAAGAATTGGAGATTCCCGGCTTTTTCCGGGAAGATCCATAACGACAGGATATACGGCCTGGGGGCTACGGATTGCAAGGGGAATCTGGCTGTATCCATGGAGGTGATCAATAGCCTGGTTGAAGAAGAGAGAGTTTTGGATTATAATCTGGTTTTCGCCGCCACTGCCGATGAGGAGGCCGGTTCAGGCCTGGGGCTTATACCTTTGCTGGAAAAACGCCTGCTCATTGCGCACGCGGCAGTGGTCCTGGATGCCGATGAATTCGATATCATCGTGGCCCAGAAGGGGCTGATCCACCTTAAGCTAAAGATCCAGGGCAAAAGGGCGCATGGCGCCTATCCCTGGTTGGGGGAGAACGCCATAAATATCGCGGCAAAGATAATCCGTGATCTGGAAAAATGCAGATTCAGATACAGGAAAAACCGCTTACTTAAGGGCCCCACGGTCAATGCAGGGACGATACACGGAGGAGACAAGGTAAACGTGGTGGCGGATTGGTGCGAGGTGGAACTGGATTTTAGGTTTCTGCCCGGAACAAAAGCGCAAGATCTCCTTTCGGTCTTGAGAGGTATTGTGAAAAGATATACCCGTAGGTTCAAGATACAGGTCCAGGGTATCCAGGAGCCTTACGAGATAGATATGCGGCATCCGCTGGTTATGGGCTTATCGCGCGTGATGCGGCGGCTAGGCATTCCGGGGCATATCCGCGGCTCTGAAGGCGCCACCACCATAACCTTCTTTCAGCGCAAGAATATTCCCGCCGTAGCCACGGGTTTCGGTAAAGGCGGATGCGCCCATACTATAGACGAATACGCGAGTATCGATGATCTCTATAAAGGCGCGCATGTTTTAGAGGAGTTTTTAAAGAGCTATAGATTTGGATAAGAGCTTGTTGCTTAGCCCCAAGAATACTGTTCGAGCGAGCCGGAAAATTTATCTTCTCGACTCAGCCACTTCGTGGCTTCGCTCGAAGAATAAACGTATTATTGTTCGAGCGAGGCGCCGCAGGCGCCGAGTCCCTGCCTGCCGGCAGGCAGGGAGAACATAAGGAGGTATCTTACTTCAGCAATAGACTCACTATTAAGGAGTAGCAACTATGGAAGCGATAAAGATTGCTAAGAGGCCGCGGCTAAGAAGTCCCTATTTGATCTGCGCCTGGCCGGGGATGGGTGAGGTGGCTTTTAAGGCAGCGACGTATCTCATAGAAAAGCTTCAGCCCGAGGAGTTCGCTGAGATCAACCCCCAGGATTATTTTTATACTACTGCCAGCGTTATCCAGGAGGGCATATTGAGCATACCGCAGCTCCCCTATAGTAAATTTTACTATTGGCGCAACAAAACGGGGAAAAACGATTTAATTATATTTGTAAGTAATGCCCAGCCTGACCTGGCGCGGGCAGAGGGCTATTGCCAGAATATTATCTCCCTGGCCAAGAGTTTTAAGGTGAAGAGGGTTATTGGTTTTGCCGCCAGCCCCCAGCCCATAGACCATCTGCATGCCCCCAAGGTATGGTTTTCGGCGACCTCTACACAGACGAGAGACCAGCTTAAAAAATACAATCTTGATCTTTTTGCCGAAGGCGCTATCAGCGGCATGAACGGATTATTTTTGGGCCTGGCCAAGAGAGAAGGACTCGACGGTTTTTGTCTTTTGGGCGAGATACCGCTTTATACCATCCAGATCGAAAACCCCAAGGCCTCCTATGCGGTGCTCGATGCCCTGAACCGGGTCTTAGGTATCAGCCTGGACCTGGCCCCCCTTCTGGAACAGTCGCGTTCATTCGAGGGAGAGATCAACAAGCTCCTCGATTTTCTGAAGCTGGGAAACCCCGGGCACGGGGAAGGCCCTATCGGAGAAGAGGAGATCGAGAGGATAAAAAAATCTCTGGGGCAGTTGACAAAGCTGCCGCTTTCGGTAAAGGATAAGATTGACAAGCTTTTCCTTGAGGCGAAAACCGATATCAATAAGGCCACGGAACTCAAAGCAGAGCTGGATAACTGGAATATCTATAAAGAATACGAAGACCGCTTTCTGGACTTATTTAAGAAATCCAAGGATAAGAACAATTAAAATGGAGAATCACAAGATAAAAGCGGTGATCTTCGATCTGGGAAACGTACTGCTCGATTTTGATCACAGGATCGCTGCCGGGAAAATATCCCCATATACCGACAAGACGCCCGACGATATTTTTAACCTCTTTTTTGACTCTCCCCTTACGAGAGATTTTGAGTGCGGAAAGATTTCCCCTGAATATTTTTTCTCTAGAATAAAACAGACGCTAAAGCTAAAAATCGGGTATGATAAGTTTGTCCCTATCTGGAACGAGATATTTTTCTTCAGCGAAAAAAACCGCGCGGTGTACGATTTGGCCAAGCGTTTGAACCGGAATCTCACGACAGGGCTGCTTTCAAATATCAATGTCCTGCATTTTGAGTACCTAAAAAAGACATTCCCGGTATTTGACGTGTTTCACAAGGTGATGGCGTCGTGTGAGCTCAAGGTCCAGAAACCGGACCCGTTTATCTTCGAATTAGCAGCCCAGGCCCTGGGAGTTGCATTTACCGAGGTATTTTATACCGATGACAGGCCGGAGCTGGTGGACGGCGCCCGGCAGCTAGGCATACGCGCCTTTGTCTTTCAGGGTGTTGCACGGCTTGAGTCAGACCTTAAAAGTCAGGGTGTAACCATTAATTAGACCTATGTCTTATCCGAAGATCCTGCTCTCCCACGGAAGCGGCGGAAGATTGACCCACGCGTTGATCCAGGACATTTTTGTCAGGAGATTTAAAAATCCTATCCTTGGAGAGCTTTCCGACAGCGCCCGCCTGGACGGTTTACCTAAAACAATCGCCTTTACCTGCGATGCCTTTGTGGTTTCTCCTATATTCTTCTCCGGCGGCGACATCGGTAAGCTCGCTGTCTGCGGCACCATCAACGATTTAGTGATGCAGGGGGCAGTCCCTGAATACCTGTCGCTCGCGCTCATTATCGAAGAGGGGTTGGAATATAAGGTCTTGGAGAGCATCGCGGATTCGATCTCGCGCACGGCCCGGCTTGCCCGGGTCTTGATCGTCACCGGAGACACCAAGGTAGTTGAGAAGAATGCCGCGGACAAGGTCTTTATCACTACCTCCGGCATAGGCAGGATCATGAAAGGCAGGCACTTGTCGGTAAAGAATATCGAGCCGGGCGATAAGATAATCGTTACCGGGGATATCGCCTGTCATGGCCTGGCGGTTTTATCCGGACGCAAGGATCTGAATTTAGGTTTTACTATAAAAAGCGACTGCGCGTTTTTGCACACCTTGCTCATCCCTGTTTTAGAAAAATACAGCGCCATAAAATTTATGCGCGACCCTACCCGCGGCGGTTTAGCCACTACTTTAAATGAGGTTGCCGAAGCCGGCGGTCTGGGGATAACTATAGAGGAAGGCCATATCCCTCTGGCTGCCAACGCCAGGGCGGCCTGCGAATTATTGGGCATCGATCCTTTGTATATCGCCTGCGAAGGCCGGGCCATAATGGTGGTAGAGAAGGATAAGGCGTCCGATATATTAAGCATCTTGCGCCGGCATCCCCTGGGCAGAAATGCCCGGATCATCGGCAGCGTCACCAAGGGGCTCAGGGCCAAGGTGATCTTAAATACCCGGCTGGGGACCAGGCGTATTGTGGATATGCTTACCAGCGAACCGCTGCCGAGGATCTGTTGATGCAGAAGACCAACATCCTTTTTGTGATCACAAAACTGGAGCTGGGCGGCGCGCAGAAACAACTCTTGGCAATGATCGGCGGTCTCGACCAGCAAAAATTCCAGCTTTTCTTATTTACCGCCCGCGAGGGATTGTTGGTCGAAGAAGCCCGGGGAATTCAAGGCTTAATATTGTTGCGTTCTAAATTCCTGGAGCGCAAGATCAACCCCCTAAAGGACATATTGAGTTTTTTCCAACTTCGTTCATTTATCAAGAAAAACAAGATCCGGATCGTGCACACCCATAGTTCTAAGGCCGGGATCCTGGGGAGGTTCGCGGCAGCGTCCTGCGGCACGGCAGCGATCGTCCATACCGTGCACGGATGGAGCTTCCACGATTTTCAGCCGGGCTGGATGCGCCGGTTATTCATTTGGCTTGAGCGTTATTGCGCTAAATTTTCCGATAAGATCATAGTGGTTTCGGATCATGACCGGAAAATCGGCCTTAAGTTATATATCGGCAGTCCCGAAAAATATCGGCTTATCCATTACGGTATCGATTATAACGAGTTCCTCAAGTCCAACAGAGATGCCAGGAAAGAATTCGGTCTCGCCCATGAAGATCTGGTCGTAGGAATGGTTTCCTGCTTTAAGCCGCAAAAAGCGCCGCAAGATTTTATTGCGCTTGCCCGCGCGGTAAGAGAGGGGCTGGATGGCGTAAAATTTATCTTAGCCGGGGACGGAGTCTTGCGCAACCAGCTTAGGCGTTTGATAAAAAGATATAAATTGGAAAAGAACGTTACGCTTCTGGGCTGGCGCAGGGATATACCGCAATTTTTATCCTGCCTTGATGTCTTTGTTTTGACTTCTTTATGGGAAGGGCTTCCTATCGCCGCATTAGAGGCATTGGCTTCTTCTTTGCCGGTAGTGGCAACGGACACCGGAGGCATCAGGGAGGTGATCAGCGACGGAGATAATGGTTTTCTCCTTTCGCCGGGCGATATGTCCGGACTGGCCGAGAAGGTAACAGCGCTATTAAAGGATAAAGACCTAAAGGGGAGGATGGGGCTCAAGGCGAAAGAGTCCCTGGGGGAAACTTTTCGTCTGGAAAATATGCAAAAAAGCTACTATAATCTATATGCGGAGCTGGTAAACTGATACAAGCGAAACATTCGTCATTGCGAGGAGCCCCGCAGAAAGCGGGGCACCGATTGCTCCGATGCAATCGGTGCCTACTTGGCAAGCACGACGAAGCAATCTCAAGATCGTGATTGCTTCGCTTCGCTCGCAATGACAAATTAACACTATTATACAGAGAGGAGCAGATATGGAGAACAATGCATTAAAGGAATTGATCGCTAATGTAGAAAAGGTAATTATCGGCAAGACCGAGACCATTAAATTGCTCATCGTGGGGCTGCTGACCAACGGCCATATCCTTGTGGAAGATGTCCCGGGGGTGGGTAAGACTACTCTAAGTCTGGCGCTTGCCAAATCCATCGGCGGAGATTTTAAGCGCATCCAGTTTACCCCGGACCTCCTGCCTTCTGATGTTACCGGAGGGTTTGTCTATAGCCCAAAGACAGGAGAATTCGATTTCCGCAAGGGGCCGGTTTTTACCAATATCCTTCTCGCAGATGAAATCAACCGTACCACGCCGCGCACCCAGTCGGCGCTACTTGAGTGCATGCAGGAATATAGAGTGACCCAGGACGGTAAAACCTTTGTATTGTCCCAGCCGTTCATGGTAATAGCCACGCAGAACCCCATAGAATATCAGGGTACGTATTCTTTGCCCGAGGCCCAGATAGACAGATTTTTAATGAAGATAGACATGGGCTATCCCTCTTTTGAAGAGGAGGTAAGGGTGGTCACCGGACAGAAGATCAGGCATCCGATAGAGGATTTGAAATCCGTTATCCGTATAGAGGAAGTCCTCAGTCTTCAGGAGAAGGTCAAGAACATCGAAGTCTCTTCGCACATCTTGGAATATATCACCCGCCTCGTAACTGCCACCCGCGCAAATAAAGAGGATATAAAATTAGGCGCTTCCCCCCGTGCCTCCATTGCCCTTATGAAGGCCTCCTCCGCCTGGGCGCTGCTTGAGGGAAGGGATTATTGTATACCGGACGATGTAGTCAGGATGGCGCCCGGTATATTAAAACACAGGGTGATTATGCAGCCCAAGGCCATGGTAGCAGGCAGGACCGCGGATTTAATAGTCTCGGAGCTGCTTCAGAATACGGCGATCTCCTAAAAACCCTAAAAGTATGCTCAAGTCATTTTATAAGAGGTGGCTTTTTATCTTCACGATCATTGTCTTTAATTTGGCCATTGCCCTAAAGACTTCCTTAGGGTTTTTTTATTTCTTTTTCTGGGCACTGCTCTGTGTGGTTATTTTAAGCCTGACCTGGCTTTTGGCGGAATATTGGGGTCTAAGGATTTCTTTTACCCGTAAGATGAGGGAGAATGTTTATGCCGGAGATGCCGTCGAGATAAAGGTGCACCTTACCAATAAAAACCCTCTTCCTTTATTTAACCTGGTGATAAAAGATAATCTTCCCTTTGCCGCGCCCGGGGAAAGAGAGACTTTTCTTTTGGCGGAATATTTGGGAGGCGGCGGTTCCTTGTCTCTTGAGTACAGCCGTCTCTCTCCCAAAAGAGGCAAATATCTTGTCGGCCCGCTGGTGGTTTATTTTTTTGATCCCCTGGGCTTGTTTTTCCTGAAGCGTAACTTTAATGTATATAACGAGATATATGTTTATCCCAACCCTGTTACCATAACAAAATTTCCTCCCTTAATAGAAGGGGCCATGCCTTGGTTTGGCCTGCAGACCGCGCGCGCCCGGCTCGGTGACGATGAGTTCTTCGGTACCCGCGAATATAAAGACGGCGATCCGGTAAAGACCATCCACTGGTTTTCTTCCGCCAGACATAATAAGCTTATTGTAAAGGAGTTCCAGAACCAGAGTTTTTTCCGGGTGACCATACTTTTTAACCTGCGCTATGACTATAGCTATGAAGATTCCCCGGATAGTATGGCCGAATACATGATCATCCTGGCCGCCTCGGTAGCAAAATATCTTCTCAGCCAGGGGGTGTTACTTGAAGTTGTGGCTCATACCGGAGAGATGGTGCGTATCCTGCCTGGTAAGGGCCAGGAACACATGGAGGACATCTTGAGGTTCCTCGCCGCCGCCGAGATCAAAAGCGAGGCCACGCTGGGAGAGCTTTTTGAAGATTACAGCCGTTCGATCCCCAATGATTCCAATGTGGTGGTAATTATGCCGGACAGGGATTGGCAATATATGGAAGGGATGTTCTCCCTGGAAAGAAGGAGCGTCTCGATTATCCCCTTGATCCTGGCGTCCTCCACGTTTTTATATTCCGTAGATAAAAAAGTAGTGGCCAAGGATATCAAACTCAAGCTCTCCCAGGCCTTTAATTTTACGCCGATACTTTTATCCCGTGGCGATAACCTGGCAGAGGCCTTTCTTAAATTCTAAAATGGACCAAAAAGATAAACTCGCGCTCTCGGAGCACATATGCGCATTCTTCCTGGTGTTTTTTGTCATCGCGCTCTTCGGTAATATCCTCTTCGGATACAACCTTTTTCTTATCGCTGCCCTTGCCTCGGGTTTTACCTTTAGCTGGCTGAACCGCAAGCTCCCCTCTCTCTGGGCAAAGATCTTCGTCACCCTGGGCACCGTCGGAATATTCGGGTGGATGGTCTATTCAGTGATAAATTCCTCGCTATACTATAAAGAGGTGATTTTATTCTGCATCAAGGCCGCCCTCCTCCTTGAGGCCGTTGTGAGTTTCGATTCCTCCAACGCTTCTTTACTTTCCCAGATGGAAGCCTTGACTATCCCCCTGTGTATGGGGTTTCCCATATTTACCGAGGAATATACGCCTTCCGCGTTCATATCCATCGGCGGTTATTTCTTAAGCTGGCTGATTCTCTTGCGGATCAAGTTTTACACGCGCTTTGCGTTGCAGCGCAGAACACGCCTGGTTAAAAGTCAGGCTAATATTTTTGCTGCGTCTATTTTTGTGTTGGCAACGCTGGGCGCATGGACGCTATACTCCATAATCCCTTTGGAGACGCTCCAGATGCGCGGAATTTTCACGGAAAAGTCCAAGGCCGGGATTGATATTGCCCCCGATCTTTTAGAGAAAGACTATTACGGATTACAGGAGCAGATCAATAAAATGATCGTTGACCGCCATATCCCGAGCCTATCCACCTCGGAAGAGAGGCACGAGGCGCTCAAATTCCTGGAGTCTCTGATCAGGGAATTGCCGGATACCTTTGAGGTGGACCAGGCAGAACAAGGATTGGTCAGCCAGTTTAAACTGCCCGGCCCGGGCCTGGAAAAGGCATCGGGAGAAAATACCGTGCTCTTAAATAAATATGTAGAAATAAAAACCGAGCTGAATGTAAACAGACTGAAAGAGAACATAATCGATGTTTTTAAGAATAATCCTTGGGATATAAAAGGGAGGCTTTCTGCACTGGATCAGGCAAACAAAATGCAGTCCGCCCGTACTTTTGAGGAGGCGCGCAAAAATAATGAAAGGCTCAAAAGTACAATTGCCAAGTCTTCTCTGGAGGAGAACTTAAGAACCCAGGCCCTTGCGCTCGCCAGGCTGATGCATTTCTGGAAGGATTTCGGGCTTTACCGTCACAAGAAAGACGAGCTTAAGAAAGAGCTCCTGGAACAAAAAGAGCGTAAGTGGCGCGATGAACTTGCCTCGCTTCTTGCGCAGATTGAGAAGATGCATGATCTCGCCGAGTTTGACCAGGTAAGAATGAAGATCCGGGACCTAAGAGAGAACGCGCCTGCGGATATCAAGGTTTTTTTGGATCCGATAGAAGAGATACTTTATGTGCGGCTGGGAATGGTGCTTTCCGGCGACGCAAAAGAGCTTAAAATGCAGGCGCAAGAGCAGAATTTATCCGGGGATAGGCTGTTGGGATTCGAAGAGAATATTGAAGCGCTTGTAACAAGCGAGGCGCCCCAGGAGCTCGAGCGTACATACAAGACATTGCAGCAAAGGTCCCTGTCAGACAAAATAAAGGGCTTTAAAGAAAACAAAGAGTTGGCCGGAGTCAAGACGGAACTTCTGCTCAATGAAGAAAAGGCAAGGGTCAAAGAAGCGCTGCAGGCGAATACGCCGCCGGATTTACAAGACCCTTTTTTAAAAGAACTTGAGAGGATACAGGACGATGAACAAGAACCCCAGATTATTTCGAGTTTCCGCTACCTGGACGGATACGTGGAAGAATTTTTTAAATCCGGGTTTGTAAGCGGTACTGACCAGAAAAAGCTGCTTACGGCAATGCAGAACTTGGAGCAGCTTTATATATTTAGGCTAAAATTGAGGAACGAATTTGAGCCGCAAGAGACGCCTCCTGCCCGGGAAGAAGAGAAACAGGTCGCGGCGCAGGAAGAGCAACAACAAAAGCAGCAAACAGAGAAGCAAGAAACCGAGCCCCAGTCGAAACAGGAGAAAAAATTATTGCAGATTAAAATCCTGCCTGAGTATCTGGAGCTTGCCTTGGGGCTTGAGCGTCAGTTCGTGGCTATGGGGATGTATTCGGATAATTCCCAGGAAGAATTGACTGCTAAGGCAGACTGGACATGTTCTGACGAAAAAGTGGCGCGCGTTTTATCCGGGAACGCCTCGACGCTCAATATTGGCACGGTCAAGATTACGGCAAAGTTTGAAAATATAGAATCTAAGCCGGCCACACTGGTAGTCAAGGAGGCCGAGCTGACGGCGATCGTTATTCCTTTTAATGATATCAGGCTCCCTCTTTGGGGGAAATTTGCGCTTAAGGCAGACGGTTACTACACGGACCATTCCCGGAAGGATATTACGGACCTGGTTAGCTGGAGCGCGGTGCCCAAGCCGGTTATAAAGGTTGAAAAAACTACGCTCTGCGGGCTTAGGTTAGGCAAGGCCAAGATAAGCGCCGAATATAAAAATATCCAAAGCCCGGAGGTAGATGTCCGGGTAGTCCTTACTTTGTGGGTGCTTTTCAATATTATTTTCTTTATCATTTTACCCCTGGTTTTATTGGCCGCGCTCTTGCTTTTTATCTTTTTTGTCCTGACGCGGCAGAGAGAAAAGAAGCTCTCGGGTCTCTTGCGCAGTAATCCAAAAGAGGCCATCCTCTTTATCTACGCAAATGCGCTGGAGGTCTTGTCGCTATTTGAGCCGAAAACTAAAGGATTCAGCGCCCCGCTCTCGTTTGCCCGGGGCGTGGAAAAAAGATTTGGCATAAAAGATGGTGTGTTTCTTAAGCTTAGCGCAAAATATGCCGAGGCAAAGTACAGCCGGCACGCCTTAAATACAGCCGATGCCCAAGAGGCTGCCCGGCAACATAACAGTTTCTCAAACCAACTTTGCGGCGCCCGGGGCGTTATAAAATTATCCCTGAAAATGACCTTGGCCATACTGAAAAGAAGGCCCTTTTTTATCCATATATAGCCTTTACTTGCTGCAATAAAAGTGGTAAAATAATCAAAATTCGTCATTGCGAGCGGCCAGAGCCGAAGCCGCGAGCGAAGCGTGGCGGGAGGCACTCACGCCTTTTTGAGATTGCTTCAACCGCTTCACTCCTTCGCAATGACATAGCCGCAAAACCCCCAATTTCAGAATATTAGGGCAGGAACAACGTATGTTTATCGATAGTTTCCTCCTGGCAGGTATCTCTTTTTCCCTTTCTCTGTTTTTCGTAATTTTATTCAAGATTTTAGCCTTAAAACACAAATTGCTTCTGAGGCAAAAGATACCTCAAGTAGGCGGTATTGCTATTTGCCTTTCCTTCATGGCCAGCGTTTTGACCGTATTTTTAAGCAGGGGATTTTTCTCCCGTCCGGCGCAAGGCATTATCCTGGCCTCTCTGGCAATGCTTATTTTTGGTATCATTGATGATTGGAGAGAGTCTTCGATCAAGGCCAAGGTTATCTTCCAGGTTATCGCTACCGCTATTCTTTATTATTTTGGCGTCAAGACCCAGATTATATATATCGGGGTATTCTTGAACGCTATTATTACTTTCCTCTGGGTTATCGGCATTACTAATGCCTTCAATCATCTCGATGTCATGGACGGCTTAGCCGCGAGCAACGCTATTATCGCGGCCTGCGCTTTTGGGGGGATAGCTTTCTTAAGCGCCGATTTCTCAAGCAGTATCTTGGTCTTGAGCCTATTAGGCGCAACTTGCGGTTTTATAATCTTTAATCTTCCCCCTGCCCGGGTATACCTTGGTAATTCCGGCAGCCATCTTTTAGGGTTTATTTTGGCAGCCATATCTATAGTTATAAGTTACGCGCCCATGAATAGAAAAGTCGCGCTTCTCGCCCCCCTGTTAATTCTGGGTTTTCCCATCTTTGACACCTTTTTTCTTATCTTGGTACGCCTGAGCAGGAAGAGAATCCCCTTTAAAAAGAGTAATGATCATATGGTATTAAGATTTTTGAGTATGGGTGTTCCCAAGAGGACCATCCTTTTTTTTGTTCTCATAGTGGCCGGTATTTTTTCTTTGGGCGGGGTATTTTTAACCCGCCTTTCCAATTATATCGGTATGGTTATTGTATCAGGGGCGGTATTTGTCAGTTTTGTTGTAGCCAAGGCGAGCCTGAAGATCAGCATAAATGACTAAAAAGAAAAAAATAATTATTTTAGGGGCGGGGCTGGCGGGTTTAAGCGCTGCCTGGCATTTATCTAAGAAGGGCGGGGAATATCAGATTTTCGAAAAAGAGCCCGAAATCGGAGGGCTGTGCCGTTCCAAGAAGACCTCGGGATTTACCTTTGATTGCGACGGCCACCTCCTGCATTTCCGTTACCCCTACACTTTTAATTTAGTCAGGCAGCTTTTAGAAGACAATCTGGTTGAGCATCAGAGGAGTTCCTGGATTTACGCCTATTCCCAATACATCCGTTACCCATTCCAGGCGAATCTTTACGGTCTCCCCCCGAAGATTATCGAGGAATGTCTTTTGGGGTTCATTGAGGCCTCCAGGAACGGCCTGCACGTAAAGAAAGGCCCGGACACTTTCCTGGATTGGATATACCGCACCTTTGGCAAGGGGATCGCGAAACATTTTATGCTTCCCTATAACGCCAAATTCTGGACGGTTAGCCCTAAGAAAATGACCTGTGAGTGGCTGGATGGTTTTATCCCTGTCCCGTGCATGGACCACGTGGTAGAAGGCGCGATAGAAGAAAGCCTTCGTCAATTCGGCTACAACTCTAGATTCTGGTATCCCAAAAACGGCGGGATCAACGCACTTCCTTTGGCCTTTGCCAAGAGGATTAAAAATATACACACCAATTGCGGCGTAGAGAGGATCGACATACAGAAAAAAGAAATCACTTTGTCCTCCGGCCTCAAAGAAAAGTTCGATTATCTGATCTCTACCCTCCCTTTGCCGGAATTGCCGCAGATCATTCGAGGCATGCCCAGGGAGACCGCCAAGTTGTTTAATAAGCTAAAATGGAATTCTATCTTTAACCTTAATCTGGGGATAGAAAAGACCGACCGTACAAAAAGGCATTGGGTATATTTTCCCGATGAGGATTTCTGTTTTTTCCGCGCCGGGTTTTACCATAATTTTTCTTCCAGCCTGGTCCCCCAGGATAAGAGTTCCCTGTATATAGAGGTTTCTTATTCCAGGGAAAAGCCCGTTGATAAGAATAACCTGATCCCCGCGATAAAAAAGGACCTTAAGAGAGTGGGTTTAATGGGCGAGGGCGATACGGTTTGCGCAGAAGATGTCAATGATATCAAATACGGCTATCCTATTTACGATGAGCACTATGCAGCGGTAAGGAGCGCGATTATCAAGTACCTGGCCAAGAACGCGATTTTGCCTTGCGGCCGCTACGGCTCCTGGCGTTATTTCTCCATGGAAGACACTATTCTTGATGCCAGGCACGTGGCCAACACCCTTTAGACCTATGTATGCTTTTTACGGGCGCATAAAATCTTTTTTTTCCAATAGCAGCGTTTTGAAAACGCTGATTGTCAAAAACTATAAGTCCAGGTACGCCAATACCGCGCTGGGCGTATTGTGGGCGGTGCTTACGCCTTTGCTTATATCGTTCATAGTTTATTTTGTGTTTAGCCATATCACTCAGGTCAGCGAGAAGAATTTTATTGCCTATGTCATATCCGGGATGCTGCCCTGGCTCTGTTTTGCGGCATCAGTACAGGAGGGCGCCGGTTCCCTTACCGACAACGCAGGCCTATGGAGGCAGTTCAGGGTGCCGTTAGAGTTTATGCCGGCATCGTGCGTAGCGGTTAATTTTTTAAACCTGGCGCTGGGGTTAGCCGTCGCGCAGGTCTTCTTGCTGCGGTTTTCCCCCAAAGGGATCTTTCTTTTCCTGCTTTTGCCCGTCCCTTTGGCCTTGCATTTTTTCTTTACCCTGGGTGGTGCGCTTATTTTTTCCTCCTTATCTGTCCGGCGCAAAGATACCGCCTATTTCTTAAATGTGTTTCTGCTTTTCTGGCTGTGGGCGAGCCCGGTATTCTATTTCCGGGATAGATTTCCCGCGGCTATCCAGAGAATATTCGACTTCAATATTATCTGTCCGTTCTTAAATTTATACCGCAGTATTTATTATGAAAACACCATTTTCAATGCAAAAGACCTATTCGCCGCAGGATGTCTGGCTTTTGCTTCTTTTTTGTGCGGCTACTATTTTTTCATAAAAAGAGAAGACGAACTTAAAAAGGCCCTTTGAGGATATGGAAAACGAGATCGCCTTACAGATACGAGATGTTTCTGAGCGCTACGGTATTGACTTCCTTATCAACGGCAAGGTTACGCACGAGGAGATAACAGCCGTGGATAAGGTCAGTTTCACCGTAAAAAAGGGCGAATGCGTGGCTATGCTCGGAGCCAACGGCGCGGGAAAAAGCACGATACTCAAACTTATTGCCGGGATAATCAAGCCTGACGCGGGAGATGTCCGGGTCGAGGGCAGGGTAGCCAGTATCCTGGATCTGGGAGCAGGGTTTGACCCGCAGCTTACCGGCAGGGAGAATATCTTTCTCCTGGCGAAGTTTTACGGGATCGCCAGGGAAGAGATCCAGCCCAAGATGGATCAGGTGATCGCGTTTTCCGGGATAGGTAAATTCATCGATGCGCCTTTAAAATGTTATTCTTCCGGCATGTATGTGCGCCTGGCTTTCAGCCTGGCCATCCACGTGGAACCGGATATAATTTTGATAGATGATTGCCTGGCGGTAGGGGATGAGGCCTTTCAAAAAAAATGCATTGAAAAAATATTTGAACTAAAAAACCAGGGGAAAACGATCATTTTTGTCACCCACGATGCCCATTTAGTGTCTGTTTTAGCCCGGCGCGGGATTTTCGTAAAAGACGGACGTATTTTACATGACGGCCCGATCGAAAGGGCCATTGTTTGCTATACCCAGATGGTCGGCGATATTAACGGCATAGGTATACTGAATAAAGATAACTTATCGGTGATATTTAACAACGGCAAGATTTATATAAACTGGCGGAATGCCCCGCTCTCAAAAGGGTTCGGAGGCTTTGCCGTTATACGGACCGGGCAGGGAGAATTATTCTCCAAGGATTTGTCTTGGAGGGTAGAACTGGAGGGTATGGACAGCCTCATGGCAAGGGCAACCGATGCGGAAGCAAAAGTTATCCAGGCCTGGAGTTTGAAGCTCGCTGAGGATAATTGTATAGATTGGCAGATCGACACGGCTGCCGGGGCACAAGAGAAGGAATATTTCAGCCGGATCAATCTTATGCTTAACGAGAGATTCACCCACTGGTCTACTCTGGGCAAAGAAGGTGTTTTCCCTTCACAATACCCTTCAGTCAGAGAGTGGCAGGTTTTAGACGCGCAGGAGCCGGATACGGACGGAGGCGGTATCATCTCCTGCCGCAGTGAAAGCCCTGACGAGGCAGCCCTGCCCGGGGTGGTGCTGGAATCGGCTAAAAAAGACGATTTTTTAGTTGCGCGGGCCTTGATCACCGGGCCGGAACAGTCGGCAAGGGTTCTTTCGCTGGAGGCGATGCCCGCAACAAAAGGGAACAGGTTCTCCGGCAGGATCAGGTTATTTGAGAACAACCAGGAACTGGCGAGTTATCTATCCTTTAGGAAAGCAAAATTCATCCAGGAACACACTATTCAGAAACTGGGTACAAAATTGTTCTTTGACCGCGGCCGCCTGCGTTTATTCTATAAGGAATCCGAATTGACCAAGGCCAATTGTTTTTTCGGGGCCTTATACGCCAAAGACAGGTGGTTTAGTTCTTTTGACGCCGCCTGGAGCTTTAAAAAACAGGACGAACAAACAATTTTAGTGAGCGCGTACTGGCCGGAGTTAAAAGCCAGGCATGCCTGGCAGGTTTCATTAGTGGACCAGTTCAGGATTTCCTGGAAGGTTGTATTAGAGACGGAAGATGACCTGGAGGTGTTGTCTTGCCGTAACGGCATTTATTTATCCACCGGCTATAAAGATTGGTTCAGTAGTTACGAAGAAGGGGTGTTCCCCGGAGAATTCCAGTGGCAGGACATGGTTTTGGAAAACCCGCTAAGAAAATCCGTAGGGGTAAAGAAATCCGGGCTTTATCCCGGGGTTGCATTGGAAACTCGAGAATCGGGTGTAAATAATACCGTCGCTATCCAAAATAGCGATTCCCATTATCAATCCCGGATAATCTATGCCGCGGCGGTTCTCCCCAGGGCCGTGGAAGGGTTCAATTGTCCGGCCGGCAGGCGCGAAATATTCTCCGGGGTTATCCAGTTATATCCCAGCGCGGAACTGGTCGAAAAGTATCTGGAAGTCAGCCAAAAAGAAAAGCTGGACAAAGAGTTGAGCCTGCAGGCACGGGCCATAGAAACACATACCATTCAGAAAGGCCCGATAAAAATAATCTTTGACGCGGCGTCTTTGCGCATATTTTATAATGAGCTGGAAATAAGCGAAGGCCGCGGCATCCGCTCGGTATTCGACGTGCACAAGATCAACAAACAGCTTAATTCCGACTTCGCCCTCTGGCAGGTGGATAAGGTATCCCTGAACAGGATGAAGTGTGTTTTACGCTGGGTGGATATCGCCAGTATCTCGCAGGAATGGGATATCAGCATAGAAGACAACCGCATTGATCTATTGCTTACCATGACCTCCTACGATAATACGGATATTTTTAACGAACGTACCGGATTGCTCTTGTCCCGGAATTATAAACAGTGGGTTACGGCTTCCGGTGAGGAGGGTGAGGTAAATTATGATTTCTCCGAACGCAGCAAAGGAGTAGCGCTTAAAAACAACAAAGCCGGCCGCATGCATGTGCGGGAATTTATTCAGCAAGGTACGGTTTATCCCGCCGCTTCATTCTCTTCATTTTTAGACCGGCAGGAGCAGGTAGTTTCCCTGACCGTGGATAAAGATAACGGATTAGGCCTGTATTTTTTTAAAGTCAAGCCCCGTGAGGCAGCAAGCAAAACGCCCGGGACATACGTTTATTTTAAAGGCAGCGTGATCTTTAAAGAGCCGGAGCCGGCAGATAAAGACCCGGAAGATCATTTAAGCGGACACATTATTAATCTTCCCGGGCTTAAGGCGCTAGATTTACGTTTTGATAACGGGGCGATAAAACTGTTCTGGGGGAAAAAAGAAATAACCAAGGGGTTGGGTTTTTATACCTCTTTTTGCTGCGCAGGCCTTTGGCATGATTCCAGCCAGGCAATATGGAAGAAGAATAAAATTTGCGCGCAAAGCTTGGAAGTTACGGGTACCTGGGCCTGGATCCCGGTGATACAATCGTGGCGGATAAAGACCGAGGGTAAAAAGATCATCCTGGATATCGAGACTGAAGTTTACCGGGAATTTTATCTGGAATCCGAAGAGGTCAATCTATTCTTGACGGATGAATACCGTAAATGGTTCGCCGGTAAAAGGCGCGGCCCTTTTTATAACGAATTCAGCCAAAGCGATTTATTCCGTTTTCGCATCTGGATAAGCAGGGTGGCTGACGAGAGGATGGGGGTGGAGGCGAGATTATTCCGTCTGCCCGCCGTATCTTTGAGGCCTCAATCAATTGCCCGGGACGCGTATTTAGTTATTGAAAATGCCAATATACTCCGGGATAAGGGCCGGCTTATCCAATACATGAGACTGCCGGACAGGGAGCAGGCTTTGATCAGGCCATGCCATTATAATTCTTTTAAAGGCGTTATAGAAGTGGGCAGGATATAAATATGTTTAAGCACTGGATAAAAAGATTTGCCGATCATTTTAAGAACAAGGGGATCATCTACGCATTTTATCGCGGCTGGAAATATCTGGCATATCTCACTAAGCTTCCCCTGCCCCGCAGGAAAAGAAGATTTATCAACAGCGTTTCCTGCGGCAGGCTTCGCGTTGCCTTTGTGCCCGGAGGGCTTAAGCTTTATTGGGGCGGGACCGAGCTTACCAGCAATGTGGGTTTGAACGTGGCATTATGCACCCTGGGCGCCTGGACTGATTCTTCCAAGGCAAGCTGGGAAGTGCTGGAAAGAAGACAAGACGCGCTGGTGATTAAAAGCAGGTTGCGCTATCTTCCGCTGGCCTTGATCTGGCGTCTGGAGATAATCGGGGAAAGAAAACTTATCTGGCAGGCCAGGCTTGAGATAGAAGAGGATATCAGGATAGACAAGCTGCGGGTGTTGGTTATATTAAATAATAAATACAGGATGTGGCTGACCTCCAAGGCCAAAGGCATATTTTCCCAAGAGAAAACCGATATTGTTCCTGCGGCCGATTATCTGGCTGAACCGTGGCTGGGGGTCTATCCCGGAGAAAAGAAAGATCTTTATCCCGGGGTTATCCTTGAATTTCTCGGTAAGGCTAAAAATGCGTCCCCCTTAACAGAGCAGCTTTCGCTTAATACCGGCACAGCGCATCTCTTGGGAGCAGAATTCTCTTTCGACCAGTATGATGAAGATGTCTATTATCTTCCCGGTGAATACGAGTTATTTTCCGCGGAGCTGGACATCCTGGATTATTCCCGTTTTATGCCTTTTATCAGGGGCCTGAGGAGCAACGTTCAACCTGACGGCTCAAGGCTGATGAAGTCCGGCCGGCCCAAGGTGTTATTGCTTAATCTGCCCTGGGAAAAAGATGGCCGATGGGGTGTGCGCGCAGGTTCCCGCTGGCCGCATTTAAAGGATGATGCCGAAGAAGGCAATTATTTACCTTTTCCATTTTTTATGGCATATGCCGCAAGTCTTCTAAAAAAGCACGGTTTCCAGGCGCAGGTAATAGATGCGCTGGCGCAAAAATTACCCGCGGATAAAATAACCGAACACATTGATAAATTTTCTCCCGACATATTGCTTGTAGAGACCTCTACGCCTTCCTTGAACTACGACCTCGCCTTGTTAGAGAAGATCGGGAATAAAGATTTTAAGGTTTGCCTCGCCGGCCCCGATACCAATGTCAGAGAACCGCAATTTCTTAAAAAAAATAGCTTTATAGACTTTGTCTTGATCGGGGAATACGAACATACCCTGCTTGAACTTACAGAAGCCCTCTGGGGTGGAAAACCTCTTGAGGGGGTCAAGGGATTAATGTATCGCGATAAATGGGATATCACCTTGAATCCGGTCAGGCCGTTAATAGATCTGGATACCCTGCCCTGGCCCTTGAGAGAAGGGTTGCCTATGGACAAGTACCTGGATACCCCCGGAGGCATACCTACCCCTTCTGCGCAGATGCTTGCTTCCCGCGGCTGTATTTTTAAATGCAATTTCTGCCTTTGGCCGCAGGTCATGTACCAGGGTAATAGCTACCGTACCCGCAACACCACGGACGTGGTTGATGAAATGGAATACCTGGTTAAAAAAATGGGTTTTCGCTCCATATATTTTGACGATGATACTTTTAATATCGGCAAACCAAGGATGCTTGATCTATGCGCGAAGATAAAGGAGCGCGGATTGGATAATATCCCCTGGGCGATCATGGCCCGGGCGGATCTGATGGACGAGGAAGTGCTGCGCGCGATGAAAGACGCAGGGCTGGTGGCGGTAAAATACGGGGTAGAGTCCGCTGCCCAAAAATTAGTGAATAATTGCGGGAAGAACCTGGATCTAGAGAAGGCCAGGAGGATGATCCTTTTTACCAAGGAATTGGGGATCAAGGTCCATCTTACCTTTACTTTTGGCCTGCCTGGTGAGACCAAGAGAAGTATTGACGAGACGATCGCCTATTGCCTGGAGCTCGCGCCGGATTCGGTGCAATTCTCCATTACTACCCCTTTTCCCGGCACAGCGTATTTTCAGGAGCTGGATAAAAAAGGCCGGATCATCAACCGGGATTGGGATGAATATGATGGGAACTTTAAGAGCGTTATACGCCTGGAAGCCCTGACCAATGAGGACCTGGAAGCCGCGCGCAGGAAGGCCTGCGCGGCCTGGGAGGAAGCCAAGGCGGGCGGCCTTAGCTTAAATGATTACTGGTTAAAATTCAGCGATTCCTATCGCAGGCGCGGTTTGCTCTCCAGCGTTAAAAAAACAATTAATTACCTAAAAAAACATAACCTTAAAGAACTAATTAATAAAGTCAGGGCCGATAACCTGGATATTATGGGTATTTTTAACGGGAGGTTTGCCTTTAAGGGGCCATCGACCATACAGATAGACCTTACCGATTATTGTAATAATGACTGTTTGGCCTGTTGGTGTAATTCCCCGCTTTTAAGCCAGGAAAGATTGAATAAACCTAAAGATACACTGCCTGCTAAGCTGGTGAAAGAACTTATCAGAGAGGCGCACGGGATGGGGTTAAGGGATATCTATTTTTCCGGAGGAGGCGAGCCATTTATGCATCCGGATATCCTGGAGATACTTGAATATGCCAAAAGTTTAGGTATTTCCTGCGGGGTGAATACCAACTTTACCCTTATAGATGAAAAAGTTATTGCGCGGTTGATCGGCTTGAGGCTCGATCATCTTACCGTGAGCGTCTGGTCGGGGAGCGCGGAAACTTATAAGGCCCTGCATCCTAATAAGTCGGAAAAAGACTTTTACCGCATCCGCGATATGCTCTGTTTGTTAAACAGCAAGAAAGACGTTTTTCCGGATATAAAGATCTATAATGTTATCTGCAACCTCAATTACCAGGAGATCCGTCAGATGCTGGAATTTGCGCGCCTGACAAAATCAGAGTTTGTGGAATTTACCGTAGTGGATACTATGCCCGGAGCTACGGACAAACTCATCCTTTCGCCGGAACAGGGGCTTTGTGTCCGGGAGCAGTTTAAGGCGCTTCAAGGTGAATATTTGGATTGTCAAAACGGCTGCCGGCCCAAGGTGCTTAACCTTGAGACTTTCCTGCGCCGCGTGGAAAATCTGGATTCTCAAACAGCCCAGTATGACTCTAAATTCATTGATACCATGCCTTGTTACATCGGATGGCTTTTTGCCAGGATCATGCCTAACGGAGATGTGAACTCCTGCCTTAAATCGCACCGTTTTCCCGTGGGCAACATACATAAGCACTCCTTTAAGGAGATCTGGAATTCGTCCAAGCAGGTCTATTTCCGCAAAAAAACGCTTAAGGCGCGCAAGGACGACGCCTTTTTTACGTTGATAGGCAATGACCCGGAATGCAGGATGGGTTGTTATAAAAGTTGTGATGATATAGGAAGAAACGTGTTTATGCACCAGCGGATCAATGATCTCTACCCTTATGAAAGGCGTATCCTGGGGTTAATGGGGAAAGCCAGATTTCTCCGGCCCAGGGATTAGCGCATAAGAATGGAAAACGCACCCTCGACAATCAAGAATGCCGATATCCTATTAGTGGTGGCTCCTCCCTTTTTTGTGAAGATGCCGCACATCGGCGTAGGTTATCTGGAGAGTTTTCTTGCCGCAAAAGGTTTTAAGGCGCAGGTTTATGATCTAAGCCTTAAGCTGCATAATAACGCCAAGGAGGACCTGAAGCGTTTCTGGCGCGTGGATTGCGTTAATTCTTATTTCCAGAGCGAGATCGCGGAGATAATTTTTAAGAGCTTCAAGAAAGAGATCGAGCGATTCGTGGATGATGTTTTGGCCGTTCCCACGGGAGTTATCGGATTCTCGGTGAACATGATCAGCATATATCTGGCCAACCGCATTGCCAAAATGATCAAGCTGGAAGATCCCTATCGTCTTATTGTTTTCGGCGGACCCGGCGCGTTCTATAGCCATCCGCGCGACCAGATCAAGCCCAGCTTCGCCGACGTCTATGTGGTGGGAGAAGGCGAGGTCACGCTTGTAGAGATACTCACCGCGCATAAGAATAACCAGGATATCCCCGACATACCGGGCGTGCTTTTAGCAGAAGACCTGGGTAAGCGCCAGCCCTTATTGCCGCCGAATATCCAGGATCTGGATGATATCCCTTTCCCCACATTTACGGGTTTTGACCTAAAAGAATATAACCAGGGAGAGGAGTATAAGCCCCTTCCGATCCTATTAAGCCGCGGCTGTATCCGCAGGTGCGCCTACTGTATTGACTATATGATGTGGCCGAAGTTCAGGGCCAGGTCTGCCCGGCACGTGATGGATGAGATCCGCTATCAGGCGGAGCATAACGGAGCCAGGGCCTTTGAGGTGATAGATTTGACCTGTAACGGAAACTTAAAGCAGCTCTCTCAATTGTGCGATCTGATCATTGATTCGGGCCTGGATTTTACCTGGGTGAGTTACGCCATTATCCGCAAGGATATGAGCTTTGAACTATTACAAAAGATGAAAAAGGCGCGCTGCGATACCCTGATATACGGAGTGGAGAACGGCTCAGACAGGGTATTAAAACTTATGAACAAGGGTTATACCGCCAACGATGCCTCGGAGGTCATCCGCAATACGCACAAGGCCGGGATACGCACCAACATAAATATTATCGTGGGTTTCCCCGGAGAGACCGAAGAGGATTTTCAGCAGACCATAAAATTTATCCAGGATAATAAGGATTATATCAATGAGGTCACCAATATCTCCGGGTGCACCTTGTTCCCTACTGCCGATATCGGCAGGAACAGGGGAAAATATGGGGTCTTCTGGGACGAGGATAGCGATCCCATGCTTTTTTACGATGCCAACGGCCTGGACCGCGAAGAAAGAAACAAGCGGGTAGCCCGCTTAGTGGAAATAGTCAATAACCTTAAATTAACCAAATCCATCGTGAATAAGCCTTCATTGAACCCGGAGGTAGAGCAGTTGATGGATCTTTTGGAAGGGGAAGATGAGAAGCCCAAGTAAATATATATTGGTTTTATGGCTCTTGGCCTTGGCGGCAGCCATAGAGATATACCACAGCCTGCTTAAAAAGCTGCGCGGCTGGACCTTATTTCCCGGAGGGTAACCCATTGAAGATCCTGCTGATCCATCCCCACGATATTTATTCGCCCAATGAGCCCTGGACGATCCGCATCGTCAGCCTGGCCAGAGAGTTCAGGAGCAAGGGGCACCAGGTAAGGCTTGCTTATGCCCCGCTTGAGGTGAGAGAAGCCAAGAGGAGCGTGGAATTAGAAGGCGTAGAATTGATCACCCTGACAAGAAAGGCAGGGCTGGGCAGCCTCTTCGCTAATATCAAGAAGATAAAAAAATGCGCAGAATGGGCGGATATCATCCATTTCCAGAAATGTTTTCACTATATCGCCATCCCGGCCCTGGTAAGCGGTTTCCTTTTAGATAAGCCGCTGCATTATGATTGGGATGATTGGGAAGAGAAGATCTGGTATCATTCCAATCGCGAGTCTATGCATACCGCCATATTTGGAAATTTTGTCAGGATACTGGAAAGATTTTTACCGGTTCTGGCAGATACGGTTTCTGTTGCCAGCAAGAAGCTGGGAGACCTGTGCATAGGTTTTGGGGTGAGGCCCTGCCGCATATTCAAGGCCCCGGTAGGGGCAGACCTGAGGAGATTCAGCCCTCTTATCAGCGGAGAAAGAATAAAGAGAAAATATCATCTTGAGAACAGCAGGGTAGTTTTGTATCTGGGGCAACTGCACGCCGGCCAGTACGTGGATATGTTTATTCAGGCGGCAAACGCAGTTTTACATAAACAGCCGGATGCGGTTTTCTGGATTCTCGGGCAGGGGTATATGGAGCACCATTTAAGGCAAGCGGCAATAGACTATGGTATTGAGGATAAGGTATTTTTCATGGGTTCTGTCCCGCACGATCTGATACCGCAGTATATCGGCGCAGCGGATATCTGCGTGGCTTGTTTTGAGGATAACGAAGTAACCGTATGTAAAAGCCCTTTAAAGATCGTGGAATACCTGGCCAGCGGGAAAGCGATCGTGGCTTCGTTAGTGGGAGAGACCCGGAATATGGTCGGCGGAGCGGGATTTTTAGTTGAGCCGGGTGATTATCATTCCCTGGCCGATGCCATTGTGAACGTGTTAAGGAATCCCCGGTTAGAGCAGGAGTTGGGGCAAAGGGCCAGGCTGCGCGCAGAACGCAGGTATAATTGGGAGAATACCGCCGGTAATATTATCCGCGCTTATGAAACGGCAATAGCGCTGCATAAGAATAACGTAGGAGGGGAGATATGAGACACTGGATGAAAGAATACGATTCAAGCGAAGTGAGCATTGATGAGTGCCTGGAGATGCTGCAGGATAAGAGCGCGCAGAAACGGGCCGCCGCCGCAGCCGGCTTGGGCGAAATAAAAGACACCTTAGCCGTGCCCGCGCTCTTGGGGCTATTGATGAATGATACGGATCCCCTGGTCAGGACTAACGCCGCTGTAGCCCTGGGCAAGATAAAGGATAAATCCGCCGTCCCCGCGCTTTTGAAGGTGTTAATGGAGGACAGCGCGCAAGAAGTGCGCTCCAACGCAGCTTTAACCTTGGGGGAGATAGGAGATTTAAGAGGCACTGTTGCTTTATTGAATATAATAACACAGGAGAAAGAGGGGGTATTATATCAGAACGCTATAATCGCTCTCGGCAAGATAAAGGACAAATCCGCTGTCCCCGCGCTCTTAAAAGTCATGACAGAAGATGCCTCGCCAGAGGCGCGTTCCTATGCAGCACTGGCATTGGGTGATATAGGAGATCCTGTCGCTGTCCCCGCGCTTCTGAAAGTATTAATGGAGGCACAAGAAGAAAACGTGCGCAAGGGCGCCGCTGTAGCCCTGGGCAAGATAAAGGACAAATCCGCTACCCCCGCGCTGCTCAAGATCCTCATGGAGGATTCTGCTGAGGATGTGCGTTCACAAGCCGCCCTGGCTTTAGGCGAGATAGGGGATTCTACGGGAGTGCCTGCGTTGTTAAAGGTCTTAACAGAGGCTGCCCAAGAGGGGATCCGTCTCAGCGCAACTATTGCCCTGGGTAAGATCAAGGATAAGGCCGCTATCCCCGCGCTTTTAAAGGTCCTTATGGAAGACCCTTCTGCTGAGGTGCGTTCCCAGGCCGCCCTGGCCTTGGGAGATATGGGGGATAAATCTGTAATACCGGCATTGCTCAATGTGCTGATGGATGATCTGGCAAGTTGTGTGCGCATCAGCGCTACCGATGCCTTATCAAGGGTGGGCGATCGCTCCATCGTTCCTACGCTTCTGGGGGTAATGACCCAGGACGATGACGATGAGGTGCGCAAGGCCGCCTCCGAGGCATTACGAACCATAAAAATGCGCCTGGCGAGGTAACCGATGAAGACGTCCATAATTATTCCGGTTTTTAACGAAGGAGAGAACTTGAGATTGCTTCATCCTAAACTCATCGAGGTCATGGAGGCCTTGGGCAGGGATTACGAAGTTATTTATATAGACGACAACAGCCGGGACGATAGTTTAAAGTTGTTAAGACAGTTTTCCAGCGCCAATGGCAAAGTCAAGGTTATACATTTAGCGAGAAATTTTGGCCAGACGCTCGCTATTCAGGCGGGCATAGATAATTCAGCGGGGGATCAGTTGATCATTATGGATGCCGATTTTCAAAATGACCCGCTGGACATACCAAAGTTACTGCTAAAGATGGAAGAAGGCTATGACGTGGTAAGCGGATGGAGAAAGCACAGGAAGGACCCGCTATTCAGCAAGAAGATACCTTCTTTTATCGGCAACAGCGTAATTACTTTTTTATTCGGCGTTAAGATCCATGATCTAGGCTGCGCCTTAAAGATTTATAAAAGGGACGTTATCGCGAATATAAGGTTATACGGAGAGATGCATAGGCTTCTGCCTTTATATGCAGTGATGCGAGGGGCATCTATTGCCGAAGTAGAGGTATCGCATAACCCGCGCTCCGCAGGTAAGACGCATTATGGGTGGTCGCGCGCCTTTAAGGTAAGCCTGGATTTGATAACCGTGCGATTCTTTGATAAATATTCCACAAAACCCATATATGTTTTCGGCGGGGTCGGTATCTTTATGGCGATCTTAGGCACGCTGGTTGGGGCAGGGGTTATTATCAGGACCATTATGTTTAAAGGCGCATGGATCAGCCCATTGCTATTCATTTCTTTGATGCTTTTTACCATGGGAGTACAGATGGTGTTTATGGGGTTATTGGCGGAGATAATCATTCGTATCTATTACAAATCACAAAAAGAAGAAACCTATTTAATAAAAGAAATAATATCAGCTAAATAACCTCCCGCGTGGAAAACGCGCGGGATTTCGCTTCCCGTTCGCTAACGCTCACGGGATTTCACTGGATAAATGTTTTTTGTGTTCAAAAATGCGCCTTCGGCGCAGGGGTGTGCTCAAGTGTGCGGAATCTGTGGGTTCATTTCTAGTAAAGAATACTCTATTCCTAGGCAGGATATACTGCTAAACATGCTTAATGCGATCCGGCACCGTGGGCCTGACGACGAAGGGGTATTTTTCGACAGAGAAGCAGCCCTGGGCACAAGAAGATTAAGTATCATAGATTTAGAGCTCGGGCATCAGCCGATGCATAACGAAGACAGCTCAATCTGGATAACCTACAACGGAGAGATATATAATTTTCGCGAATTGAGAGAAGAATTGGTCCGAGAGGGGCACGTTTTTTATACTAAGACCGATACCGAGATAGTGATCCATGCCTATGAAGAATGGGGCTATGAATGCGTGAAAAAATTTAACGGTATGTTCGCTTTTGCCATCTGGGACAAGCGGGACAATTCTTTATTTTTGGCCCGTGACCGCTTTGGCATAAAACCGTTATATTATTCCGGATTTAACGGCCAGTTTTTATTTGCCTCAGAAATAAAATCAATTCTTAAATTTCCCGGTTTCTCCCGCGAATTAGATCTATGCGCTCTCGACCAATACTTAACCTTTGAATATGTTCCTGCTCCCCGTTCCATATTCAAAGAGATAAACAAGCTGCCGGCTGCGCACACCCTTATTTATAAAGATAATTATGTCGCCATCAGTAAATATTGGGATATTGACTTTTCAAGTCAGTCGTCTGTTTGCGATGAAGGGGAGGTAAAGGAGCGGTTATTATTACTTTTAAAGGATTCAATAAAGAGGCAGATGATAAGTGATGTCCCTCTGGGGGTCTTCTTAAGCGGAGGGATCGACTCCAGCACGATCACGGCCCTGGCAAGCGGTTTATCGGCAAACAGGCTTAAAACATTCTCCATCGGTTTTAAAGAGCGTTCTTTCGATGAATCTAAGTATGTAAAACAGGTAGTGGATCTATATCGCACCGAGCATTATCATAACGATTTTACGATAAAAGAATTATCGGGTTTGTTGCCGGAGGCCGCCTCTTTACTGGATGAGCCATTTGGCGACGCCTCTTTTCTCCCCACGTTTTTACTTTCGAAGTTTACGCGGCAGCAGGTTACGGTTGCCTTAAGCGGTGACGGCGGGGATGAATTGTTCGCAGGATACCCTACTTATCAGGCGCATAGGCTCGCCGACTATTACTGCCGCATCCCGAGTTTTATCCAAAAAGGGGTTATTGGAAATATCGTAAAGCGCCTGCCGGTATCAATGAGTAATTTCAGCCTTGACTTTAAAGCAAAGAAATTTATTTCTTCCGCGGCTTATCCCCTTCCCTTACGCCATATCATATGGATGGGTTCATTTAGCCCTCAAGAAAAAGAACAATTTTACAGCCCCTCCTTTAAAGAAGTATTAGGCGGGCAAGACAGTTTACGATCTTTGTATGGTTATTTTGATCGTTTCCCGGAAAGCAGCGAATTGAACAGGCTGCAGTATTTCGATGCGAAAACATATCTGCAGGATGATCTTCTGGTTAAGACCGACCGGGCGAGCATGTTTAATTCGCTTGAGGTGCGCGTCCCTTATCTGGACCATAATATAGCAGAATTTGTTTTCAGCCTGCCCGCTAATTTAAGGCTCCGTAATTTTCAGACCAAGTATATTCTTAAAAAAACCGTAAGTAATATTTTGCCCGGGAATATAATCAACCGGGCGAAAAAGGGGTTTGGTATGCCGGCGGCATTTTGGATCAAGGGAGAACTTAAGGGCATGATGCTGGATGTTTTTAAAAAAGAAAAGATCGAGAAAGAGGGATGGTTTGGGTATGGGTACATAGATCGATTACTGCAAGGGCATTTCGCCGGTAAGGCGGATAACCGCAAGAAGATCTGGACGCTTTTTATGTTTGAACTATGGTTAAAAGAATACCTTTGTATTTAACTCAACCAAAAACTCGAAGAGTATGCAGTTAGGTAGAATAGTGAAAGAGTATATCGCGCCTCCGCTGCTTTCGAAATGCAGGGCGTTGCGATCATTAGGTAAGGAGTTGTGTTTTTATAAGCGTATTTTTAGTCTAGGCACTATTATAAAAGGCTCGTTAATCTACTTTCTTTATGCCTTTTCATTTGATAAAAATTATTTTTCGCCTCTAACTATAAATTTCTTGATTACTTCTCGTTGTAATTTTAAGTGTAATATGTGCAGCTATAGTTTAAAGAAAGATTCGGTTACCAGCGAGATATCAGGAAACAATATTGAAAGATTCCTTAACTCGAGATTTGGTTTTGCCCCGTTTATATTTTTCAGCGGCGGGGAACCATTCGTTAGGGAAGATATGCTGGATATATTGGCAATTGTAAAAAGACACGGAATCAAGTGCGGGGTAAATACGAACGGTTATCTATTGGATAGTTTGAAAATTAAAAAATTAATAGGCCTTGAGCCGGAATTGATCGTCTTCTCTTTACACGGGCCGCAAAAAATTCAAGACGCCATAACCGGCGTTGAGGGGAGTTACGACAGGGTCACCGAGAATATTCTTTCATTCTGTAAATCTAAAAGAAAAACAACTAAAGTTATTTTAAGCTGCTCAATAACAAAGGCCAACCTTGATTATTTAGAAGAGGTCCCCCCGCTTGCCAAAAGATTAGGAGTCGATGCTGTGAAGTTTGAGCACCTGAATTTTATTAGCAGCCAGGAAATCAAAATAAATGATAGCTATTTTAGAGAAGACAACCATTCCCTAAGCACGCTTATTGACGATTTTGGAAATACCGAAGAAGGGCGTATTGAAAAACTGATAGATACATTGAGGAAAATTAAACAAAAGCATAGAAGGTTTGTGCTGGTCAAACCAGATTTGAGCGATAGCGAGGTCAGGAATTGGTATGCGGATATATTTAATTCAAAAAGGAAGTGTTTCTTTATCTGGCATTCGATTTTTGTCCGTCCGGACGGCGCTGTTATACCCTGTCAATTTATGCAGGATTATGAATTGGGCAATATTAAAGAAGACGGCCTTCGAGAGATATTCAGCGGTGATAGGATTGTCGCTTTGCGGGGTTTGTTAAGAAAACAGTTATTACCGGAATGTCTGCGTTGTTGTAAGTTGTAAAGTTATCCCAAGGCTCATTATGTCCGAGGAACGTTATTTTCTATAACCTCACGATATAAGATGAATAAATACAAAATTATTTATTTTATGATATGCGTATCTATCATATCTTTTGCCCTGATAACTAATTACATGTGGGTTAAGGCGGATAATTCTGTAAACGGGGTCGATTCAAGTAATCACCTATTTTTTTCCATAGAATTTTTCTACCGCTTCACCGACATAATTTATGCCCAAACTTTATCGTTATGGCAAAAGGTTGCAGCTTATGTGGATTTGCTTGGAAGCCCTGTGAGAGGGAGTACGGTCTATTGGCCCAACGGGCTTAATGCCACCACCGCCTTTTCCTACCTCTTATTTGGTAGGTCGCTATTTTCGGCAAAAGTGAGCATGTTTCCTTATCTTATTATCCTGCTTTCGTCGACGTATCTAATCGGTAAAAAAATATCCGGCGATTTTTCCGGGGTTTTATCAGCCTTCATATTATTTATGTACCCGCTTATCTTTGAAAGCTCCCGGCAGTTCCAGCTGGATCTTCCTTTAGCCGCCATGGTAAGCCTTGTAATTTATTTCTTTCTGCAAAGCGACCATTTTCAGCGGAGGCCGTATTCTATTTTATTAGGAATCGCTTTAGGGTGGGCAATGCTGATAAAAGGGCAAGCTATTTTGTTTGTCCTTTGCCCCATGCTTCTCATGATAATGAAAGGGATGTCCAAGAAGAGGTGGGGAGTTTTTACGAATATTTTTCTAGTGTTAATACTTGCAGGAATGATTGCTTCAATCTGGTGGTACGGGCAAGTTGGTTTGGCCAGGCTTAGTTTGATGGAGCATGTTTTTTCCGCCCGAAAAGCGTTAGAAGCGCAGTTGCCTATGGGGAAGAAATATTCTATCGAGGGCATTTCTTTTTATATCTTTCAGCTGCCGTCTGTTTTGAGTTTTCCGTTTTCTATCGCCCTGGCGGTGTCCCTGGCGGCTATTATTAAAGGAAAATGTAATCATAAAGGATTATTGTTGAGCTGGTGCATTCCGCCTTTTTTGTTTTTTTCGTTTGTCATCACAATAAAGCACTCTCGTTTCATCATGCCGGTTTTACCGGCTTTCGCCATCATAACCGCATCGGCAATAGGGCAGATAAGAATCAAGGTGTTGCGCGGGATAATATCGGTTGTTATCGTTGTTTTTGCCCTGGTTCAGTTTTACGTGCTTTCCTTGTTTGCCTGGGATAAAAGAGATGTTCGCCTGGGGCCAATCGGTATTTTTGGCAGGTTGGCTTACGGCAGCGATTACGAGTCTTTCCCGCCTCATTTTAATGATATCAAGCTCGATCAAGTGGCCCATATTATCGAAAAGAGCAGCGATATAAGAAAAACGGTGGACATAATCTCTATAGGGTCGGGGGGCGTGCCTTCTAGTTTTGAGACGCTTTACTGGTTATGCCTTAACAATCCCCATTTCTCACTTACGGATTTTATCGAGATGTATAGAGACGCTTTTATTAATTTTAACTCGGCTGATTTTATCGTATTCGATATGCCGGACGGTATTGCCGCTAAATGGCCGACTAAAGATGAGCTCATTAGGATCTTAAAGGCAGGGCATGAGAATAAGATACGGCAGCTTGAGCAAACTGACTCTCGGCCGTGGGAAGGCCTGCTTTCGTGTGTTGAAGCGGCACAAAACAACTTTATCCTTATCGGCCAAGTCCACAGGTCCATGAATAAGACGTATTATATATACAAAAGAATACGTGCGGCATAAAAATATAAAACCAATGCCTAACCTATAGGACTGCGCCGGAGTTAATCATGAGATTGCATAAAGTTGCTGCGGTCTTTAAGGTTGTTATGGTAGTGCTCGTGACCTCAGTAGTGTTTTTGGCATCCGCAGAGTTTATATTAAGGAATTTCACTAGTTATGGTATCGAATATTTTACGTCTTTTACCAACAATAACAGGATTATAGGTGGGGTTATATATGACAGTTATCTGGCAGAAATTATGGGAAAATTCGTCCAGGATTGTAAAAGCGGTAAAAATAAGAAACCAATAGGCGCATATAGAGTTATGGTTTTAGGAGATTCTATTGTCCGCGGCGGGGAACTAAAAAAGGGAGAATCGGCGTTTCCAGAACTGCTAAAAGAGATGTTGCAAGAAAAATACGCCGGAACCAAGTTTGAATTTCTGGTTCTCGCGGCAGGAGGATGGAGTACCGTGGAAGAGGTTTCAGAATTTGCAAGATACGCAGGATGTTTTTTACCAGACCTGGTAATCCTTGCCTATTGTCATAATGATGCCGCAGAGTCGAGCCAGAGAATAAGAAAATTGCACGGGAGATCCATATTAGCATATTATAAGACTGATATTGTTTATGTATCGCAGATACCGTTTAACCGGTATCTTACAGAGAGGTTTCTTATCTTCAGATTGATCAATAAATCATTAGTAGATTTTATCGAAAAGCATAAGCTTCCTCTTAGGGCCGAATATGTTTTTTTGGCAAGAACAAGAATACACGAACAACTTAGAAAGTTGTATGTTCTAACACATGAAATATCCAGCCGGGTTCTTGTTGTTATCTTCCCTTATCTTGAAGAAGCGCCTGACAGGAATAGATTTTTGATGACACATCTCATAAAATCGTGGGATGAGGCGTTCCACTTTCTTACTCTTGATTTATCGTTTGAGTTTAATAAGTATCCTTACCGGCAGCTGCAATGTACGGCGACGGATCCCGTTCACCCTAACGCATTGGGGCATTCTATTGCGGCGAGAGAAATTATGTCGGTATTAGAGCAAAATTATAAAAATAATATTTCACGATAGAAAATTGACAGAAAGGAGGTATGTAGTTAAGTAGTAACGCAGGATAAATATGTTTAGTAAATAAAAGGAGGAGATAAGATGAGGAACCATAAGTATTTTATGTTGTTAGCTGTGGTCACGGCGTGCATAGCAGGTATATTGTTATTGGCTAAAGGTGTCTCTCCGGCAGCCAGCCAGTCGAAACAAAAGGCCGATATGGCCAGGACATCCAACACCAATAATAGCAAAACGAATATAGCAAGCCTGTCTGGTAGCGTGTCTGCCGATTGGAAAACAGAGAAGACGGCGATTTATAAGGAATCGGATAAAGTAATGGAAGAGCTGAAAAAATTACCCGAATTTAAAGATATAGCCGCAAAAAATGCCCCTCAGGCACTGCTAAATCGGTTTGGAGCAAAGGTGAACGAAAAAGTCGCTAATAATTTAGGCATTCCCGTGAAGGATGTCATTAAGGCAATCGACGAATTAATCGCGGAAAACAATAAAACCAGCGCTAAAAGAAAATAGTTTTACCGCGTCTATATTATGAAGAATAAAGCACGGGCTTTTTTTTGGCTATGCCTCGTGTTGTTGGTGCTAATTAAAATCGCGGTTATTATTAATTTCTTCGGCTTTGTCGATATCTCGGCTAAATATAACCTTTTTATCAGCACCAATATTGCTCGAGGCTTAGCGCCCAATCCGCTTATTTTCCAGCAAAGTCTTCCTTATGCCGGAGGTGGCCATTTTGTCTTCAGCCTTGTTGCAGTTCCCTTTGTTTGGTTGTTAGGACCCTCATATTTTTCCCTGAGATTAGCCAGTTTAGTATTCCTCATTGCGACTTACATTATGTTGTTCATGCTATGCAAGCGTTACTTTGGTTTAAGGACAGCTATTTTTGCCTCTTTAATGTTTATTATAACACCCGGATTGTTATCTCTATTTTCCGTGGAAGGGGAAGGAAGGCATTTCCATTTAAACCTTTTATTTCTCTTTTGCCTTGCTTTATTTGCCAAGATACATGAATCCAGGCGTCCGCTATATTATACGCTTTTTGGGTTGGCCTGCGGCTTGGGTGTATATTTTTACCCTGCTTTCTTGATCAGCGTTTTTGTGTTTTTTCTATTTTTATTAATAGATGCGGATTTAAGCAGGCCTGACTTTATCTTTCATTTCGCGCTTACAACTGTAGGCATAGTTTTATTCGCTGAACTAATTGAATTTGGCGTGCCATGGTATAGAACCGTCTATGCTGTAATTTTCGATAACCCTGTCAAAAACATTAGTAACGTAGATAATATCGCTGCCATAATTAATCGTTTTGTTATGATTTGGGTTAAGAACTTACCAAATATATTCTCATCTTCTATTGAGCATTTTAACTATTTAAGCAACCAGCCAATCGCCGCATATTTTAATTTCTTGTCAGGCCCGCCCCAGATTGTCTTACTGACGAAGATATCTTTGGAGGTTTTCCGGGCATCTTTGATTACGATCTTAGTTTTGTCGTCTTGGTCTGCAATTAAAATTGGAAAGCGGGTATTCAATAATTTACTGAATTTGCGGGGAAGAAAAATTGTCCCCACCAATGAATTCATATATCTTTTTCTTTTCACCCATCTTTTTATCTACATTTTTATCTATAGCTTTAATAATGAAGGAATCGGCAATTATAAGTATTTTCTTCCTCTCTTTTCTAACATCATAATTTTTATTGCATATTTTTTGAATAAAGCTTGGGGGAAAAGTAAATATTTTTTCATAGGTTTAGCTGTCGTTATATTCTTCCCCGGGGTTTCTTATACATATTCTGTTTTCGCCCGGACACCCGAATCATTAAAAAATCTGTATAAACATGGTATCTATTTTTATGAGCATCAGTGCGGAGAGATTGCCACAAATAAATCTCTCTTAATCCATAAGTTTATGTGCCAGAAGCTAAATATCAATATGTGTCACCAGCTGGGTATATATTATGCGGAACGTTTTACTTTGGATTCGGCAAGCCAAGATTTCGAATATATCAGCAACGGTGATTTTAAAAAATTAAGATATCTATATCAGGGATACATAGATAAAACCACGGCAAATTTGAAAGGGGATGTTAATGGAGTTATCGTCGAAATCAATAAGTTGGATATTAACTACAGAAGATTCGGTTATCTGGGCCTAGGAGAAGGGATTATCCCAGTGTATGAGTCAGGCAATTTCTATGACGTCAATAACAATTTTGAAGAATGGAGGGTGGTTATTAAAAATTGCGTTCTTCATATCCCCGAGGAATATAAAGAATATTTTTTCGAAGGCGCAGGAGAGGGGCTTGCGAGATTATTTGCGCAAGCGTATAGTCCAACCATTATAAATGACGGCAGTTTATATGACGCCGGTATGTTGGATAAGTTTCTTAATATCGTTGAGGCGCCTGCTTATAAGAAGGCATTCCTGGCAGGTTTTTTTAACAAAGATATCTGGGCACCTTTTTAGTATGATCAAAAGCATATGTTTAGTTTTTCCGCGCTTTAAATATCCATCAGGGGATCCGCCCTTAGGGCTCTGTTCTTTAGCCGCTTATCTGAGGGACAGATTAAAGGTGGAGGTTTCCATCTTGGATGCGACATTCCATCCTTCGCTTGATTACGTATCGCAATATCTGAAATCCAAGAAACCAGAGCTGGTAGGAATTTATTTTTCTACCCTGATGTATGAAAAAGCAAGGCTTATCGCGCAGATTGCCAAAAAAACAGGAGCTATCGTGGTCGGGGGAGGCCCCCACGCTACCATAAGCCCTGAATCTGTTATTGATGACGTTGATATAACAGTGCTGGGTGAAGGGGAGGAGACCCTGCGCGAACTAGCCATGATTCTTCCCTCGTTAGACCTATCCCAGATCAAGGGGATCTGGTATAAAGACGGACAAGGCAATGTCCGCAAAACTCCCCCCAGGGATGTCATGGTAAATCTGGATTATATAGGTTTTCCCGCTCTGGACCTTGTTGAGATGGAGAGATATTTTTTGTACTGGCATTATCTTGATATCATGACATTTAGTGCGCGAGGAATAAATATAATGTCCTCAAGAGGCTGTCCCTTTAGCTGCACCTTTTGTCAGCCCACCCTAAAAAAGCTTTTCGGTGATAAAGTGAGATACAAAAGTCCCGATTATTTGGCCGAAGAAATAACGTACTATATGCATACTTTTAATGTCAATATGTTCTTTTTCCATGATGATACTTTTGCCGCGGATAAAACCTGGGCGAATAGTTTTTTCGATATGCTGGAAAAAAGAAGACTAAATATCGTTTGGGGATGCAATACCCGGGTTAACAATATGGACGAGTCCATGATGCGCCGGATGTACGAAGTTGGCTGCCGTGTTATTCACTTTGGCATAGAGTCCGGCTCCCAGCGGGTCTTAGATGAGATTTACGCAAAAAGAATTACTTTGGACCACGTAAACAAAGTAATTGAAATAGCCAAGAGAGTGGGAATGTATTCCTCGGGATTTTTTATACTAGGCGCTCCCGGAGAGACCAAGATGGAGATGAACAAGACCATAAAACTCGCCCTTTCTTCAGGGCTCAATGAAGCCGCTTTTTCAATTGCCACCCCCCTCCCCGGAACGATGCTGTACGATATGATTAAAAATGACAGAAATTTTACCATCAGCAAGGATTATTCCGACTTCGATTATTATAGAGGATTGTCCTATGCTGACCATAATTCTAGAAACAGACAATTGATCCTTGCCCAACGCAAGGCCTTGTTTTTATTTTATCTCCATCCCCTGAGATTGCAATATATCCTCAGGCATTTTTTTAGCTTTAGAGGAATGGTTAAGCTTTATATTAAAATAAGAAGGTTTTTTTAGTTGTCAGCATAACGTCGTTACATTTATATGAACATAGAATATTCACGCAATGCCCCGACTCCGCTGAAACAAAAAATAGCGTTAATCTTCGGGGGAATTCTACTTTTTTTGGTTCTAATAGAAGCGATATTGCGTTTGGGCGGGTATGTCGTGTTGCGCATGCGAGACCGCAGCAATGCCCTGGCGCTAAAAAATAAGGGCAACTATGTGATTTTATGCATCGGAGAATCTACTACTTTTTGCGGAGGGACTAAAGACGCATATCCTACCCAATTAGAAGAGATATTAAATCAGCATAATTTAGGGATTCGTTTTAGCGTGGTGAACCTGGGTGTACCGACGGATACTTCCCATCTGGTGGGACAATTAGGAAGCAACATAGATAAGTATAATCCGCAAATGGTTATTGCGATGTTGGGGATTAACGATGGCGCGGGGTATTTGCGCAATATTGATAATAAGGGAATATCTCCAATCAGCAGATTCATTAATTCTTTAAGGGTGTATAAGCTATTGAAGCTTATTCGGTTACATCAAGAGGCAAATAAACCGATAAAAGCCAATATCAGCAACGAAGCATTATTGGCGCAGTCATACATCAAGAATGGTTTGCGTTTTTCAGAAGCGACCAAGGTTTTAGAGACCGCCCTCTCGCTCGATAATAACAGAGACGATTTGCACTGCGCGTTGGGAGAAGTGTTTAGCCTGCAAGGTAAATCTACAGAGGCCAAAGAAGAATTCAGAAAGGCTATTAATCTGAACCATTATAATGATAAGGCGTTCTGTAACTTGGCAGCTATTGCGGAGAAAGAAGTAAATCTGCAAGAAGCAGAAATCCAACTTAGGAGCGCGTTCGCCTTTAACCCCGGCAGTGCAAAAATTGCGTTTGAGCTAGGTTTGATTTGTATGAAGCAAAACAAATTTCAAGAAGGAGAAGGCTTTTTGCGTAAGGCCGCTAGTCTGAATACCAAAGATTACTCAAGCATATATTCGCGTTGCGGATGGGAATTATGCAATAGGGGGCAGATTGAGGCCGGCGAGAAGGTCTTCCAAGAGTGTATCGCGAATCAGCCCAAAAACACATCTTGTTATATAGATTTAGGGAAATTTTATCTCGAGAAGTCAAGATTCACCGATGCAGAGGCGTTATTTAAAAAAGCGCTCGAGCTCGATTCCCCTAATGAATTGATCTACGGGGCATTAGCCGCAATCTACATGAATATGAATCAAAAAGAACTTGCGGAAATATATTATAGAAGAGCAAACCTGACCAGGTTGGAGTATTATAATCCTCTGACGGTAAGTAATTATTTAAAGCTCAGGCAGATTGTACAGGAGCGAGGAATACGGTTAGTATGTGTCCAGTATCCTGTGCGCAGCATTGAGCCGCTAAAGAAGATATTTGCCGACGACAAAGACATCATTTTCGTGGATAACGAAAAAATATTTAGAGAAGCTTTGTATCGCGAGGGCTATAGTTCTTATTTCAGCGATATGTTCGGTGGAGATTTCGGTCACTGCACGCGCAAAGGATACCGTCTCCTCGCCGGAAATATTGCCAATATACTGATAAAAGAATTATTCAAGAAGAACAAAAGTTAGACTAAAATGCGGATAGCCTTTATAAATTCTTGTTTAGGAGGAGACTTTAGTGCTATGGATATAGGTATCACGTCCTTAGCCACGTACTTAAATGAAAGAACGGACCATAAAGCCGGTATCATAGATTTAACTTTTCATAGGAAGTCATGGAAAGAAGAACTAAGAAAAGAAATAGGAGAGAAAAAACCAGATATAATCGGGATTTCCTGTAACACGATGTATATGCAATATGTGAAAGCGATCATGGCGGAAGTGAAATCTAATTACAGATTGCCTGTTATTCTGGGAGGACACCATGTTTCAATATACCCCGGAGAAACCATCGCCTTGCCTGAAGTTGACGCGGTATGCATAGGAGATGGAGAGGATGCGCTTTGTGAATTTCTAGATCGTTTGTCTGCCGGGAAAAGTATCTCCGGTATCGCAGGCATCTGGGCAAAAGAGGATCGCAAAATCATAAAGAATGCGGTAGGTTGTTTTCGCCAGAATATCGATGATTTACCGATCCCGAATTGGGACCTCTGGAAAGACCTGGATAAATATTTTTATCATCTTGGGATGCTTTATATAATAGGAAGCAGGGGTTGTCCTTATAAATGCACCTTTTGCGATGCCCACGGAATTGCCGAGGTAGTCCGGGGTCGTTATTTTCGTAACCGGGACCCGGTAAAGTATGCGCAGGAGATCGGATACCAGTGGGAGAAATATAAGAATAGAGATTTGCGGCTCTTCCAGTTATTCGACCCGGTTTTCACGATGTCCCATGATTGGGTGGCGGCATTTTGCGATGAATATAGAAGGCAAGGCTTACATAAGAAGATCAAATTCAGCGTATTTTCAAGGATAGACCATCTGGACGCGCAGAAAATAAAAATATTGGCCCAATCAGGTTGCGGAATAGTCAGGGTTGGGGTCGAAGCCGGAGATGAATTTATCAGGCAGGAGATCTATCAAAAGAGAGTTTCTGACGAGGATATCCGGAAGATATTCAGGTTATTGCACGATGCGAGGATTTGCATCACTGCTTATTACATATTAGGGGGGCCTTCCGAGTCACCCGGGACACTTCAGAAGACAATTGATTTGGCGCTGGAGCTTGACGCTGGACGGTCAGCCTTCTTTATATACAAACCTTTGACCAAAGAAGGTGTCAAACAGGTCTACGATCTGGGCGGCTGGATTGACGGGTATAGATGGGGTAAGGCCGACAATATCACTTTTGACGCAGTTATTAATAATAAAGAGTTGACGCCGAAACAAGTCGAATGGTATCAATTTAAGGCTTATTTTTTTACCTTTGTACGTAGGCTATTGCGGATTTTAAAAAGGCAGAAGCTGAGATATCTGATTTATCTCATTGTTTATCTGTATCGAGGGTTTAAATATGGCTTAAGTTTACCTTATATGGTTATTTATTACCACATCTACGGATATGATAATATAGATAAATAGGTTACTTTGGGTTTGTGCGCATAGAACTGAATAGAAATTTATTTTATAAATGAGAAGAGTTTTGTTAGAGATTAATAAACGGAAGGCATGGTTTTTATTGCTATTCCTGTTTTTATTTTACTTAACCAATAACTATGTTTGGTTAAACAGTAAAGGTAGTTTTGGCGATGGTCCAGATATGATATCTCATTTAAAAACTACTATTAGTATTTATCCAAAATTGTTATCATTAATAAACCCCGGTATAGGCGAATCGCGTTTAGATAATCTGATAAAAATACTTCAGTTTAGCCAATGGTGGCCACCCATGATATATATAAATGCAGCTATTTTTTATTTGTTCTTTGGTTTATCAAATCTTGTCGTACAAATGTCCAATATTGTATTCTTTTTGATCTTGATTGTTTCCACCTATCTGATAGGCAGAGAATTGAAAGATGATAATAACGGCATGTTGGCAGCTTTTCTAATTTCTTTTTACCCCGTAACATTCGGGCTAAGTAGGAATTTTGGTATTGATTTTCCATTGACTGCTATGGTATCACTGGGGATATTTTTTCTTATTAAGACCGACGGTTTTACAAGCAGAAAATATTCTTTACTGTTTGGGATTGTTTCTGGGTTGGGAATTTTGACAAAATGGGCTTATCTTTTATTTATTCTTGGCCCCCTTTTTTACACGCTCTTTGCTTTCCCGCCTGAGATAGAGAATGTTAAAATTAAAAGAGGTAAAATATATAATTTACTCTTCGTATTTCTGTTGGTATTTTCAATTTCGTATATATGGGCATCTTCTCATTGGAGATTTATTTTTGAATTTGGGTGGCCCAGGCTTACCGCGAATTATTTACCAAAAGATGCTTTAAGCAAATATGATAATGAACATTTAATGACATCTTTAATTAATGAACCCATAGGCATAAAAATTTTTTCTCGCGAATGGTTTTTATTTTATATTTTTCACATACTTAATAATATAAGTATATTTTTTTCTATTGTTTTTATAATAAGTTCGATCGTTTTTGTTAGATTCGCTGGGGATCGGAAAAAGAAACTCATTTTAATTTGGATAATTTTCTCGTATTTGTTTTTCACTTTTTGTTCTCTTAAAGTTGGGCGTTACTATGTTCCTGTTCTGCCAGCAATAGCCGTAATTTCTGCCTTTGGCATACAAGAGATAAAAACCAATCTCTTAAGAAAAGGGTTAATTATAGTGATAGTCTTGGTAGGGATATTTCAGTTTTATCGCTTATCTTTTGATTTTATGAGTAGGTTTCCATTAAGGTTTATTTATATACATAACGTGGTCCACCCGTTATTTAAATCACCATCTTCAGATATCATTGGAACATATGCCTTCCCGCCTCGTGTTACTAATTTTGAAGATACCGCTGTTAGTTTAGGCAAGGAGATGATAGCTGATTATCAAGGTGTAACGCCAATGAGCGTAATGATCAAAAGTGGCTACGGAGAGCGTGAAAATATTTATTATTTCCTTTGTCTCCATTATCCAAGCGCTAGGATTGTAATATGGAATAATGATTATAACCCAGACGAAGCCGGGAGCTTCGATTATCTTATTACTATACAAGCTATTGATTCCGGTAGGCCTGAGTATGGTTTATTCGATTTATGTAGTTCGAAAGGGAATTTTAGTAATGAGAAAAATATAAAGCCAAAAAATATCTTTGAGAAGGAGTACACAAGAATTTTGGCAAAACATCAGATTTTCCCAGGCGGCACGCATGTATACTTAGTCGGGCATAAATCATAGTTATGATTATAACGCGCGTCATTATTAAATTTATTGAAGCTATACAACAACTAATACTGAAATGATTATTCCGTTATTTTTGATGATTTCAGACGCCTTTAGCGGAAGATAGCGAAAAAGCATCAACATCGCGAATTATTTAGCAAATGACAAAGGAAAAGATCATTGTAGTAATGCCGGCGTATAATGCCGAATTGACTTTAGAAAAGACCGTAAAAGATATACCCCCCGGTAGCGTGGATGAGATTATTTTGGTGGATGATGGTAGCGAGGATAATACTGCGGGAATTGCTCGGCGATTGGGGCTTTGTGTATTTACACATCCCAAAAATCTCGGCTATGGCGCAAACCAGAAGACCTGTTATAAGCTGGCATTAGAAAGCGGGGCTGAATATGTAATAATGATCCATCCCGATTATCAATATGATGCGCGCCTTATTCCCTCCGCTATTAAGATATTAAAGATTGGGGTTTGCGATATCATTCTTGGTAACCGGATTAGGACGAGAGAAGAATGTTTATCTCACGGAATGCCCCACTACAAGTATTTCGCAAATCGGACCCTTACAATTATTGCAAATGTCTGTCTTGGACAAAACTTAGGAGAATTCCATTCTGGTTTTCGCGCTTACCGTAGAACGGTATTAGAAACAATCCCTTTTGAGCGTAATTCAAACGGTTTTGTTTTTGACGCACAGTTTTTGGTACAAGCTGTTCATTTTAATTTTACCTTAGGAGATATTCCTATGCCAGTGCGTTATTTTAAAGAAGCATCTTCGATTAATTTACATAGGGGCACTATTTATGGATTGCAATTTCTATGGGTATTGATAAGTTACTATCTCTATCGGCTAAAGTTAATGAAATCTACTCTTTTTATCCCGAAGAGTAGTATTTAGACTATACAAAAACATTATGGGAACATATTCATAAATGGTTCTAGAAAGCCATAAGTACCTTATATATTTTAAAAAAACATATTCGACATCTTGACAAATTAACAAGAATGTTTTGAAAACCGCGTTCAGCGAGCCCGATAACCGCAGAATGTCTAACATATACACACTGAAAGGAGGTAATCCAATGAAGAAAGAAAAATTCATCTCTAAAATAATTTTTATTTCAGCTTTGTTAATTCCGTTTGCCCAAACTTTGTTATCCGGATGCCTTAAAGATAAAGCAGAAAAAAACATAAAGGTCATTAAGGCTAACGCCGAAACGATAATACCGGTAATTAAAGAGAAGCCATTAGCAGTTAAGGAATGGGAGTTGGTGTGGGGGGACCTGTGGAATAATGAGGCGGCAGAGTTCAAGAGAGAAGGAATCAGCGATGCCAAAATTGTCGAACAGCTGAACCCCATCGCCGCCGAACGAGTTTCCAAAAGGCTTAACATGGGTAAAGACAAAGTAAGGCAAATTGTGGATGATTATTATACTGCTTTAAATCAACCAAAAGCTAAATGAAATTTTCGCATTTTAAGATATTTTCGCGAAGGAATCTGTTGATTCTGATCGTGGGTTTTTTTGTTCTGAATAATCTCATATGGTGGAACTATAATAAGTTCATCCAGGGGCCTGACGAAGGCAAGCATCTCTTTCTCAGCGTCCTTAATCTGAAGAGGTACCCGGAGCAGATTTTCTTTAACTTCGCACCTTTTGAGACACCCCTTTATTATCTCACCGCAGATATTTTCTACAAGATCCTGCACAGTACCTCCTACCATGTTTCTATGTTGAATAATATCTTCTATATGATACTGCTTTTAGCGGGTGTAAGCAGGTTGGAGCGGATTTTTCTGGGTACCTCAGGGTTGTTATCCCCAATCTTCTTAATGTTTATTCCCCAATTGGCGGTCCATTCAAGGTTCTTTAACCCGGATATCGCTTTATGCGCGATAATTGCCTGGTTAGCGTATTCTTTAAAAAAATTGTATGATGAACCCAGGCTGCTATATTTTTTCATGAGTTTGTTATTCATATCTTTAGGCTCATATACAAAAATTTCATTTTTAGCCTTTTGCGTTCCGCTCATATTGTATTACCTATTCCTTTCCCTTAAGAATAAGCAACTCATTAAGGTGCGCTATATCTTTATCTTGGCAGCTATGCAATTTATTGTATTCTATGCGTTTTATCCAGGGATAGTAAATCACCTGAGCTGGTACGGCAAAGCAAAGGTATTTGGCACCCAATATGGAGGGGGCGCATCGCCATTTGTCATCCCCTTTAAATATTATGAGAAAGGTCTTTCTGGAAAGATCCAGGAAGAGTTGTTCTTGATCCTTAACTCCCGCCTCGGTTTAGTAATGTTTGTTTTCTTTATCTTCTCTATCATAGCGCTAATGGTTTCTCGAATGAAAAGACAGGATAAGGGGTGCATAATTACTTTTTTTATCGGGAGCCTGCTGGTTTTTACTCTCGGCACTTACTTGTACCTTGAGGATCGCTATCTTATACCCCTGGCTGTCTTTGAGTCTATTGTTATCGCCTACGGAGTCAACTTCTTGTTTAGAAAAAGAATTGTTTATAAATCAATCGCCATAGTTTTCCTGTGTCTTTGTCTGGCGCAATATTACGGAATATCTTATTCGAAACGGTTCATAGAGCATTTTTCAAAGTTTAGGATTTTTAACACAGTGGTAAATCTAACTTATTATCCGTATACTTCTCAGAATAGAATTATTTGGGGCTTGCCCTATCCCGATAATCCCGCCGAGAGGATAGTTTCTATAATGCAAGATAATTTTAAAAAAGGCATAGATTATAAAGTTTATTTTCTGGATACGTACATTTCGGATGACTATACGAAGAGTTCTTTCGCCTTTTTCCTTTCCAACAGGGTTAATTACTCTCCTGCGTGCAGAAAATAGCGATTGTTGCTCTGCATTTAAAGAAGCAAAGCTAATCCCCCTAGAGGATAAAGAGCTTTTTAGCGAATTCTGTGAGAATGCCAAGTTCCAATTCTTTAAGAAATTATCTATTTATAATCCTGTTGCCGAAAAAGAAGAGAGCTTTATCCTTTATATCAGGAAAAACAGGAATTTCTTTAGCGAGGAGACTCGTAAGTTGGCGAAGATCTTTAAGGGTTTTAAGCTTTTTGTAGTGCTTAAGGATAATACCATATTGGATATAAACAGGTCCTGCGAATTCAGGCGTAACGGAGAAGATTTCTCTATCGAATGGCCGGGGAGCAGGTTTTCAATTAAGGGTAGAATTGAATCCGGTGGTGATAGGGGCCTAGGATTTATTTTCTACTCCGATAGGATAAATGATATTAAGTTGATCCAGATGGCCGTGTCCGTATTCTCCGACCGGAATTTTTATTTCAATGAGAACGGGAGCTTCAGGCTGCTGGAAGGGAAGCTTGAGGTGCCTACCCTTATGAGTAATAACAGGTTTTCCGAGGGATTAAGAACCTCAGGCATAACTAAATACTTTACATATGAACCGCGTATTCCTTACGATGACTATTTCTCGCAGATTGAATTCGTAAACAAAGAGGAGATAGACCTGGTATATGGCTTGAGGCCTTCTGTTGCCGCCAAGAGCCCGGGGGAGTTGTTTTCGATACGCATCAGTGACACCCTAAGCGATAAAGGCGTCTCTAAACCATGGGGGACTGTCAAACCGTGAAGGTGATTTTTATTACCCGCGAAGGGTATCAGTTACCGGGTGCCAGGGTTAGGTGTTATAATTTTTCCAGGCAGCTTTCCCAGCGTGGATTGACTACGGAGGTGTTGTCATTCGCAGATACCCTGGGTGCAAAAGACGGTGCCTGGGAATCTCAGATGAGGGTGCGAGAAAAGATAAAATATAATTGGATAGCGTTTAAGAAGCTCGCACGCGAAAAAAAATCAATTTTTTGCATACAACGTTTTAATTACCATGCTTTTGCGCCATATTTCGCGCATCTTTTAAATAATAATAGAATCATCCTTGATCTGGATGATTGGGAGATGAGAGAGAGGCCTTGTTATTATTTAGGTTTTTACCCCAGTTCCAAGGCGCATTTTTTTACCAGGCATATAGCCAGAAGAAGCGTTTTCTGTATTGCCGCAAGCAGTTTCTTAAAGGATTTCCTTCTGCAGTTTAACAAGCGCGTATATTATATTCCTTCGGGAGTAGATACGGCATTGTTCAAACCGTCTTTAAATGGCCTGGACAAGGAAAGAATAATCTTTTCCTGGATCGGCACATTTCATAAATTGGAGTATATCGAGAATATAAGGTTATCCCTCGATTGCTTTATCAGGCTTAGGAAGAAATACGGTGAAATATATTTTGATATCGTCGGGGATGGGATCTACCGCGATTTGCTCGTTAGGGATATCGAAAAGATAAACGATGCGCATGTCCAGCTTAAGGGTTGGATCGCGCCTGAAAAAATTCCCCAATATCTGGCCGGTGTCCATGTCGGGCTCCTGCCGGTTGCCCGGGACACGAAATTTAATCGGGCTAAAAGTCCCACCAAGCTCTTTGAATACATGTCGATGTCCAAACCGATAATTGCCAGCAGGGTCGGCGAGGCAGCCCTGGTTATCAAAGACGGCTATAACGGATATTTAGCCGATGATAAAGAGCAGTTCATGGCCAGGATGCAGGAGTTGATTGATGACGAGTCCTCGCGTCAAAGAATGGGCGTTATGGCGCGCCAGAGCGTGGCGCAGGATTATTCTCTTGATGTATTAGGGGGGAAGCTGCGCGAAATATTTATGAAGATAAGTGTTTGATATCTCAATAGTTGTAGTAACCTTTAATAGCGAGGAGTTCATTATCCCCTGCCTGGATTCACTCTTTATGCGGGAAGGCCTGGGGCTTGAAGTCATAGTAGTAGACAATGGTTCCCGGGATAACACCTTAAGTTTGATCAGGGATAAATATCCCCAAACCAAAGTCATTGTCAACGAGCAAAATTTAGGCCCCTGCAAGGCAAGGAATCAGGGTATTGAGATCAGCTCAGGGAAGTGGGTATTAGTTTTAGACAGCGATGTCGTGCTGGATGAGTCTTTTTTCCAGAATATAAAACGGATACTGACTGAGATCCCTCTAGATGTGGGGATGATCCAACCGAAGATATTGAACGTCGATAAAACGACCATATATTCCACGGGTATTTTTTTGTCATTTTTGAGAAGATTTCATGATGTGGGGCAAGGCCAGGCGGATTCCGGGAAATTTAACAATGCCGGATATATTTTTGGAGCCTGTTCGGCTGCGGCGCTTTACCGCCGAGTGATGCTCCAGCAATTGAAGGAAAAAACAGGTTATTTTGATGAGAGATTCTTCTTTTTGGTGGAAGACGTAGACCTTGCCTGGAGGGCGCGCATGCTGGGCTGGAAGGCTTTTTTTTCACCGCAGGCAACCTGTTTCCATAAGGGGAACAGTTCATCCACCGGGAAAAAATTAAGACAATACCTATGCCTTCGTAATCGCTACTACACGATAATAAAAAATGAAGGCTTTGCGCGTTATGCAATAAAGATTCTCCCATTACTATGTTACGATATACCCAGATTCTTTTATTTAGTGGTTACCAATCCATATTTATTTCTATATGCCAGGCCTTTCCGTCATCGTTCCTAGCTATAACAGTGAAAAGTCCATTGGTAGAACCCTTGCGGCGATAAGAGGGTCTTCGTATGGCCAATATGAATTAATCGTCGTAGACGACGGCAGCAGCGACCAGACTGCCCTGATTGCAGAGAAATACGCGGATAAACTTATCAGGCTTCCCTGTAATTCGGGGAAGAACAACGCGCGCAGAAAGGGCCTCGGGGCCGCCAGTGCAGAGATAATAGTCAACATAGATTCCGATGTTGTTGTTAGGCCCGATACCTTGGCTAATATATCTAATTACTTTAGCGAACACCCCGAGACCGGCGCTATAACGGGGCTGTTTTCTAAGCATCATCCCAACGATGATTTCTTCAGCCAGTACAAAAATCTTTACATGCATTACATTTTCAAAAGATTGCCGGAAAAGGTTACCTTTTTATTCGGATCGATCTACGCCATACGCAAGGAGTCGGCAGTTATTTGCAATAATCATTACAAGTTCGGCGAAGATACTGCCTATGGGCAGCAGCTGGTTTCTTGCGGAAGACAGATAGCTTTTTTAAACGACCTGGAAGTGACCCACCTTAAGAAATATAATTTTTTCTCATTGTTAAAAAATGATTTCCGGATTGCTTTTTATTGGGCAAATATTCTTATAAAATATAAAGGATGGGAACAATTGGGAAAAAATAAGATAGGTTTTGCCCATTCTCCCGTTGAGCAATTGATAAGCGTTGTCCTGGCATTTTTAATATCCTTGTGCGTCTTTGTGCCTTTATTGAGAAACCTCAAATTTTTAGCGGCTTCTTTTTGCCTGGTTATCTTATGGCTCGTCCTTAATTTAAGGTTCTTTTGGTTTTTGTTTAGGGAAAAAGGCTTGCTGTTTATTCTGGGTTCCATTTTTTTAACTTTTTTGGATAACATTGTCATGGCATCAGGGATAATATTGGGTCTGGTGTTCGGATTAACTTCTTTTTTCCGCGATGATAAAGAATAAGTATTATCTGGCCCTTTTTTTGCTTATAGCATTTCACTTAGTGAATAACTATATCTGGATAAAAAAAGATGCCGAAAGCCTGGGGTGGGATGTCTGTCATCACGTAGATATCACTGTCTCTGTGCACCATGAATTAAAGGAGGTTATTCTTGCGAAGATGCCATTATACCAGAAGGCATCTCAGATAGCCCGCATCTTTACATCAGGCAGGTTAGAGTGGCCAAGGTTTGTGCATTTTTTTGCCGCAGCGATCTCTCTGCCGGCGCAAGACATGCTTTTTTCTTTCCGCTTTACGAATATATTCTACCTTTTAATCATGATCATAAGTGTTTATCTAATAGGCACGCTTATCAGCGGCCCTCAGGCCGGGGTACTTTCCGCGGCGTTGGTTTCATTTTACCCGGGCCTGTTTCAAAATTCACGTAAATTCGGCCTGGATTTTCCTTTGGCGGCCGTAGTATGCCTATCTATTTATTTACTTTTGGCCTCAAATCAATTCAGGGAACGAAGATACAGCTTATTATTTGGCATAGTAACCGGTATAGGGGCATTGATTAAGGGGCAGATCCTTGTCTATGTATCAGCGCCCGTGCTTTATTCGTTCTTCCTCATATTCAAAGAGAGGCGCGCCCTCCCCTCCGGCACGCTAAAGAATATTTTAATGTCCGCAATAAGTTTCACGGCGATAGCGCTTATCTGGTGGCACAGGGTATTTTCTCATGAGATGGTATTTGCCCTCGATAAGCATATGGCGTGGGGGTCTTTTCCTGAACCAATACCCAGTCCATTGCTCGAAAGATTTCAAGGGTTTATAACAGATACTTATCTGAATATTTCTCCTGCCCTTTTCTGGGTGTTTATCGCCCTATAACTACAGATATACCTATCCTATCTTTGGGTCTATTGCGTTGATTTCAGTTATCGGGCTGTCGGAATTGCCGCTAAAAAAATCAGTTCGGTTTTCCATGTTCTGGTTGATTATATGCTTTTCGTGTTTTCAATTTTTTCATATAAGCTATTTCAGGATTATAAGGCGATCCCAGGCAGCTACAGAGTGGTCGCACCCTCCGAGAAATAATAATCACAGGCAGATTGTCAGGATGTTTAATGAAGAGATAGAGAAATCTTCGGTCTCCCTGCGGAATGTCGGGATTATCGAAGAGAGATACATGAACGGCGACCGCTGCGTAAGATTGGGTTATTTTTTGAAGGTCCTGGATAGACATAATCTTGTGTCTTTGAGCGCGGGTGGGATTTACCCCTCAATGACAAAAGACGAATTTTTAAGAAGCGCACAGGACCTGCAGTTTCTGATTGCTTTTTCTCAATCTGCGGCCGGCCCGGACCTCGCGGGACTTATGGATTTTTCTGAAGGAGGGCAGAGAGATAAAGCCGCCAAGGCTGTAGCGTTATTTCGGGGATTTAAGATCGTAAGATCCGCTTTGCTTTTTCCTGAAGGGTTGCGCGTCTTCCTTCTAAAACGGGAGCAGTGAAATGAGCTATTCCGGCTCGATGAACAAAGGTTGGAGTGAAGAACCCGGGAAATCACGTTTGATTATACTGTTGATTTTTCTGCTGGCTTTATTCTTGAGGCTTTATGATCTGGGGGGAGAGAGCATTTGGCTTGATGAAGCCGCAAGTATCAGTTTTTCGAAAGGCACGTTATTTCAGGTAATCAACCGCATAAGCGGATTAACCTACAATATCTGCTTGTACTTTTGGATTAGGCTGTTCGGCTCTTCTGAAGTTTCTGCGCGTTTGCCTTCCGCGATATTCGGGTCTCTGGTAGTTTTTATGATTTATAAAGTAGGAAGGTCTCTTTTTAATAAAAAGACGGGAATGGCCAGTTCTTTATTGGCGGGCCTGTCTATTTTTTATATCCAATATTCACAGGAAGCCCGTTCCTATATTCTTACAACGCTATTGACATTAGTTTCGATGTATTTTTTTATCAGGTTGTTGGAAAAACGCAAACTCTGTATTTCAATAGGCTATATGGTATCCAATATCCTCTTGTTATATGCACACCCCTTTGCTATTTTGATCCCTCTTGTACAGAACCTGTATTTTTTTACTTTATCACCAAGATCAAACGGAAGAAAAGGGAATTCTCTTAAGATCTGGCTTTTTCTCCAGCTCCCGTTATTTATATACTTTTTCCAGGGTATCAGCAGTTACGTCGCGGTTTTTTATCGAGTAAAGGAAACCATGGTTGATTTATGGATACCCAGGCCCGCGCCCATATCTATCCTTGTTTCTTTTCTAGAATTTTCTGGGTCGCTGTCCCTGATGGTTTGTTTTTTTATTTCTTCGTTATTTTCATTGTTAATTTTTGAGAAAATAAGGGGAAAACTAAATTTTAAGATTATTCTCGGCTCATTAGCGGATTTTAGATGGAACATGTACTTTTCCGATATCCAGAGTAATTATTTTCTGATTTTATGGCTATTTTTCCCCATACTTGCGCTCTTTATTTTCTCTGTTTTTTTTATACCATCATATTGGACGCGGTATCTAATAATCTCTTCGCCGGCTTTTTATTTACTTGCCGGGCATGGGATAAGTAATCTTAAGGACTTCTTTACTAAACTGATCTTACTTACCGCTATTGTTGTTTTTTCATTAATAAATATCCATAGTTACTGGCGTGATGTCAATAAAGAGCCATGGAGGGATGCCGCCGGGTATGTCCAAAGAAAAGCACTTCCTAAAGACTCCTTAATTTTTATCGCGCCTTACGCGAGATGCCCGTTTGATTATTATTTTACCAGGAAGGATGTGCAGGAAATTGCTACTACTCCGGATCCGGGTTTTATTGCAATTACCGGAGAAAAAATAAGGCTTCTGAATGAGATTATAGGGGCAAAAGAAAGGGTTTGGGTGATACTGTACCATTATAGGGACCCCCGGGGGTTATTAAAAGAATACTTTAGCAGCCATTTTCAAATATCGGTTAAAAAAGATTATAGTCGCGCGCGGTTTCTAAATCTTAAATTCCAGAATTTTATTAACACTCAAGAGATCGCCATAGAGGTCTATTTGTTGAAGAAAAAGTGATATAAATATCGCATGCCTAAAGAAAAAATAATTATTATTGGATCGGGCCCGGCGGGGATGGCTTGCGCTTTTACTCTTTCAAAATCAGCCCGCCCATGCGTTATCATAGAAAGGGATGATGCCCCCGGAGGATTCTGCCAAACAGTCGATTTTTATAATTATCTTTTTGATATCGGGGGACACCGCTTTATATCTAAATCAGAAGAGATCAAACGATTATGGCAAGATGTCATGGGCGATGACTTGCTGAAGGTAAAAAGGGTATCCAGGATATATTACAGGAAACGCTATTTTAATTACCCGTTGTCATTCGGCAATACGTTTTATAATCTGAATCCTTTAGAGGGTTTTTATTGCGTTATCAGCTATTTAAAATCAAAGTACTTCAATAATAACAAGGAAAATACGGTGGAAGAATGGATTGTCAGCCGTTTTGGTAAACGGCTATTCCAAATCTTTTTTAAGACTTACACGGAGAAAGTATGGGGCGTGGCATGCCAGAATATCTCTGCTGATTGGGCAAAACAAAGGATACGCGGTTTATCTCTGAGAGTGGCAATGCAAAAGGCGATCTTCAGGATGGCGAAAAATACCCCAAAGACGCTCAGCGAAGAATTTTATTATCCCAAGCGGGGACCGGGAGAATTCTATCGCAGATTAAAGGATTTTTCCTCGGGCAAGGGATCGCAGTTTATTTTTGGCAAAGAGGTGGTAAGTATCGCCCATGCCTCCGGGAAAATCACCGCAGTTTTTTGGGAAGATAAAAGCCATGGGCAGCGATTAGAAATGCCCGTAGATTACTTATTTTCCAGCATGCCCTTGCCCCTCCTTGTTAAATCATTGCAACCTGCCGCTCCGGATTATGTTTTACAGGCAGCGGGTAAGCTGAAATTCAGGAGTTTTATCGCTGTGAATATCATCCTAGATAGGGCAGAAATTTTTTCTGACCAGTGGTTGTATATACATTCTCCAGAAGTAAAATTAGCCCGCGTTCAGAATTATAAAAATTGGAGCCCTCATATGGTGGAAGATCCAAATAAAACTACTCTGGGGCTTGAGTATTTTTGTGATGAAGAAGACCGGATCTGGAAGATGAATGACGTTGATTTGATCGGATATGCGGTGGAGGAGCTTGAAAGGATCGGGATCACCTCTCGCCGGCATCTCATTAATGCCTTCGTGGTGCGCCGAACGTACGCTTATCCTATTTACTATCTGGATTATCAAGAGAATGTCAAAATATTGAGAGATTATCTGTCGCAATTCTCGAATATGCAGACTATGGGTAGAAGCGGATTATTCTGTTACGACAATTCCGACCACGCATTATTGACCGGTATTTACGCCGCAAGAAATTTTTTGGGGGATGGATATTTTGACGTATGGTCGGTTAATACTGACGAGCGTTATCTTGAGTCTTAAGGGGTGAAAAAATGGTTTTTTCCGTAATCGTGCCGTTCTTAAATGAGGCATTATACATCAGAGACTGTGCGGATTCTTTGTTGAGGCAGGATTTCGATAAGAGCCAGTATGAGATCATTTTTATCGATAACGGCTCAACGGATAGGTCGCTTGAGATATTACGCGCCTTCTCCGGAATAACGGTCCTCCGGGAAAACAAGAAATATGAGTTTGCTGCGCGCAATACAGGCATGCGTGCGGCCAAAGGCAAAATTTTCGCCTGCACCAATGCCGATTGCGTGGCTTCTTGCGACTGGCTCAGCCAGATTTATCGCGGGATTACGGAGGAAGATGTATCCATTGTATTAGGAAGGATAGAGTTTGCATCAAAGGATAAATTTCTATTGGGGATGTTCGAAGATTACGAAGCCATAAAGCTGCAATACGTTTTTAATAATTGCGGAAGAAGGTATCTATTTGCCAATGCGAATAATATGGCCGTTAAAGCCGAGGTATTCAAAAAGGTAGGGCCTTTTGTTGATTGGCATAGAGGAGGAGACACGGAATTGTTGCATCGATATCTCTCGTTTGATCCCGGGGCAAAGGTGAAATACTTACCCAATATGAACATAGAGCATAGGGAGATAACGACTACGTTCATGTGGCTTAAGAAAATAAGCGTCAACGCCGAAAACAATAAAATAGTTGAAGTGCAGAATGATTATAGGGCTCTTGGTAGCAGGGTTAAGCTCGAGGTATATAAATGTTGTTCCAGAATTAATAATTACGGATTATTTAAGAGAACCGTTTTATTTATTTTGTTGATAGTCGGAAATTTGTTTTATAAGTTGGGGGAGCTAAGGGGATACTATAAAGCCCATTTTTTATATAAGATTAACAACCGTTAAGAATATGGCTCGCTTGATAAAGCCCGCAAGTATAAGGTTAGAAGCCTCAAGTTTTTGCCAGTTACGATGCCCATGTTGTCCTCAGGCAGAAGGGATCATCAGCGGCGCTTCTGCCTGTTACGATACCGCACCCGAAACCCATCGGCAAGAAGATTTTTTAAATCCCTGGTCTATGCACGCCCATCTCGTAAAGAATAAAATAGGCTCAGGGTATCTGACTTTTTCAAGTTTCGTCAGGTTAGTGGATAAAAACCCATGGATACGGCATATCGAATTATCCAACTGGGGAGAGGCGTTTTTGAATCCTCATCTAATTGACATCATGGCATACGCACATAAGCACGGGATTGCGTTAACTGCCGATAACGGGGTAAATTTCAATACTGTATCAGAAGAAGCACTGGAAGCACTAGTGAAATATGGGTTTTTAAGCCTTTCTTGCTCGATAAACGGGGTAACTGACAAAACATATAAAATGTACAGCGTTGGCGGCGATCTCGAAGTAGTTTTGCGCAATATAGAAAAAATTAACACTTATAAGAAAAAATATAAAATGCTGTTGCCGTTACTTCATTGGCAGTTTGTTATATTCGGCCACAATGAACAAGAGCTGCTTCCCGCAAAAAGGCTGGCAGGAACAATGGGGATGTATTTTATCCCCAGGTTTAATGTGAGCGACGCGTATTCCCCGGTAATTCAAAAGTCTTTTATAAAGAGGCAAACGCTCGGGGGATATTCTTCCCGGAGGGAATATTTTGAAAGGAGGGGGATCGCTAATAGGCAGAAAATGATTTGCGCGCAGCTTTGGAATGCCCCCCAGATTAATTGGGATGGGAGGCTGTTGGGTTGCTGTGTGAATTACTGGGATGATTTCGGGAATGTTTTTGACAACGAACTTGTCGATATGCTGCAGAGTGATAAGATCGCGTATGCCCGCCAGATGCTTTTAGGAAAAAGGCCTCCCCGCGATGATATATTATGCACCCATTGTATATACTATAAGATCATGAGAGACAAGGGTAAATGGTTAAATATGGCCGAAATCATTCTATACAAGAGCGGATATGATCTAAAATACAGGTGTATCCGTTTATTCAATGGGTATCCACTTCCGGTTAAGTACTGTATATAAGATATGATTGTTGCGTATCTCTTGATAGCTCCATGGAAAGAATCTTACTGATAAATCCCGGGCAGGTGTATTATAAAAAAACATTTCGGACATGTTGGCCGGGATCTATAGGCTTGCCATTGGGGATGCTTTATGCGGCTGCTGCCTTAGAAAGAGAAAGGTGCCGCGTCAAAGTGCTGGATTGTCTCGTTTCCGATCACACCATCCTGGAGAAACGCGGTGATCATTTTTTCTATGGTATCCCCGACAATAAACTGCGGACTTTGGTAAAAGAATATAAACCGGATATCGTGGCTATAGGCAGCCAATTCATGACACAGGAGGAAAATGTTTCCAGGACCGCTAAATTGGTCAAAGATATCGATACTTCTATTCAGGTAATCGTTGGCGGAGCAAATACAGGTTGCAGATACAAATATCTCCTTGAGCAGGGAGATATCGACATCGCCATAAAAGGAGAGAGCGAACAGGCTATTAGCAATCTTATTAAGTACTTTAGAGGAAATATAAAACTAGAGTCTATCTCTGGTATCGCGTATCGCAGAGAAAACCAAGTTTGCGAAACCGTTGGTCCCGAATATATCGATAATTTGGATGGTTTGCCTCTTCCCGCCTATCATTTAGTCGATATGGAAGCTTACTTTAACCTATATAAAAAAGGAGTCTATGCGCGCGATCGTAATGTTAAACGAGTTATACCAATGGTCACAAGCAGAGGGTGCCCGTATAGATGTATTTTTTGTTCCGTTTCGCATAGTATGGGAAAGCGTTGGCGGGCTCATTCAGCTGAATATACCTCGCGTCACATCATAGCTGTTTCAAAACGATACAACGTAAGGCACATACATTTTGAAGACGACAATCTCTTAATGGACATAAAACGGTTCATGGCTATACTGGATACCCTAAATAAAGAAAGTATAACTTGGGATACCCCTAATGGTATCCGAGTTGATCCGCGCATAGATGAGGATATTCTAAAGAGGTTCAAGCAATGCGGATGCAAGTACCTCACGATAGGCATTGAATCCGGCGATCAGGAAGTCTTGGATAGGGTAATAAAAAAAGACATAACATTAGAAGACGTAACGGCCTTTGCCAAGAAATGTAAAAGGATCGGCTTGCCCTTACGCGCATTTTTTATACTGGGGTTTCCCGGGGAAACGATAGAATCGATGTATAAGACCGTAGCATTTGCCTGCTTTATTCTCAAGAAGTATAATGTGGAGATAATAAATCACATCGCGACACCAATTTTTGGCACAGAACTGTACGATATCTGCCGCGATAATGATTATTTTGCAAGCGAGGTTTCGCCGCGAACTCTCTCTGAATCGACGGTCCCGGACGGGCATTGCCTGATACGCACCGAAACGTTTACGGCAAAAGACGTAGAATCTTTAAGTAATTCGCTTACAAGAAAAGTATACAGAAGACTATTCATCAGAGGGTTACGGTATCCGCTTAGTTCCCTGAGGAGAATAGGCAACACATACATGTTTATTAGGGCCCTGCGATGGTTGGTGTAATTAGCAAAAATTGTTACGATACGAATCCAATATTTTCTATTGTTATTCCTACTTATAACCGCCGCGAACAATTAAAAGAATGCCTCGCATCATTATTCAGCCAGATTCCCGGGCGAGGTTTATTTGAGATTATCGTTATCGAAGATGGCAGCGATTGTGTTTTATGCGAAGATAAGGATTTTGGCTCCGACACGGGAAAGATACGGTATATAACTACGAGGCATCAAGGTCCGGCCGCGGCCCGGAATCTCGGCATAAAAGAAGCGCGCGGGGAGATCGTTATCTTCCTTGACGATGATGTAATAGCGGCTAGCGGGTGGGCTAAATCGGTAATAGAGAGTTGGAAAAGTTATCCAGGCATAGATGGCATTGGCGGATATATCGTAAGTGACCCCAAAGACACTATATGCGCAAGAGTGAGTTGTGTTTTTTTTAACTGGTTCCTGGATAAGGCCGTGACGAAAGCCGATTACGCCTGTTTTATGAGCACGTGCAATGCAGGATATACTAAAAAAGCTCTCATAAGAGTCAATGGGTTTGATGAGCAGTTTAGGGGAGCGTACGGTGAGGACCGGGATTTGAACGCGAGGATCCTACAGAGCGGCGGGAAAATGCGCTTGACTAAAGATATGATAGTTTATCACGATAGATACTTGAGTTTTTCCCGCTTCCTGACGCGAAATTTTAATTACGGGAAAGCCTCTTTTCACATATATAACAAGCACCCTAAATTCGCGCGTTCACAATTTTGCAGTTATCTGTATTTATCCAACTCGATGTTCTATGCGTTCGAAAAACATAGGGAAAAGATCCTGGCGTGTCTATTGTTAGCCGTCTCGCAAATAGCCACTCTTTGCGGATATTTTGTCGCTTCTTTTACCTGGCGTAGAGGAAATTCCCGATGAGCATCCTTCCGCTCACCACGAGAATTGACGCAAACCTGGGGTACGCATGCAACAATGACTGTCTTTTCTGTTATTTTAAAGAGCGCAAAAGAACCAGGAATAGCATCTCGACTCAACAGGCGAAGAGGCTTTTTAGCCGTATCAAACGGTTGGGTATCGAGACGCTTGAGATAACCGGCGGAGAAGTAACGATCCGAGATGATATCATTGAACTCATCGCTTTTGCCAAAAGAGACCTGCGGTTCAAGAAAATCACAGTAATTACAAACGGGAGCAGATTCTGCGATGAGGAATTCACGGCAAGCGCTTCTGCCGCCGGGGTGGACGATGTCTTGATTTCTCTTCATGGTTCTTCTGCCAGGCTGCACGATAAACTTGTGGGAAGGGGGGGTGCTTATGATAATGCGGTTGAAGCGATAAACAACGTTATCCGGGCAGGCATATCTTGCCGGACGAATACCGTAGTTACGGCTTATAATTACCGTGAGGCTTCAAATATCGCAGCGCTAATTTATAGCCTCGGCGTTCGTAAGGTCAATTATATTTATTTTTCTCCCTTAGATGATGCCGCTAATGTGGAAACGGATTTATGGGTAAGATATTCGGATACCGCATCGCATATCAGGGCCATGCTTAGTTTATATAAGGATAAGTTTAAGGCCATCTCTATTAAAGTATTCCCATTTTGTTTACTCGGAGGTTACGAAGAATACATAACCAATTTCTTTCAAAACATATACGATCCATATGAGTGGGATTTTTATAATCGTGTGCGCATACGCAGGAATATGCTTCAGCGAGATTTGGCGGTAGCAGCCGGATTACTATTGTTTATGGACATAAGAAGGATCCTGCAAATAGGTTTTCGGAAGAGTTGTTACGAAAGCATCGTGCGCGTGCAGTCCTTCCGGGAGTGCGTCAAGGCGCATGTATGCAGGCGTTGCAAATATGATTATATATGTCCCGGTATTTGGAAATCGTATGCGCAACGTTTCGGCATGAACGAGCTTAATCCGGTACTCGGGAAAAAGATAAAAGATTTAGACTTTTGTCTTCGCAAAAGATTTTCCGATTACCCTATCGAACCTTATGCATAGGCTATTCGTAACGATTCAGGATTGTTAATTACGGAATATGTGGCAGCAGTTTATGCATCTGGGGGGCAGGGTTTTATTGTCTAAGAAAGATTTTCTCGCCGCCAGGGCTTTTTGATTGTTCCACAATGTCTTAACGCATTCATTTTTGATATTTCCAATAATTGTATCGCAAATTTTTGCGCTTCCATCGGGTAAAATATAAAGGTAAGTCCAAGGGACATAACAGCTGAATTCATTCATATCAAAACTTGCGAGACCAGACGCCTCATTTACATAAAGCTTCATTATATCATCGATCAGGAAATTATTTTTCAGGCGAAAATGCAATTTAAATTTTTTAGCTAAAGATGCCGATTTTTCTATCTGCGAACGAAGGTATTGTTTATCCAGCTCTCTATACTCTTCTAATAGATCGGAGCCCGTTAGCCTGCAGTCAGGAGTAAGGCAGATCCCATCAGCCCCTAGATCGTAAGCAAATTCAATCATCTCTGGTAAGAGGGGTATGGTTTCTTTCAAGATAATGGTATTAATGATCACTTTTGGGAGGAAACGCCTCCCGCGGCGCTTTATCTTTGATATCTCGCGCATTGCCGCGGTGGCCTTTTGTAATATACCGTCAAGTCCCCTGATTTTATCGTGGACATATCCTATTGGAGCGTCAATGCTTAGATTGATCAGCCACACGCCATTCGTAATTAAGTCCTGGACGACATCTTTGTTTAACATCGAACCATTAGTCAGCACTTGCACACGGTGACGCCGCGAGCTGATCCTTATAATATCCATAAAATCTTTTGTCAATGTCGGCTCGCCTCCGGTAAAGGTAATGATAGACCATCCGGGCAGCCGTTCGATAAGCGGAGCCAGCTCGGCAAGGGTCAATTCTCCCTGATGATGCCTTAATATATTTTGGATATCACACATATAACACGCAGCGTTGCATCGATGCGTTAGACATATTCCTACACGTAGAGGCAGGGGGGCGCGAATCCCGTACGTTCTTCTTAATAGCAGGGTATATTTTCGTAATAAGAAATTATATGTTGAAAAAGCCAGCGTATTCGCCATAACTATTTCCTTTTTGATAACCGCGCAGGTTGATTTAAAAAGTATAGCATAGAGGTATAAAAAAGGTAAATAAATTTTGATAGTTTTTATGTACCCCCCGGGTATAATATATGCGGTTTTTTGATGTTTGAAAGAAAGGGTTGTGGGATGAAGGTATTATTGATTACGACTCCGTATAAGAGTAAGGCGTACAGGGTATTGAACAAAAGAATTCCTGCGACGCTTCCTTTTTTAGGCATCGCATATGTGGCGGCGGTCCTCGAGCGGGAAGGTATCCCCGTTCGGTTGTTAGACGCATGGGGTAGAAATCTAGGTTTTGAAGATATCCGCAAAGAGATTGCCGCCTTTCGTCCGGATATAATCGGCATCACCTGTACGGCAAGTGCATTTGGGGTCAGCGTAGAGTTGGCAAGGAAAATCAAGGATTGTGCAAAGGATATCACTATAGTCTTGGGAGGGCCGTATGTTTCGGCCATTCCCGAAGAAACTCTGCGTGAAATACCCTGGGTCGATGTGGTAGTGATAGGCGAGGGCGAACATACCATGCTGGAGTTGGCGCAAGCCAATCCTTTACATGCAATCAAAGGGATTGCCTATCGTTCAGGAGGCCGCATCTTGGTTAATGAGCCCCGGCCCCTCATATACAACCTCGATGCGTTGCCTTTTCCTGCCAGGAATTTTTATCGCATGGCTGATTACCGCCGCCCTTTTTACGAATTCCACGGAACACCGTTTGCATCCATCGTCACAAGCAGGGGATGCCCTTTTAAATGCCGATTCTGCGCGTCGCATACCGTGGCCGGCAGGGAAATACGCCTGAGGAGTATCCCAAATATTATTAAAGAGATTGATATGCTCCTTGAGCGATATAAAGTCAGGTTTATCAGCATAGCTGATGACGCGCCGGTATTTACCATGGACGAAGCGCGCCTGAGTGAATTTTGCCGGGCGATCAAGGGGAAAGGATTTCTTTGGGGAGCCAAGGCGAGGGCTGATTCAATCAATGAAAATAACCTTAGGATGCTTAGGGATGCGGGATGCAGAATACTTGAGATCGGCTGTGAGTCGGGCAATCCGGGCATATTGGAGGGATGGGAAAAGGGAGTTTCCGTTACTCAGATCAAAAATGCCTTCAGGCTCATGAACAAATTCGGGATAAATTCCGTGGCGATGTTTATGCTGGGTGCTCCTGCCGAAACAAAAGAGACGGTGCTTGGTACGATACGGTTTGCCAAAGAACTCGGAGCAACGTATTGCATTGCCAGAATACTCTATCCTTATCCTGGCACGGAAGCCTATGCTGATCTCAAAGCGCAAAAGATGCTGCATTCGAAAAGCTGGGATGAGATCAGGTATCCGCAAAGCGGAGATTCTATCCTTGTGCATCCGAATTCAACCACCAGCGAGCTATGCCTGCCAAATCTGACCTTTAACCAGTTGCTTAGACTGCAAAGGCGCATGCACAGGGATTTTTATTTGAATAAACGGTATATATTCTCTACGTTATCAAGATTAAAAGATTGGCATGCCGTTAAGGTATATGGCAGGCTCTTGATTGGTGTGGTGCGTTTTTGGTTCAGGTGGGGTTTACAGTAACCTTGCCCGCATTAAGAAGATAGAGATCTTATCCCTAAGAGCGTATTCCCGTAGCGCCGAGCATATGCATGGCCGGGAACATCGAAATAATTCCTGCCTTTGTGCCTGAGCGGTTTTCCCAAACCAGATTTCTTTTAGGGATTGTGCGCGTACATTACCAATGGCAGGGAAGTAATAACATAGCTTAACGTCGCCATTGGACAAGATGTACATATTCTTTAGCCCAATATAACAGTGTTTTCTTGGCGGTACGCTCGCAGGATCCCTGTAGTACAGCTTCATCTTCTCAAGATAATATATCGGAGTGACAATGGGGAATCCTATCTTTTTTTTATGAATGAGCAGATCGATTTGTCTGTCCAGCTCTTTTAAGTCCTCTATTTTGAACAAGGGGTCTTGAGCCCATGCAAAGGCCGGCCCTACAACGCGCACGTTATGCCCGAAACTGGAAAGTATTGGGATGAAATCTACGATATCCGCTCCGGTTTCTCGCGCCCACAAGACGAAATCGTTCAAGGTTTTATAATTATCCCTGGTAATTACCGGAGAATAGCATATTCGTACCCTATTATTCCTGGATCGAATGTACTTCGTAGCTTCGACAATTCGCGCGTGAAGGCCTTTGATGCCTTTGTATGAATCATGGATATCTGGGTCGATACTGTTTATTGAGAAGTTGAGATAGTTGACTCCGGTGGCGAGAATACTGTCAATGTGCTTCGCGTCAAATACGATACCATTGGTGATGGCCGTAGTGTAAAATCCCAGATTGTTTGCCCGCGTCAGTATTTCAGAAAAGTCCGATCTCACAAAGGGTTCTCCCCCGGTAAAATTAATGACACTATAAGGCGACCATGCGCGTAATTGGGAAAGCAGCGAAAGGCATTCGCGCGCAGAGAGTTCCTCTTTTTCACAAGGTTTCCATAAATCGCAGGTTGTGCACCGGGCATTGCATCTTTCCGTGACAGCGAAAGAGATTATCTGCGGCGGCTGTACGCGCTTTTTTGAAGACATCGCGCACTTATTCAGGAGTTCTTTTTTGAGAGCAGAGATGGCATGCTTTAGCATATTCGGTGTTTTTTATGCGTAAAGAGATTTTTTGGTTTTGTGCGCATTTCGCCAAAAGCGTAAATATGTTATAAGGATAGCAAGGGTGCGCTTTACCTTCTCAATATCGAAATAAGCGTAAGTTCTATAACCTGAGAAATATGTCTTTTGAAGGAATTGTTTGAAAGCAGGATAACTTGCATGAATGAGTTCCGCACCTATATCCCAAGGTTTGGGAGAGTCCAGGAAATGGCATAATATATCGTGGTGGAAGCGTAAATCTAGTACGGGTTCCCGGGTAAAGAAAGGCACATTGAATTTTTCCGGCAGAAAAGCGACACGGTTATAGAGTATTATATTGAGAATAGCTTGATCAGCGCTGGGGAATTGAGAGGGGTGTTTGTCCATAAGCGCAACGCATTTTTCCGTGTAGTTATTTTCTCTCCATCTGCGCGCGTCAATAAGCATGACGCCGGCGTTGAAATATCGCGCATTATCCGGCATGCCGCATTTAAGCAGGGCGTCGCGCTCTAAGTGCCAGACGTTCTTAATGATAGTGTTTGAGACAACCGCTGCGACATTATTGTTTAGCGGGAAAGAAAATAATGCGCGTAAATCAGTTAATACAAGTAAATCCGCGTCAAGATAGATAAATCGCTCTACCTTAAGGGAGTCCGGGATATGAATCCGCACCAGGGTCATTTTATTGCCATAAATCCCCCTTGATTTACCCAAATTTATAGCTGTTGTATCATAGAGATGCAATGCGTATTTTCCCGTGAATTCATGTAGTGTCATGTGCAGCCGTTTGACCCTCTCCAGATCATAATCCTTAAGAAATAAATGGAGATTAACAAAACTACCAGACAAGGCAAGTGAGGCCAGTGCGGAATATAATGTTACGTGCAGGCCGATTTCCATATTTCTGTCAGCGGCTAGGGCAATTTCTAATCGTTTCTGGTTCTGTGAACCTTTATAATTATCCATGGCCGTTGGTATTATTAATAAGGTTCGGACGCAGATATGAGCAGGATAGTTGCTTTATCAGCAGAATAATCATCAAGAGTATGAGAACGGATACATATTTTAATGGTATCGGAGGGCCTAGGTTAGAAAGATAGGGATAATAACTAAGAAATGAAGAGAGGGCTAATATTATAGGAATAAAGAAAAATCGTGGATGATAAAAAACAAAGACAATGCTAAGAATATCCGCCAGAAAAAAATACCGCTCATGCATCATTGGCGAGATGAAGGGGATAAGTAAGGAGCTGAACATCGCGATATCGATATAGGCTTGCGCTTTCCGTCCTTCTTCATATTTAATATAGGAGAATGCGAGTGTCATAAGAAGCATTATCAATAAAACAGAGAGCCCGCCGGATAATAAGATCCCCGGATTATTAGGGATCCATTGGTAGATATTAGGGGCATTAAAGGTTAAGCTGTAATGCCTCTGGATCGATACTATTTTCCAATCGTAAAATAATAAATCAGTAAACGGCTTCCCGGCCAACCAGCATGGAATGATCGAAAGGATGTAGATGAGGGGAGTATAGATAAGCAACTTCCATATCCTGCCCTTATTTTGTAAGGCCCAGGTAGCGTAGAGAGGAAGCAGGATCAGCGGTGCCACGGGTTTACAGGTTAAAGAAGCCGCAAATAATATAACTATCTTCCAGTCGTTAGTTGAGTTGTCGAGCAATAGATAATAAAGAGAGGCCATGATGAGGGCGATGTGTACTGTATCCCACTGCCCCCAATAACTACTGTTGATGATTACGGAAGGGTAGAAAAGGAAACACCAGCATGCCAAAACAGCGGGGAATGTATTATCTTTATAGCGAAGTTTAACAATCTTGTATACGAATAAACATATTACCGCTTCAAAAAAAAGCGAAATAAACTTAATTGCATACAATGCTTTTATAGGTATAAGGGTAACTAATAATAAAAAGTACAGGAATATATGTGATACATGGAAAAAGTAACTCAGGCCGCTTATCCCATGCGTACGCAAATACTCATAATAGGCAAGGTGCATATTTGTATCGTAGCTGACGAAATAAAATAAGGGCACCCGGATGCTTATGGCCAGACAAATTCCTAAGAGGAGGAGAAATCGCGCTTGTTTTATCCGCCAAAGTTTCACGCAGGACTCCCTGCTAATCTGTGTTCATGGTGTTGCCAAGCCATTTTGTTTAGGATTAAAAAATGCAGTAATTTCTCAGCGTACCCATATTTGCGCATACATCCGGCTAGGCATGGTTTTGTGCACTCCAGTATCTGGATACGCTGCCGCTGGGCAGTTTTTGAGAACCAGAGTGTTTGTAGAGAATCACCGCGGACATTTCCTATAGGGGGGAACCAAGGGCATAATTGCACCTCTCCGGTGTGTGAAATATAAAGATTGCGAAAGCCAACGGTGCAGGCATGCCGGGTTCGTAATAGATCGGTATTTCTGAAGAACGCCTTTATTAAGGCTAAATTATTTTTGGGGGTAATTATAGGAAATCCCTTACGTTTCATCTCAATCAGCGTTTCTACTTCTTTGTCTAAAGCGTCAAGGTGATCAAGGCGGGCCAATGGCAGCGCCAGGGTTTTTTCGGATAATGGTGTCGAGAACGCGGGTAGTTTGGGATGTATGCCTAGAATAGGTTGGAAATCCACGCTGTCAACGCCCAGTTCTGTTGCCCAGCGGGCAAAATGGCTTAACTCTTTATAGGTATCGCGCGTAACAAGGCAGAGTACTCCTATGCGCGGACGCGGATTTTTCGTTCGGATATAACGTATGGCCGATACAATACGTTGATGTAGCTGCGTATCCCCCTTGTAATGATTATGTAGTTCAGGTCTAACACTGTTTAGAGAGAATACTATAGAATCTACGCCGGTACGAAGTAGGGTATCATACATATCAGGAGTAAATACAATACCGTTTGTGCTTACGTTCGTGCAAACTCTAACTTTATTTGCATAAGTTAATAAATCCAGGAAACCATTTTTTACAAAAGGTTCTCCTCCGGTAAAAGACATATAACAAGATCCGAGCCACCTGTAGAGTTGCGTGACAATATCTTTGCACTCATCGAGCGATAGTTCGTGAGGGTCGGGTTCATTTTGCCACCTCAGGCAGGTAACGCAGCGGGCATTGCATTGGTAGGTCACCGAGAAGTATATTACCTGCGGGGTATTTAAGCACCGGCGGACCCGCGTGCCTATATTCAATAGCGCATCATTTCTGACAACGCTCAAGGCGTATCTGAAGAATTTCTGTTTCATCTTTTGTCCGCTACTTTCTTATCCATTATTACAATGATGCCGTTACCCGGCTTTCCTGCATGATCCCCGGAGGCAGGCAAACGTGTCGTCCATATGATGAAGGGATTCATGCAGATTATCCAGACATAGCTCGATTGGATAAGGCATGGGCGAGTTTGTGCCGAAATGCCTATTCTTTTCTCTCTTTTGTAGCCAGGCAAGTTCCATAGAGCATCCACCAGATAAGACTTACTTCGGGGAGAAAGAAGCTAAAGTCGATAAAATTATGGGCCAGGAATGCCGAACAAGCAGCTAAGAGCGCGGCATTTTGTTTTATTTCGGAGGAATTTTTTAGCCGTAAAATAGCGCCTTTAAAAATTACAAAAATCAGCCACAGGAATGATGTTATCCCCAAGACCCCCGTTTCCGCCCAGAGCTGTAAATAAGAGTTATGGGCGTAGCGTGCCTGCGGCAGATTAAAATTTCCCAGTCCTACCCCGGTTAATGGATAGGAGCCGATGATTTTTAACGTATCCTGCCAATAGCCAAGCCGCATGGTTGCGGAGAATATAGGATGGATATGCTGTTTTCCCGTTATCCACCTTAAGCCAAACACTATTCCAATTATCAATAATAAGCTGGTCAGTAAAATAATCCCTCTTTTCTCTATTTTTCCTTTCAGATAAAAATAGGCCGATAGAGCCAGAAAAGCGCTTAGCAGGCCACCTAATGATTTTGTCAGGAATAAAGCCAAAAAAAGCGGCAAAAGAGCGAAAGTTTTATATCTATTTAAGAGGGCAAGCGGGATTGTCATGGCCAGGTAGCCCGCTAAAATATTCGGCGTTACAAAAGGAAAGAATACGCGCCTGCGCTGGATATAATCTAAAGTGAAATCGGAAGTAATATTATGGCGGGTCAGATACTCTGACACATGCCTGAAGCCAAAAAAATACTGGTAGATAGCCAGTAGGGCTATGATTATTCCGGAGTAGACTACGATATTAACGATTTGTTTTTTATTTTTTTCCGCAAGGGTTGCACCGAAGATTAACAGCAGCATACCGGTCACATATTTGTAGAGTTCGCTAAGGCTGTTAAGCCTGTTTTGCGAGAAGGAGACTGAGATTATAAGAGCAAGGGAGAATAAAAGAAGGGGGTAGACGACAGTTTTTAAGTTTTTAAAAGAGGGCTTTTTGAAGATGACCCAACCGGCTAAACAAGTCGCCAGAAGAATGGAATAGAAATAATTGGCATAAGGGAATGCCAGGGAAGAGATAAAAGGGCGGATGAAGATTAGAATTAGAAGAACGCTTAACATTATGCTATAATTTTAGCTTATGAGGCAAGTATTGTCAAAGGAATTGGTAAGCGTCGTTGTGGTAAGCGCTAAAGACAGCGATTACCTTAAGGCGTGCCTGGATTCGATCAAGGGGCAAGACTATCCTCGCGTAGAAGTTTTTCTTATCGACACGTCGGATGCGCATGATCTAGGTCAAGGCCTGGCCGGCGATTATCCCTTTATGACATTGTGTCATAGTTCCGGCGCCTCCTACTGTCAGGCATTAAATATGGGCATAGAAATTTCCAGGGGTAAGTTTATCCTTTGCCTGAACGACGACGTAATCTTGGACAAAAGTTTTATCCAGGAGGCGCTTAAGGGGTTCGCCGTCAGTAAGAACATAGGGATGGTTAGCGCAAAGGTGCTGCGTTTTGATAAAAGAACCATAGACAGCGCCGGACTACGGTTGAGTATCTGGTGTACTGCCAAAGAGCGTGGTTACGGCAGACAAGACAAGGGGCAGTTTGAAAAACAGGGGTTTGTGTTTGGGGTAGGGGGGGCAGTTGCTTTTTACCGCAGAGAGATGCTTGAACGGATTAAGCTAGAGGGAGAATATTTCGATAATGATTTTGGGTTTTTCTATGAAGACCTGGATGTTGCTTGGCGTGCCGAGCGCCACAGATTCCGCGGATACTATATTCCTACGGCGGTTGCCTATCACCTGCGCGGTTTAACGACACGCAAGGGCCGGGGTATCGATAAACCCTTTGCCCGCAGATTTTTGGATGACGAATTGCACGCCGGCCTTATTAAAAACCGTTACCTGACTGTGATCAAGAATGAACGCCTATTCAACTTTATCCTGCATCTTCCTTTTATTTTTTTATATGATTGCGTAAGCTGGGGTTATATTTTTTTGTGTAAAAGAGCCGTAATCGGGTATTTTTTGCGCAATTCCGGATGTTTTAAGCGCGCTTTTAGAAAAAGAAAAGAAAAGCAAGGCTCATTTTTATATTCCTAGTAGTGTATCTGTAAGAAAATAATATGGTTGTAATGGCTAACTTGAAGTCTGGGCTAATCTTTTTCAAGAATTACCGTTTGTCTTCAAGGCTATCTTCCCGATGAATATTTTCTGCCAGCGAATTTTTAAAAATATATCAGGAATACATAAGGTTATTTTTGTCTTAGTTTTAATAGCCCTGTTGGTGCGAATCCCTCTTTCGTTGATTAGATATTTTGACCCGGATGAATTTGAACATTTGCATGCCGCGCGTAACATTTATCATGGGATGGTTCCATACAAGGATTACTTTGACCATCACACGCCTTTTTTCCACGCCTTTCTTTCTGCATTTTATATTTTCTTAGCAGATAAAATACAATTGATCTTCTTGGCGCGCTTCTTCATGATTTTATTTACTGGCGGCATATTATATATGACCTATCGCATTGCGAAATTATTATATGGCGTAAACATCGCTTTATATTCAGTAGTATTTCTTAGTTACGTCGTAATGTTTCAGGAAAAAACCTTAGAGATCAGAACTGACTTGCCGGCAGTTATTTTCTTACTTTTGAGTATCTATTTGTTTATGTTGGGAATGCAAGATCAAGATAAACACGAGAGAAAAAGACAAAGGGATCACTTCCTGATGTCCGGTGTTACAATCTCTTGCGCGCTTCTTACGAATCAAAAGATGTTTTTTGCCATTTTTGCGCTACTTCTTATGTGGATTTGGGTTCTTTTTAATGGACATAGAAAGTTGTCTTTAAAAGAATGGTCTGGTCCGATATTATGGTTTATATTTGGTTTTTTTATTCCTTTCGGTATAACATGCCTATACTTTTCATTAAGCAACGCGCTGAAAGAATTTATCTATAGGTGCTTCGTAATGAATATATTGTGGAAAACCCGGTTTTTACCTTATCAATATGTTGGACAACTAATAATACAAAATCCATTCTTCAGCGTGTTAAGTGCGTTGGGTTTGTTATTTTCTACCTTCGCAGTATTTAAGAAAAAAAAGATACCCGATTATTATTTTGTGCCGGTATTCGTTACCTATGCATTTATAATCGGACTTTTTATTATTCGTGTTCCGCAGCGTCAATATTACTTATTTTTTATCCCTTTGTTGGCAGTTTATTGTGGTTTTGCTTTCCAGACGTTTATTGGATATTTTTCTTTTCACAATATTAAGGAACAATGGAATAAGCAAAATTACTTGTATTTTGGTTTGATGCCCGTATTTTTGATAATAGTTTTATTGATCCCCTCTATGGTTACTTCCATTAGAATATATGGCGTTTTTTCAACTCCAGACAATAAACCTTACTTGATTTATGTTTTGCTGGGTCTGGTATCCGTATTATTTCTTTCTGGTTTTGCATTTTTTAGAGGCAAAAAACAATTCTTTGCATTAATGCTAATGGTTTGTTTTTTATACCTCCCCTTTATAGAAACGTGTACAGAATTTTTAAAAAAGGATTGGAGGTTAAAATGTTCCAATGTAGATCAATTGGATGAAATCAGATTCATTCTTCGGAATACGAATCCACAGGATACTATTTTTGATGGATTTAGGGGGACCGGGGTTTTCCGTAACCAAGCGTATTACTATTTCTTTTTGCATGCTGAAATTCAGAAGATGTTAACGCCCAGGGAGTCTTCGACAGATATCGTGGCGGCGCTACGCAATATGAAGCCAAAATTTGTAATTTATGATTGGTGCGTGGGAAGTCTACCGGGAGAAGTGAGGGCTTATATTAATGATAATTATACGCCGGTTCGTAAGGGAGAGATTTATCTGTCTTCTGATGAGACTACGGTTGTGGAATGGCGTAAATTTAGAAGACCGATATTGTTTCGGCTGAATCCTCGGCCAGCGCAATAAAATACTTTTCTCTAGCTAGGTAATTGTTGTCATAATTTTGCCCCCGCGATTTTTTGGCTTGGGATAGAGAGTATCTCAAGCGTTCGCGCGCTTTTAGAAAAAGATACTTGACAACCCCAATTTATTGTGATAAAAGAAGAGCATAGGCACAATATTTAGGAGAAAACTTTAGGAGGAAGAACAAAAAATTGGCAAATTAAAGGATAGTTTTTAAGGGCTCTTGGAACAAATGAGCCCTTATTTTTTAGATGAGGCCGCAACTTTATGAAAACCGTTGGATTAACCTACGATTTAAAGACAGATTACAAATTTAAAGAAGGCGATCCGCAGGATGCCAACGCGGAGTTCGACCATCCTTCGACTATCGGCGTTATTGCCAAGGCCATAGAGTCGCAGGGGTACAAGGTAAAGAAGATCGGCAATGTCACGGATGTACTGGAAAAATTAGATAACCTGGGAGTGGATATCGTTTTCAATATTTCCGAGGGCCTCTCGGGCAGGAACCGCGAATCCCAGGTGCCGATCTTGCTAGAGATGGCCGGTGTTCCTTTTGTGGGCGCCGACGCGCTTACCCTTGGCCTTACGCTCGATAAGATCATGGCCAAAAAAATATTTATCGCCGAAAAACTACCTACCCCGAAATTCTTTACGGTCAATACCGTGGAAGAACTGAATAACGCCGACCATTGTAAATTCCCCCTTATTGTTAAACCGCGATTCGAGGGTTCTTCCAAGGGCTTAAGCGACAGCTCGCGCGTGGAGAATATGGAAGAGTTAAAGATACAGGTAGAGCATACAATCTCCACCTATAAACAGCCTGCCCTGATAGAAGAGTTTATCTCCGGCCAGGAATTTACCGTGGCCGTGGTTGGTAATGATCCCCCCGAAGCCCTGCCCGTGGTCCAGATAAAGATCGACGGCAAGTTACAGTTGAACGATAAATTCTATACCTTTGCCAGAATAAAATCAGACAGGCTGGAATATATCTGTCCTGCTAAGATCCCCACGGAACTGAAGAACAAGCTTCAGGATCTAGCCGTCAGGACATATAACGCGGTTGAGTGCCGTGATTTCGGGAGGGTGGATTTCAGGGTGGATAGCGACGGTAAACCTTTTGTCTTGGAGATCAACCCTTTGCCCTCGCTCTCTACCGAAGACGTGTTTATGCTCTTGGCCAAGACAATAGGGATCACCTACGAAGAGATGCTTGACAAGATCCTGAAGGCAGCCTTAAAAAGGCACAATCTTAATTAAAGGTATTAAATGAAGATCGCGCTTACCTTTAACCTTAAAAAGAAAGACTCAACCAAACCGGCGGATTATTTTTCCGAGTTTGATTCCGAAGAGACCGTTGATGCGATCCGGGGCGCCCTGTACAAAAAAGGCCACAGCGTGGACCTGGTCGAGGCGCATCAGCAAAACCTGTTTTCTTATTTCCGGGATAACCGCGTGGATATGGTTTTTAACATTGCCGAAGGCACTTGCGGCAGGTTCCGCGAATCGGAGATCCCGGCCATACTGGATTATCTGGAAGTGCCTTACACCGGCTCAGACACATTTTCCCTGGCCCTGGCCTTAAATAAGGCCCTGACCAAAAAGATACTGCAGGCGGAAAATATTCCCACCCCGCGTTTCCAACTTTTCACTAAAGGTAACGAAGAGTTAAACCCTGACTTGATCTTTCCTTTGATCGTCAAGCCTAATTGCGAAGGCTCGGCCAAAGGCATCAATGCCGCTAATGTGGTACGCGACGAGAGCGCGCTTTTTAGAAAAGCGCGGGAGATAATAAAGGTTTATAGACAGGAGGCGCTGGCCGAGGAGTTCATTGAAGGGAAAGAACTAACGGTGGGTATCCTGGAAAACGGCAAGACCACGATCCTGCCGATACTGGAGATCGATTTTTCAAGCTGCGAAGGGAGCGGAGAGTATTTTTATTCCTGGAGGATGAAGGAATATCAGGGTGACGAACAGCAGAGGCTCACGCCCACTTTTCACTGCCCGGCGCGCCTGGATAAGGATACTGAAAGGCGCGTAAAAGAGGTGGCACTCAAGACCCATCACGCGGTGGGATGTCTAGATATCTCCCGTACCGATATACGTTTAAGCCGCGATAACATCCCGTATGTCCTTGAGATAAATCCTTTGCCCGGGCTCGATCCCAAGGAATCTAATCTTCCCCTCATGGCCTATGCCGCGGGCATGAAATACGAAGACCTTATTGAAGCGATCCTTATAAGCGCTGCTAAGCGTAAGAAAGCGGGGCTCAATTGACGAACGCGACCATAACCGAGGTTCAAAAGCTCCAGCCTGATGCGCCTGTCCGTAGATCCCAGCGGGCTCGCGATTACCAGCAGATAAGCCTGTATAAAGACGTTAATCCCCTGGATTGGGAGGATTGGCACTGGCAGCTCAAAAATAGGATCTGCACCAAGGAAGACCTTGCCCAGGTGATAGTTTTGAGCCCCGAAGAGGAAGAGGGCTTAAAAAAGGCAAGCGGAAAACTTTCTTTGGCCATTACCCCATATTGGGCGACTTTAATGGACCCCGAAGATCCCAATTGTCCTATCCGGCGCCAGGCCGTGCCTACGGTGTACGAAACGCTTGTCGGTCCCCACGAAATGGTTGATCCTTGCGCCGAAGACAGGGATTCTCCCGCCCCGCACCTGGTGCACCGTTATCCGGACAGGGTCTTGCTCCTAGCTACCGAACATTGCGCGATGTATTGCCGCCACTGCACCAGAAGGCGCCTTGTGGGGGAGACCAATAAAGAGGATAACTCGCCTTCCCGTTTTGATGCGGCTTTAGAATATTTAAAAGCGAACAAAAAGGTGCGGGATGTTTTGATCTCCGGGGGCGACCCGCTTACCCTGGAAGATGACGTAATCGAGGATCTGCTGCGCAAGATCCGCGACATATCGCATATTGAGTTCTTAAGGCTGGGTACGCGCGTGCCGGTGACATTGCCGCAGCGCATCAATGAGAAATTGGTTACCATGCTTAAGAAATATAACCCGCTCTGGATGAGTATCCATTTTAACCACCCCAAGGAGATAACCAAACGTTCTAAGATCGCCTGCGAAATGCTGGCAGATGCCGGTATCCCGCTGGGGAGCCAGAGTGTGCTCTTAAAAGGCATTAATGACCGTCCTTATATTATGAAGAAGCTGGTGCATGATTTATTGCAGATAAGGGTGCGGCCGTATTATATTTATCAGTGCGATCCCGTCCGGGGCACGCAGCATTTCCGCACCCCGGTTGCCGTAGGCATCAACATTATGGAGAAGCTGCGCGGCCATACCTCGGGCTACGCCGTGCCTACCTATGTCATTGACGGCCCCGGCGGCGGCGGAAAAATCCCCGTAGGCCCCAATTATATCCTTTCGCAGGCCAAAGGTAAGTACGTGCTCCGCAATTACAAGGGTAAGATCTACACTTATCTGGAATAAGTTTTTCCGCTTGACCCTCCCCAATGGTTGGTATATAATCAAGAAAATCGCTTTCAGCGATCTTCGCGGTAGTATAGAAAGCTATATATTTTCCATACTATAATAATTTTAATACCCTTACCTATATATAGCCGCAAGAAAAGGAGCTAGCCGCTATGGAGCCTAAAGATAAACGTAATTTTATCCTCTTGGGCCATGCCCAGTCCGGTAAAACCACGCTTTCTGAAAGTATCCTCTATTTAGCTAAGGCAACCAGCCGTAAAGGCACTACCGCAGATGGTAATACGGTAAGCGATTACAATTTTGACGAGATTGAAAAAAAGAGCTCCATAAACGCCAGCCTGCTCTATTGTGATTATAAAGGCACGAGGATCCAGATGATCGATGCCCCCGGTTACGCGGATTTTTTAGGCGAGGTTATTTCCGGCTTACGCGCGGTAGATAGCGCGGTAGTGATAGTAGACGCGACCGCGGGAGTTGAGGTAGGGACAGAGCGCGCCTGGCAGTTCCTGGAGGAATTCTCCCTACCCTGTATTATTTTCATTAATAAGACGGATAAACCCGAAGCCGATGTAAATAAGACCTTGTCGGATATCAAGTCGCGCTTTTCAAAGAGCGCGATGGTGGTCGATAAGCTTGACGCCCCGGAGTTAGTAGAGGCTATTGCCGAAAGCAATGATTCACTGCTGGAAAAATATTTAGAGGGTAAGGCCTTAACACCCGAAGAATTAGTTTCAGGGTTGCGTAAGGCGGTATTCGGCCGCAAGGTCTTTCCCGTAGTGATAGGTTCGGCCTCAACCGATAAAGGGGTAGCGGAGTTACTCGACCATGTTATAAAATATCTGCCGAATCCCCTGGAGCGCCAGCCTATCAAGGCGCGGCAGGCGGATAAACCGGATAGCGAGCAGGAATTAGCCTGTAGCGCAGACGGTCATCTAGCCGCCTTTGTCTTTAAGAATATTTCTGACCCCTATGTGGGGCAGTTGACATTTTTACGTATTTTTTCCGGCACCCTGGCTTCGAACACCGCCTTTCACAATGTTAATAAAGAAACCAAAGAGCGCATCGGCACTATCTACATTATGCAGGGCAGAGAGCAAAAAGCCGTGGATACCGCCAGCTGCGGTGATATCGTGGCCCTGGCAAAATTAAAAGGGACCGCTGCTTCGGATTCCATCGGTAATGATAAGGGCCGCGTTATTTTTGAACCGATGGTATTCCCTGAACCGGCTATCTCGGCTTCGGTAAAGCCAAAATCGCGCGAAGACGAAGAGAGGATTTCCGAGGCCCTACATAAATTAGCTGCGGAGGATCCTACTTTCAAGGTCACCCATGACCCCCAGACCAAGGAATTGATCATTTCAGGGCTAGGCGATCAGCACCTGGCGGTTATGGTAGGCAGGCTGCAAAAGCGTTTCAAGGTTGAAGTCGAACTTGGCAAGCCCAAGGTTTCCTATAAAGAGACGATTACTAAGAGCGTCAAGGTGCAGGGAAAATTCAAACGTCAGTCAGGGGGCAGGGGCCAATACGGGGATGTCTGGATCGAGATCGAGCCTTTAGGACGGAGTGAGGGTTTTGAGTTCGTGGATAAGATTTTCGGCGGGGCTATCCCCAGGAATTTTATCCCCTCGGTTGAAAAGGGCGTGGTCAATGCCTTGGTTCAAGGGGCAGTTGCCGGTTATCCGATAGTTGATGTGCGGGTGAGGCTGGTAGACGGCTCATACCATGAGGTGGATTCCTCGGATATGGCTTTTCAGATCGCGGGGGGCATGGCTCTAAGAAAAGCCGTGCTTGCCGCCGGGCCCGTATTATTGGAGCCGATCATGGATGTAGAGATAACCATCCCGGAGGAGTGTTTGGGCGCAATATCCGGAGATGTTAATTCCCGGCGCGGACGGATCATGGGTATGGATGTTAAAGCCAAATCCCAGATTATCAAGGCCACCGTTCCATTGTCGGAGATGTTTACCTATGCCAATGATCTACGTTCCCTTACCGGGGGAAGAGGGACTTATATCATGCGTTTTTCGCATTACGAAGAGGTGCCGCACAAACAAGCCTCGACCATTATCAGCCAGTATCAGGCCTCCAGGAAGCCCGAAGAAGAACAATAACCAAAAGCTTTATTATAATAAGGATAAAACAAAATGAAGATAAGCGTATTTTCTATCTCTACTCTTACGCCGGGGAAATATAATATCAAGGACCAGCGCCTTGACGCCGTGGACAAAATAGTCAAGGCCAAGAAAAAAACCTATGTGCAGGTGGAGGTGGTCGGAGCGGAAGCGGTATTCGAAGCAGACGCGCTTCTGGCGCTTGAAGATATGCGTTCGGACCTGATCCTAAGGGACCTGGAGTTCATAGAGACGCGCCTCGGCCGTTGCGGCGATGAGAAGGAAAAAGGACTTTTGCTCAAACTTAAAGGGATCCTGGAGAAAGAGCAGTTTCTTTTTAGCGCCGGCTTGGGGGAAGAAGAAATCCAGTCCATGGCAAGCTATAGTTTGGTAACCTTAAAACCGGTTGTTATGGCCAGGCAGGAAGAGACGGATAACCCCAATGATCTATTGGCCAGGGCCCTCAGAGAAAGCGGGTATTTGAGTTTTTTTACCGCCGGGGAGAAAGAGACGCGCGCCTGGTTGATCAGAAAAGGGACTTCTGCCTGGGAGGCCGCGGGGGTAATACATTCAGATATCCAGAAAGGGTTTATCCGCGCCGAGATCATCGGTTACGATGATTATATTAATGCCGGCGGCGAGACTCCGGCCAAGCAGCAGGGGAAGATGCGCCTGGAGCAAAAAGAATATGTGATGCAGGATTGCGATCTGGCGAATTTTAGGTTTAACAAATAAAGATAATTGAAAGTCATTGCGAGGAGGCCGAAGGCCGACGAAGCAATCCCTAAAACGTGATTGCTTCGCACTTCGTGCTCGCAATGACAACAGATAATAGGGGGACAAGATGGTTAGAATTAAGCGTGCGTTGATCAGCGTTTCGGATAAAACAGGCGTTTTAGAGCTGGCGCAAGAACTGAATAAATTCGGGGTGGAGATTCTTTCTACGGGCGGCACGGCAAAATTATTCCGTGAAAATAATATACCGGTTAAAGAGGTATCCGAATATACGGGGTTTCCCGAGATGCTCGATGGCCGGGTAAAGACCCTGCATCCCAAGATACACGGCGGGCTATTGGCCTTACGGGATAATCCCGAACATCTGCAGCAACTTAAAGAGCACGGGATAGGGTTTATCGACATGGTTGTAGTGAACCTTTATCCTTTTGAGAAGACCGTGCAAAAACCCAACGTGACGCTTGATGAGGCGATCGAGAATATCGATATCGGCGGGCCATCGATGCTGCGCTCCGCGGCCAAAAACCACCGTTCGGTAGCGGTGATCTGCAACCCGGGTCGCTACGGCCAGGTGGTCGAGGAGTTAAAGAATAACAAGGGTCTCCTGCCGGATAGCCTGCTGCGGGATCTGGCGGTTGAGGTGTTTGGCCGCACGAGTCAATATGATCAAGTGATACACAGTTACTTAAGTCACCAGTCGCCAGTCACCAGTCGCCAGTCAGGACAGGAGACAGGAGACAGGAGACAGGAGACACACTTCCCGCAGAATCTTAATCTAGAATTTGTGAAGGTTCAAGATTTGCGCTACGGAGAGAACCCGCATCAGAAGGCGGCATTTTATCGAGAGGAAAAAGCGGCCGGGGGAATAAGCGCCATTAAGCAGTTATGGGGCAAGGAGCTCTCATTTAATAATATCCTGGACTTAAACGCCGCAGTGAATATCGTCAAAGAGTTTGCTGATCCGGCGGTGGTCTTTCTCAAACATAATAACCCTTGCGGCGTTAGCGAGAACAAGGACGTTTTAAAGGCCTATAAAGATGCCTGGTCCTGCGATAAGCTTTCCGCCTTCGGAGGCATTGTCAGCGTGAACAGAAAAGTAGACCTTACCCTGGCGCAATTAATTGTCAAGAGCGGTTTCCTGGAATGTATTATCTGTCCCGCATTCTCTCCCGATGCCCTTAGTTTACTTAAAGGTAAGAAGAATCTAAGGTTGCTGGAGCTGCCCACTCTGCTTGAAAAATCGCAGGGCCTGGATTATAAGAAGGTCCTCGGCGGCTTATTGCTGCAGGACGAGGATGCTTTAACCTTGGATGAAAAAACCCTTAAGGTGGTGACTAAGAAAAAGCCCTCCAAAAGCGAGATGGAGAGCCTTATCTTTGCCTGGAAAGTGGCCAAGCACGTGAAATCAAATGCCATTATCCTTTGCCGCGGCAGGAAGACCGTGGGTATCGGCGCAGGGCAGATGTCCCGCGTGGATTCTGTGTTTATCTCGACTAAAAAATCCGGTAAACTAGCGATCGGAGCAGTGCTGGCCTCCGATGCCTTCTTTCCCAAAGAGGACGCTATCGAGCTCGCCGCTAAATATAAGATCAAGGCTATTATCCAGCCCGGGGGTTCCATAGCCGACGAGGCAATCATCAAGATGGCGGATAAGCATAAGATCGCTATGTTGTTTACCGGCATAAGGCACTTCAGACATTAATGAGTATATCGCAACGATAAGCGATTAGCGATATGCGATAAGCAAATAATGACCTACCCCCAAGCCATTCAATACCTGGGAGGCTTCATCAACTATGAAAGGCTTCTTGACTGGCCGTATAAAGAATCTCTCCAGTTAGACCGATTCAAGATTTTCCTGGAAACAATAGGTAATCCTCAACTTTCCTTGCGTTGTATCCACGTCGCCGGCTCAAAAGGCAAGGGTTCTACCTGTGCTTTTATTGCCTATATATTGCGCCAGGCAGGTTTTAAAGTCGGTCTCTATACCTCGCCGCACCTTTCGGATTTCAGGGAGAGGATCAGGATATTGGCTCCTTCAAGGTTGTCATTGCGAGGAGCGATAGCGGTTGCGAGGCGAAGCCGAAGCAAACCAGCAGCCTGCGATAGATGGGATTCCTCGCTGCGCTCGGAACAGGCTGCGCAATCTCTAAAACGTGATTGTTTCGCCCCTTCGGGGCTCGCAATGACAGAGAGAATGGTTTGTGAGTTTGAAGGAATGATCTCCAAGAGAGGCCTGGCAGCATTGGTAGCCAGATTAAAACCAGCCATAGATGTTTATAACAAGAGTTCGGAATACGGGCCGCTCTCATCTTTTGAGGTTTATACCGCCGCGGCGTTCGTTCATTTCAAGGAAAAAAAAGTAGATTTCGCGGTCCTGGAAACGGGCTTAGGCGGGAGATTTGACGCTACAAATACGCAAGACGCCATGGTTGTGGTTATAACCCCTATTAGCTATGAGCATACCGATAGGCTCGGTAATACATTGGCCAAGATCGCAGGCGAGAAGGCCGGGATTATTAAAAAAAGTTGTCAGTTGCCAGTTGTTAGTTGTCAGAGAATAGTTATTTCGGCGCCACAGGATAAGGAAGCGAGGGAAGTCATCAGAAATAGGTGTAAGGCAGCAAGGGCAAAGTTATTTGAAGTGGGAAGGGATTTATTGTATAAAAAAATTCAAGGTTCAAAATTCAAGGTTCAAGGCATATTTGGAGAATATGGAAATTTAAAAACCAGGCTGCTCGGCGAGCACCAGTGGGTCAATGCCGCTACTGCCATAGGGGCGATAGAGGCCTTGCGCAATTACGATATTAAAGTAAGGGCCGGTGCAATAAAAAAAGGACTTTATGATACCTTATGGCCGGGAAGATGCGAGGTTGTTTCCAGGAAACCCATTATTGTTTTAGACGGGGCCCAGAATGCAGCATCCAGTCTGGTGTTAAAAAAAGCCATATCGCAGAATTTCAAATATAAGAGATTAATCCTGGTTCTGGGAATTTCCAGTGACAAGGATATTCTAGGGATCTGTAGGCAGATATGTCCTAAGGCAAGCGAGATAATCCTGACGCAGGCCGATAATCCCAGGGCAGCCAGCGTTAATACAATAGAAGAGGTTATCAGGCGTCAGGCGTTTGGTGCCAGGTGTTGGATTCATAAGACTAAAGATGTGCGGGAGGCGTTAAGATTAGCCAAACTGAAGGCAGCCCCTGAGGGCCTAATTTTAGTCACGGGTTCGCTGTTTGTAGTGGGAGAGGCAAGGAAACTAAGTTTATGCTTAAATTAAGTCGGTGCTTATTAGTGTTAGGAGCAAATATTCTAAGCATCGCTTTACTCTTTTTAATAGTAGAAATTGCATACCGATTTTACAAGGATGGTTTTTGGGGGGCTATTAAAAATATAAGGGAATATTACAACGTTCCGTACTCGAATTTAGGAACGAAAGATTGGGTTGTCTATGACAAAATCCTGGGATACAAGTTGAACTCAAAGGCTTCTTCAGACAATAAGTTGTATATAGTAGATCAAGAGGTAATGCTGCCTAAGCCGAAGGGGGCTTACAGGATAATCTTCTTGGGCGACTCCATTCCATTTGATAACCCGAGCTTTGTTGATTATATAAAGGAAGCAACTGCTAAAAATACAAGCATAGAGATCATAAAAGCTTGCGTGCCAGGTTATACCGCTTATCAGGAACTGATGTTTATGCAGAGAGACTTAATTCATGCTACTCCCAATCTGGTGGTATGGTGTTATTGTTTAAATGATAACCATAGATTTCTTCATAAATTTAATGTGGACGGAAAAATGCTGAGGACTCAAGAGGCAGAGGATAGTTTAAAGATTAATTCGCTTTTTGACAAAATAATAAGCAGGAGCTATGTGCTTAGTTTGATTAAAGTGCACTTAGTCGCTAAAAAGCTTGCCAGAAAAACCAGCGATTTTCCCTGGGAAGACCTCCCCGACTTTAATATCGCATGGAAAGACTATTCTTGGATAAATTATGAGGAGAATTTAAGAAAGATGGAGCAGATTTTAGATAAAAACGGCAGTAAATTATGCATACTCATTTTTCCATTCGGACCTCAGTTAAATCCAGGGACCCTAGCATTAAATCGAGATTTCGTTTTAAAGCCCCAAGCGAAATTAAAAGAATTGTGTATGAGATATCACGTTCCTGTGCTCGACCTATTTTCTCTCTTTTATTCACTTGAGAATAAGCACGAGAAAATATTTAAAGATGATGGAATCCATCTAACAAAGCTAGGACATGAGGTTGTCTCCCAAGAGGTCATAGAATTTTTAAAAAAACAAGGTTTATTGTATTAATACTCCATTACGTTGAGAGAATTCGTATGCGTGTTTTACAATTTATCCCGAAGCAATAGGTAATTTTTATGAGAGACGTCCTTAAGGTTATAAATTCAACCGATACCATCGCTGCAGTCGCTTCATCTTTGGGCGAATCCGGGATCGGCATCGTACGTATAAGCGGCCGGGAAGCGCTGTCTATCGCAGATAAAATTTTTCTTTCCAAGGATAATAAAAAGCCTTCTGAATTCAGGGCCTACACCGTGCATTACGGTTGGATTATTGACCAACGACCAACGACCAACCCCGCCTGCCTAGTGATACCCGGGGCGGGCAGGGACCAACGACAAAACATAGTTGACGAAGTAATCTTGACCGTGATGCGCGCGCCGCGTTCCTATACCAAAGAGGACGTAGCAGAGATTAACTGCCACGGAGGCATCGTTGGTCTCCGTAGGGTGTTAGGTTTAGTTTTGGAGAACGGTTGCCGCCTGGCTGAGCCGGGTGAATTTACCAAGCGCGCCTTTTTAAACGGGAGGATCGACCTTACGCAGGCAGAGGCAGTCTTAGATATAATCCGCGCCAAGACTGATTCCGCTTTGAGCTTGGGCGTTGAGCAGCTGAAAGGCGGGCTATCCAGGAAGATTAATAAATGGAGAGAAGGCTTATTGGATGCCCTTGCGACCCTGGAGGCGAGCATAGATTTTCCTGAGGAAGAACTGAACGCCGCAGGCCTTGAGGTAATTTCCGCAAGGATCGCCAAGATAAATAGCGAGATGAAGTCTATGCTGGAAAATGCAAGGTTCGGCAGGGTAATGCGCGAGGGGGTGCATACGGTTATCTGCGGCCGGCCGAATGTAGGAAAGTCTTCGCTTTTAAACGCGCTTTTAAGACAGGAGCGCTCAATTGTTACGGCAGTGCCCGGGACCACCCGCGACACTATCGAAGAGATCATAGATATAAAAGGTATTCCTGTAAGGATCGTGGATACGGCCGGGATCCTGGAGCCGCGTGACCTGGTTGAAAGACACGCGGTCCTGCGCTCAAAAAAGCAGATTGACCTGGCGGATCTGGTGATCCTGTTGTTTGACGGCGCTCATCAGCTGACCAAGGATGACAGGGCGTTGATAAGCAGGCTTAAGAGAAGGACGACCTTGGCGGTGATTAATAAGATAGACAAATCTCAGAAAATAGAGCGTCCATATATTGCCAAGAATTTTAAGCAGGTAGTAGAGATTTCGGCAAAGAACGGCAAGAATATCGATTTACTCGAAGATTCTATAGCCGGTATGGTCTTTAGCGGCAGGGCCGGTTCGCCGGGTGCGCTTTTTGTCGCAAATATGCGGCATCTTGAATCTATCAAAGAAGCGCAAAAACTTATTGCAGAAGCACTTAATTCGGTAGATAATGGTCTGTCCTTGGAATTCATTAGCCAGGATCTTAAGGAGGCGGTCGCCAACCTGGATAAGCTTTTAGGCAGGAGTTTTTCCGAAGATCTCCTGGATAAGATCTTTAGCGATTTCTGCATAGGGAAATAAGCGAGGTAAGCGTGGATAAGAAAAAAATAGAACATGCGGTCAAGGATATATTAGAGGCGATAGGCGAGAATCCTAAGCGCAAAGACCTGCAAGATACCCCCAGACGGGTGGCTGAAATGTATGAAGAGATTTTCGCCGGTATCGGCAAGGATCCCAAAAAAGAACTGGAGGTAATTCTTGACCAGAAGCATAACGAGATAATCCTTTTAAAGAATATTCCTTTGTATTCGATCTGTGAACACCACTTAACCCCTTTTGTGGGCAAGGCAAGCATTGCTTATATACCCAAACAGGGCCGGGTGACAGGGTTAAGTAAGCTGGCGCGCGTGGTTGATACTCTGGCAAAGCGGCCGCAGGTACAAGAACGCCTGACTACGCAGATCGCCGAGATAGTTATGGAGAAACTCAAGCCCAAAGGTTGTATGGTGGTGTTGGAGGCCGAGCACCTTTGCATGTCTATGCGCGGAGTCAGGAAACCCGGCACCACTACCGTGACCTCGGCGGTAAGAGGGATATTCCAGGACAATGAAAAGACGCGCGCAGAAACCCTGGCGCTATTAAAGATGTAATAAAAGAGGAGGAACAGGAAGGGTGAAAAAAATAACTCTATTGGCGTTTTTAGTTTTAGTATTGTCCGGTTGCGCCGCATACAGATTTGGCTACGGTAAACCGCCGCATAACAAAGGTTACCTTGCCTCGCGAGACGGATATACTATCTTGGAATATACCGTAGGCCAGGATAACTCTGTTCCCGAAAACCTTAAGTTTGCCAAGGAGCGTTTTAAAAGGCGGCGCCATACCGTCGAGCGCTATTATAAAAAGATGGGTTATATCGAAAACCGTTTTAAAGAGTGGTTCTGGGATCCGCCGGTATATTTCGTAAAATTAATAACCGGGGTTTTTCGTGTCCCCGCCCTGGCTATATCGGATTACAGGTACAGGCATAATCCAAAATACCGGGATAGGGTCAAGAGAAAAGAGGAGGAGCAGGATTTAAAAGAGGAGACGATTAACAAAAAATTACGGGAAGCCCTGGGTGTTTATATACAAAAAGACCTGGCAAAAGAGGGTCCGGTTACGGCCAAAACGGAAGAACCCAAACCCGTAGAACCCAAGCCGGAAGAACCCAAACCAGAAGCCGTCCAACAAGCGAAGCCTGTCCAGCCGGTTGAGGCCGAAGTTGCGCAGGAAGTTAAGGAAGGAACAAAGAGCGTAAGCCTCGGCGTAGTTACAGAAGTGCCCGGAAAAAAGGCGCGTAAGGCTCCCGCAAGAAAACCAAAATCCCGCCCCAAGAAAGAAACGCAGGTTATCGGAGAACCCGTGGCATTGATTATGGCCAAGCCCGTTACCGGCTATTCGCCGTTAAAAGTGCAGTTTTACGGAGGCAGGTCTTATTCTCCCCACGGCAGGATAATCGCTTATTCGTGGGATTTCGGCGACGGTGATACCTCTACAAAGAAGAATCCCGCCAATACATATTTGAGCATGACATACGAACCGCGAGAGTTTACCGTTACTCTTACTGTCACCGACAATAAGGGTAACAGCGCTTCCGCCAATCAGGTGATCGAGGTGCTTAATAAATAGGCATCTTTCAAAGTCCCCCCCCATCTAGATCCCCATAAATCCGCTTTTAGTCATTGCCATCTTAAGCAGCCTGTTTTTCTTCCCTGTCCGGGCTGCAGATTTTGCCTGCTTGCTTATGGCTCATTTACGATCACGTTGAATAATTCTATTGAAATTTTATTTAAAATGTAGTAACATAACAAGTTAGGTATATAGAACGATACTATAATATAATGCAAAAAAATAAAAAAAGAGCAATAGCAAAAGGTGTTCTATATTTTGTTATTTGTTTCTTTGGTTTTGTAATCCCTGCTTCAGCAGAGGTTGCGGTAGCGGATAATAAAAATCTCACCTTCAATATCCTGCCATATCTTAGAACAGACGTAGTCACCTTAAAGAATAACATTGGCCTGGATAGCAGAAATAAAGACGACTCTTCGACTTATTTCGGTGTTGACTACAGTTTAGGATTCGACCTTAAATTTAAAGACAGCGGTCCCGAGGCATACCTGAAGTTAGAGAGAAACGGCCCCTATGACTACGATGCGCCGCTATTTATCCGTAATACATTAAGGACATCCACCGCGCAGGCAGAGAGGTACCGCGGAAACGAACTATTACCTCACGTAGAGGAATTCTGGTATGACACTCCTTTATTTGAACTTCCTTTAAGGCTCAAGAGCGGACTTTTTGCTTACCATGCGGCTAATGACCTCGCCGTACCCGCCAGCTACGAGAATTATTCACTTAGCTTATATAGAGAAAATGAAAATTTAAAGTGGCACTTTTATTATTGTAAACCAGATTTGGTTAATAAAAGTTACCTGGGGCCGCGCATTAAACAAGAGAGAGAGCAGGGTATCCATTATACGCCTAATAAGGCCAACTTTTTTGCTACAGACGCAGTTTTCACTTTCAAAAATAATTCCTTGCAACCCTATGTAGAGGTTCTTTCCGATGGTTCCGGAGATAGTCGCGCAAATCTTTTTTCTACGCCCACGCATAATGATTTATTGGGCACTCTCGGCCTTGCCTGGAATTCCACTTTTGATAAATTATCTATAGCGATAGAAACAGCCAGGAATTTCGGAAAGGTACAGAGCAGCGATGAGAATTTCAAGGACGTAGAGCATTGCGGGTATCTTTTATACGCGGATGCCGCGTATAATTTTGAACGGATAATCCCGCATTCCAGGTTTGTCCTTGCTTCAGGCAACAAAGTTACTACGGATATGGTAGATAATGGAGATGAGGTGTTGACCAGCGGCAAAAATCGTGCTTTTAGCGCCTACTCGCCGTTCAATACCAATTTATTAGATTCGATATATCCTGACGCGAATAATCTGCCTTTAGTGGCTATGGGCGCAGGCAATGGGTTGAATTACGGCATCAACCGTCCCACCACCTTTGGAGACCCCCGGTTATTTGTTCTTGACTGGTGGTATTTAAGGGCAATGGAAAGAGGGGTAGGCACCTTTGAAGGATCAAGTAAGATGCTCTCACCCGATTTAGGCAACGAATTGGATCTATCTTTTAATTACGAACTTAATAAAAATATTACTCTTGGCCTGTTGAGCGGTTGTTTTTTACCGGGGAGATATTACAAGGAAGACAGGGATGATACAGAAGGTAGTCTTTTCACCCCCTTTGTGCGGGGCGATGGCGAGGCCGACCCTGCCTATCAGATCGAATTAAGCTGTACTTTAACTTTTTAATAAACCGGGCTCTAAATACGGGAAGGATATCTTTATGCGGGTGCAGGCAAAATTAATCTCCTTATTGCTATTCTTCAGCGCTATATTTATCGCGGGTAGATACTGGTATCAGGCATTCGAGAATAAAAGAATGTACCTGCTGTTCCAAAGTGATAACAAAGAAAAAACTATCTACTTTGATAAGATCGTCAAGTTGGAAGGGGTAAACCTGGAAGTGTTTGCCATCGATTATACCTACTGGGATGAGATGGCGGATGCTATCCGTAAAAATGATCTAGAATGGGCTAAGAAAATGATGGACGAGACCGTCCTCAAGACTTATAAAGCGGATGCGGTATGGGTATACAATACAAATTTTTCCCTGTTTTATTCCATAAATAGCCAATATGCCTCTGTGATAAAAGAATCCCCCATCCCCAAAGAAGCTATCAATGAGATATTCTTAAAAAAACGCCTTTGCCATTTTTTTGTAAATACCAGCGCAGGTATAATCGAAATTCGCGGCGCCACAGTGCATCTTACCTCGGATCCGGAAAGAAAGACCCCTCCGCAGGGTTATTTTTTCGTCGGCCGGCTATGGAAGAGCGGGTATGTCAGTGAACTAGGGGAGCTGATGGGAGGAGAGATTAAGGTTGGCACAAAAAAAGAAACAATCCCCGGTCTTGAAGCCCTGGCAGCCGCTAATTCCATTATTTTCTCCAGAGAACTTGCAGACTGGAGAGGGAATCCGATAGCCTATGTTTACGTTACCATACAATCCCAGGAGTTACAAACTTACAAACTTTTTTCCAGAAATGCGTCGGCAGTATTTATCGTTTTTCTTGTCTGCGTTATAATTTTTATGGCCTTATTCATTACCACAACAGTAAATATACCCTTAGGAATAATCTCCGGCGTTTTAAAAAAAGATGATCCCGCCGGCCTGCGCAGTCTGGAAAAAGATACCAGCGAGTTCGGCGATATCTCACGGTTAATACGCAGATTCTTCAAGCAGAAACAAGAACTGATCCAAGAGATCGCCGAACGTAAGAAGGTAGAGGATGCGCTGAAAGAGAACGAGGCTTATTTCACGGTAATATTAAATTCATTACCGGTAGGAATGGTGGTCATCGATTCTGAAACACACATTATCGCTGAAGCCAATCCCGCGGCTGCTAGAATGATTGGCGCGGATAAAAGTCAAATAGTAGGGAAGCTTTGCTATCAATACATCTGTCCGGCAGAGAAAGGAAAATGCCCGGTTAGCGGCTTAGGTCAGAACATCGAAGGTTCCGAGCGCGTGCTGCTGAGGGCTAATGGCGACAGGGTACCGATTCTTAAAACTGTGATCTCAGTTACATTGAAAGGCCGTAAATACCTCTTAGAGAGTTTTATGGATATCGCGGACCGTAAAAAAACAGAGGAACAACAGAAGGTCCTTTTGAAAGATTTAGAGGATATGAATAAGATCATGGTGGGTCGCGAACTCAAGATGATCGAGTTAAAACAGGAGATCAACAGATTGAGCCGGGAACTGGGAAGACAGTCGCCTTATAATGAAGAGGATAAAGGGGTTGGAGGAGAGAATAAAGACAACAATATCGCTGATTCCGATGGAGCCTAGAAAGGTTATTAATTAACAAATGAGCGTCCTTGCGAATTATTATTTCAATTTCTATGCTATCCCCGTAGGCGTTGCCGCCATATCAGTTCTGATAATGGGGATAATTGTGTTCTTGCAGAATACAAGATCAGTTATTAACCTGTTCTTCGCGTTAACTTGTTTGAGTGTCTTCTTATGGCTTTCCGGTTTTTCCATGATTTATTTAAGCAAAGAGTCCCCAGTAGCGTTATCTTGGTTTAGGTATTATTCCCTGATCGGCATAGTTACTATTGCGCCAAATATCTATTTCTTTGTAAGGGCGCTGGCAAAATCATTAAAGAATCAAAAGCGCTTAGTCATATCCGTTTATTCCCTCGCGCTTATTTCTTATCTGTCAGGATTTAACTCTCATTTTGCTACCGGTGCAATGTATTTTTGGGGGTGGTATCCCTTATTCGGCCCCTTTTCTTACCCTTTTCTTACCTTCTTTTTAGTATTGATGTTTGTAAGTTTTCGCGAGCTTTGGTTGTCACAAGGGAAGATGGCGACAAAGATCGAGAATAAAAGAATAAAAATTGTATTTATCGGCGTCCTGGTGGGATACACTGCTGCGTTGGATTTTCTCCCCGCCCTTCAAATAGGGTTATATCCCTTTGGCTACTTCTATATCTTTGTGTGGATCTCGTTTATGGGCTACGCTGTCTTCAGATATAAGTTGATGAAACTCACGCCGGCGATTGTTGCCGAACAGGTTATTTCCATTATCCCCAATTTTTTGATTTTGGTTGATAGGGAGGGTAAAATAATCAGGGCCAACCGCGCCATTGAAGAAGCGCTCGGGTATGATAAAGAAGAGCTGATCAAAAAGCCGGTAGAGGCGATTATTCCGCAAAAGGATACGGTTAAATTATTGTTTAGTGATTTAGAGAAAAAAGAGACTATTGCTAATTTAGAAACTACTTACCAGTCAAAAGGCGGAAAGGCAATATCGGTTATTTTTTCCGGGGCAGCAATACATAATGATGCCGGAGATATCGTGGGGTTCGTAGTTACGGCGCTAGACAACACAGGGCGCAAAAAGGCCGAGGAAGAAAGAGAGAGGTTGATCAAAGAACTTAAAGAGCACCAGGAGTTACTTGAGGAGCAGAAGCAAGGGGCAGAGGATTCCGGCAGGGCAGTAAAGAATGTAGCCGAAGATCTTATGGAGTCAAAGAAGATATTGGAGTATCAAAAAAAGTCTCTCGAAGGTGTTAATAAAGAATTAGACGACTTTACCTATATAGTTTCGCATGATTTAAAAGAACCCTTAAGAAGCATAGACGCCTACTCAAAATTCATAGCAGATGATTACAAGGATAAATTAGGCGAAGAGGGGAGGCATTATCTGGAACGGGTAAGAGCAAATACAGAAAGGATGAAAAGGCTTATTGAAGACCTCCTTGAGATATCCAGGCTCAAAAAGAGAGGGAGCACCATTGTAGAGGTCGCAACAGAGGATATCATAGGCGAAGTAGAGATGAGGCTTGAATACGCTATAAAGCAAAAGGCCGTAGAGATCATAATAAAAGATAAGCTTCCAAGGATGTTTTGCGACCGGGTTAGATTAACCGAGGCCTTTTTGAATCTGGTCTCCAACGCCATTAAGTTTAATGATAAACAAAAACCCGTAATAGAAATCGGATGCAGTGAAAAAGGGGATTTTTATGAATTTTACGTAAGGGATAACGGCATTGGTATACAAGAGGAATATTTTGACAAGATATTTGAGATATTCCAGAGGTTAGGTAAGAGGGAGGACGCTGAAGGGACCGGCGCAGGCCTTACCATAGTAAAGAAGATAATCCAGCTGCATAGGGGGAAGATCTGGCTTGAATCTAAAATAGGAGAGGGTTCCACGTTCTATTTTAATATCCCCAAGGAAAAGAGCGTTATTTTAGGAAATAAATTGATAGGCGAGATACTGGTAGAGAAAAAGCTTGTAACAGAGGATGAGATTAAAAAGGCGTTAGACGAACAGGAGAGGACGGGCAGGATAGACAAAGGAGGGCAGGATGGCGGAAGAACATAGGATCATAAAAATACTTTTGGTAGAAGATAACCCCGATGATATTGATATAACAGAAAGGGCGCTTAAAGAAGCAAAGGTAGTTAATAAGCTCTGGATTGTAAGAGACGGGCAGGAGGCGCTGGATTTTTTGCAGCATAAAGGACAGTACCTTGACCATTCTGCCAGCGCAAAGCCCGGCTTGATACTCTTAGACATAAATCTCCCAAAGCTTAACGGGATAGATGTCCTTAAGGCCATAAAAGAAGACGCTGATTTAAAGAGGATACCCATTGTGATGCTTACTGTTTCCAAGAGAGATGAGGATATAATCAAGAGTTATAGCTACGGCTGCAATAGTTTCATCCAGAAGCCGGTTAACTTTGAGAGATTTGTAGAGGTAGTTAAGGAGATAAGTCTGTACTGGGGGTTGTTGAATATCTATCCGCCTAATGGTCAGGAAGCGCAAGACAGCATCCGCTAATTATTTTTTATGCCTATAAGAATTTTGCTGATAGAGGATAACCAGGATCACGCAGAGATTACAAAGAGGATCCTGCAAAAATCAGACGCAGGCTATCAGGTGGATTCTGCCATGGATGCGCAAGAGGGTTTGAAAAAAATATTTGAAAATCCTTACGATGCAGTGCTCTGTGACTATCGCCTTCCGGGTTTAACGGCGCTTGATATATTAAAAGAGATGAATAATAAAAAAAAGGACACCCCTTTTGTTGTAGTTACCGCTCTGGGAAACGAAAAGGTTGCGGTGGACATAATGAAGGAAGGCGCGTATGATTATATAGTCAAAGACGTTTTGTATAACGATACATTGGATATAGTTATTAAAAAGGTCATCGATAGATACAAAGCAAAGAAAGAAAAAGAGGGGCTGGAAGAAGAGATAAGAAAGGCATATGTGGAACTAAGAGAAACACAGGATCAACTTATCCAGTCTGAGAAATTAAGCGCTATAGGTCAGTTAGCCAGCGGAGTGGCGCATGAAGTAAGGAACCCTTTAGCGATAATAATGCAAGGGCTCAATTATCTGGAAGATAAGATACCCGCCACAGAAAGGGAAGCCTCTGAAATCTTGATCATGCTTAAAGATAACATAAAAAGAGCGGATAAGATCATAAACACTCTTCTTGATTTTTCCAGAGCTGGAAGTTTGAATTTACAGCCGGAAGATATAAACTCTATTTTGGAAATTTCTTTAAATTTGGTAAGGGCCAGACTTAAATTCGAGAATATCGATGTTATATTAGAGACAAAAGAAGATATACCCTTTGTTTTGGGAGATAAGAACAAATTAGAACAGGTGTTCATTAATATATTTTTGAATGCGGTCCAGGCTATGCCCAAAGGCGGCAGGATTATTATCCGCAGTTTTGATAAAAAATTAGAAGAAATAAAAAACGGCATAGGTAAAAGAGCGGATGATCATTTTCAGGTTGGAGAAAAGACTGTAATAGTTGAAATTGAAGACACGGGCATCGGTATTACTGAAAAAAACCTGAAGAGAATCTTTGATCCATTCTTTACTACTAAAACCACAATGGGTGGTGCCGGTTTAGGATTATCTGTGGGTAGAAATATAATCCATATGCATAAAGGCCTGATATTCGCAGAAAGCAAACCCGGGGAGGGGACTAAAATAACCATCCTTTTAAAGGTGGCCAAAGGTGATAGAGTGAGCAAGAAAAAGGAATAATGGGCTTATTGTAAAAAATGGAGGGGGGATATGTGGGAGAAAAAAGGGGGAAAAAAGATATTGATCGTTGATGACGAAGAGGATTTCACGAAATTGATAAAATTAAACCTTGAGCGAACCGGAAAGTATGAAGTTAAAACAGAGAACCAGGGCGCATTCGGCTTTACCACCGCCAAGGCCTTTAAACCGGATTTAATTCTATTGGATATCTTACTGCCGGATGCAGAAGGCAGCGAAGTGGCTTCTCAGCTGAAAGATGATGAAGCTACCAGGAATATCCCAATCGTATTTTTAACTGCAATTATAGCTAAACAGGAAGTAAAAGAGAGCGGCGGCGTTATAGGCGGCCATCCTTTTATATCTAAACCGGTAGACATAAAGCAGCTTATCGAGGTTATTGACAAAAATATTTCCTGAAATTCATAGAAACTATTTCTAGGCAGTTCGAGAAGAATTTCTGTCTCTTCTTGCCGCCTTAAAAAGGCACAAAATACAACATATTTTTTTCTTTCTCTCCCTAAACAAAGAAATCCCTATCTAAGCTCCGGTACTGGATAGCCTCTGATAGGTGCTCTGTCTTAATGTTTTCACACCCCGCCAGGTCCGCAATCGTCCTTGATACCTTCAGTATCTTATCATACGCCCTTGCGCTGAAATTAAGCTCAGCCATTGCCATCTTGAGCAATCCGCTTTCCTCCTTGCCTAACTCGCAAAACTTTCTCACCTGTTTGTGGCTCATCTGGGCGTTACACATAATACCTTCACCCTTTCCGCCACAAATCGTGGCGGGTCCGCCAAGCATTTTGGCGGAAAATCTTTCCTTTTGAATCGCGTGTGCCTTTTCCACCCTTTCTTTGATTTGAGCGGAGCTTTCCGCAGGCAAGGTACTGGTCAATTCCTGGTATCTGGCAGCAGGCACTTCTATGTGTATATCTATCCTGTCAAGCAGCGGCCCGGATATTTTTGAGCGGTATCTGGCGATCTGGGTGGTTGAGCAACGGCAGGGGTGTTTATGTTGTCCTTGTGTACCGCAGGGGCAGGGGTTCAGGGCGCAGACAAGCATGAACGCTGCAGGAAAGGTCAGGGAGCGGTTGATGCGCGATATAGATATACAGCCGTCCTCCAGAGGTTGACGCAGCGCCTCTAAGGCGTTACGGTGGAACTCCGGGAGCTCATCCAAAAATAATACGCCTTGGTGCGCCAGGCTTATCTCTCCGGGTTTGGGGATCGATCCCCCTCCTACGAGGGCAATGTCTGAGATCGAGTGATGCGGATTACGAAAAGGCCTTACGCAAACCAGGCCGCTTTTTATCAGGCAGCTTCCTGTTACCGAATGCACCTTGGTAACTTCCAGGATTTCCTCTAAGGATAGGTCAGGCATAATGGTGGGGATTCTTTTGGCGAGCATAGTTTTTCCGCTCCCGGGCGGCCCGATAATGGCAATATTATGCCTTCCGGAAACAGCGACCTCCAGCGCCCTCTTTGCCAAATATTGCCCCTTTACTTCTGAAAAATCTACTGCGTAATGCCCGTTTTCCAGGAAAAGCCTGTCTATATCCGATACCAAAGGAGGGATCGCCGCAGGATTATGCAGGAACTCAACCGTTTCTTTCAGGGTCCTTAAAGGGAAAACGCGCGCCTCCGGAACTATCGCGGCCTCCCGGGCGCTCTGCTGCGGCAGTATGATATTCTTTAGCCTGGATTTGGACAAGGCAATGGCAATAGGCAGCCCTCCCTGGATTGGCCGCAGAGAGCCATTTAAAGACAATTCGCCCAGTATGTAGTATTCCATAAGCTTCTGGCTATCCAATTGGCCGCTTGCGGCGAGTATCCCTAAGGCAATTGCCAGGTCAAAGGCAGGCCCTTCTTTTTTTATGTCTGAAGGCGCCAGGCTTACCGTGATCCTTTCTCCAGGCCAGTTAAAGCCGGAATTCTTTATTGCGGATTTGACCCGCTCTTTGCTCTCCCTTATAGCAGTATCTGCCAGCCCCACCAGGGTTACCGCCGGCAGGCCTGAGGAGACATCCACTTCGATTTCAACAGGGTATGCCTCTATGCCGAACAAGCCGAAACAAAGAGATTTGGCAAGCATCTTTTACCTCCTTCGCAGTAGTAGACACCCGATTTTATCGGTTTATCCATCCTTACCTATATAAGACGTTAAAAAGTGCCAAATCTAACAGGGATTTTTGTCCCGCCAGGGACTTCCTCCTCTGGCGGGGCTTGCTATCACCCCTGAAAATCCCTTGCTTTTTGTCTTTGTAATCTATATAATAATAGCCTATAACAGAATCAGATGAAGAACCTTAAGGTAGTTTTAATCGCTTTTTTGGTTGGGATAACGGCAGTCTGTGTCTTTGAGTATCTGACCCTGCTTAGAGAGAAGATGATGCTGCTGGATAGCTTAAATAAGACCAAGAATGAGCTGGGGCTCCTTCAGCAAGAGAGACTAAACCTTTTGCAGGGATTAGAGAAAGAGAAAGAGCAGGAGAACCAGCTGGAGGGGCTCAAGGTTTTATATAAGAATAACCTAAGGGCGACAAGAAGAAAAGTTGCCAAACTCCGCGCAGAGCAGAAACTAAGCGAAGACCTCTCTGGCCATGTTAATATCCTTAAGCTTGAAAATTCTGTGCTGCGCAGGAGGTATGCAAGGTTGAATCAGAAGCTGGATCAGTTAGAGCAAAGAAATCAGGATTTTCAGCAGAAGTTTAACTCCTTAAGCGAGCTTAAGAAGGCGATACAGGCCTTGCGGCGTAAGGAGCGAAAAGTAGAAGAGGGGCGCAAAGTAGAAGAGGTGATGGTACAGGAGTCACCGACCAGAAAAATAATCAAAGGCAATAAGGGGTTTCTGGTTAAAGACGGTAAGCCCACCCTTCCGCTTAAGATCAATATCGAAGTAACCCCGGATACTAAATTGCCATGAATGAAATTTTCCCGCAGATTGTGAAGAATAAGATCTTTATGACTACACTCGCCGCCTGGATAATCGCCCAGATGGTTAAGGTTACCTTAGGGGTAATGCGTGAAAAAAGGTTTGATTTCCGCTGGTTTATAGGAACCGGCGGTATGCCTTCCAGCCATGCCGCCGGCGCCTCTTGCCTAGCCACCGCCATCGGGCTTGAATTCGGGTTCGACACGGTGTATTTTGCACTTGCCGCGGCATTCGCTCTGGTAGTGATGTTCGATGCCCAAGGGGTACGCAGGGCAACCGGAAGGCAGGCCAGGATATTGAATAAGATAACCGAGGATATCTACTGGCAGGGTAAGATTAAAGAGCACCGCCTGCGCGAACTCGTGGGGCATACTCCGATGGAAGTGATCGTGGGGTTTTTATTAGGCGTAACCATAGCTGTATTGGCTCAATAATATTAACAAAAGAGAGGATTTAATGAATAGAAGATTGTTGGTAATCCTGATAATTATGATAGCAGCGGTAATTTCTCTTGCGGTATTCATGGGAAAGGGCCATAGAAAATCCGCAAAAGTGACTAAATCAACTAATGTAACCGCTCCGGTTTCCAGCTCTGCCGGGGCCCTGTTGGCCCGGGCAAAGGACTTTGAGGCAAAGGGCAATCTCTGGGAGGCCAAACTCGTTTATCAGCAGTTAATTGCGGCTTATGCAAATTCCCCGGAGGTGATGGATTGGCAAAAGAAGTCCGAAGAATTGAATATGGGATTGTTGTTTTCTCCCGCGATCACGCCTAAAAGCGTTTCCTACGAGATAAAGCACGGCGATACGCTTACCAAGATCGCCAAAGAGTTCAAGACTACCACCCAGCTGATCATGAAGAGTAATCATCTTTCCGACGATAAGATCGTTCCCGGGAGAAAGATCAAAGTTTGGAATACTCCTTTTAGCATACTTGTGGATAAATCCCAGAATATCCTTATGTTAAAGAGTGGAGAAGAGATATTAAAGACTTATATTGTTTCGACGGGTGTAAATAATTCTACGCCGGTGGGCACATATAAGATTAATAATAAGCTTGTCAATCCTACCTGGTTTAAGGCAGGGGCGGTGGTGGCCCCGGGAAGCGCGGATAACCTCCTGGGTACGCGCTGGCTGGGATTTGACCTCCCCGGTTATGGTATTCACGGTACCATTGATCCACAGAGCCTAGGCAAGCAGGTCACGCAGGGGTGCGTGCGCATGGCCAATAGCGAAGTGGAAGAGTTATATTCTATCGTCCCAACCGGCATTGAAGTAACAATCGTTGATTAAAACTAACGACCAACCCCGCCTGCCCGGTGATACAGGGGCGGGCAGGGACTAACGACCAACGACTAATATGGCTGGCCTTGATTTTGAAAAACCGATCACCGAACTCGAAAAGAAGATCGAAGAACTAAAAGCTTTTGTCTCGGACAAAAAGATCGATCTCACTTCCGAAGTGAGGCGTCTTGAGGAGAAGCTGGAGTATTTAAAAAAGGACACTTACGGAAGCCTTACTGCCTGGCAGAGGGTGCAGCTTGCCCGGCATCCGCAGCGGCCGTACACCCTGGATTACGTAAGTATGTTTTTGACCGATTTTCTGGAGCTGCACGGCGACCGCAGTTTTGCCGACGACAAGGCCATGATCACGGGTTTAGCCAATTTCGAAGGCCAGAAGGTAGTTGTGATCGGGCACCAGAAGGGCAGGGACACCAAGGAGAATCTCAAGCGGAACTTCGGTTGTGCGCACCCGGAGGGATACCGTAAGGCCTTAAGGATGATGCAGCTTGCCGAAAAATTCGATCTACCGATTATAGTTTTTATTGACACGCCCGGCGCCTATCCGGGCATTGACGCCGAGGAACGCGGCCAGGCCCAGGCCATTGCCTTGAATTTAAGAGAGATGTCCAGCATTGCCGTCCCCATTGTGGCTACGGTCATCGGCGAGGGGGGCTCAGGCGGGGCCTTAGGGATAGGCGTGGCAGATAGGGTCTGTGTGCTGGAAAATGCCTATTATTCTGTGATTTCTCCCGAGGGGTGCGCGGCGATCCTTTGGAAAAGCGGGGCCAAGGCGCCTCAGGCTGCCGAGGTCTTGAAATTAACCGCCCAGGACCTATCGGCTATGGGCATCATCGATGAGGTGGTCCCGGAACCTTTAGGCGGGGCGCACCGCGACCCGCAAAGGATGGGAGAGACCCTCAAAGGAGTTATCAAGAAACATCTGGGTGAGTTAAAGCATTATGATAAAGAAAAGCTTTTGGGCTTACGTTACCAGAAGTACAGAGGCATAGGGAAATTGGCATGATTGTACAGGAGTTGATCCTATTAGGTCTGTTAAAGGAAAGCCCCAAGCACGGTTATGAGATAAAAAAGAAGATCAAGGAGATCTTTCAGCTTTTTGCCGGCGCCGAAATAAAATCCATATATTATCCCCTATCCGTATTGGAAAAAAAAGGCCTGGTGGCAAAAAAAGCGAGAAGATACGGCAGACGCCCGGCGTGTTTTGTCTATTGTCTTACCCCCAAAGGACAGTCCCGTTTTTATGAACTTCTGAGCAAGAGCTTCCTTAATTTTAAAAGGCCGCAGTTTAGCCTGGACCTGAGCTTATATTTTCTCTCTTTTGCCAAGTCCGCCGTGGCTAAAAGAAGGTTACGCGCGCGTATGCAGGTTTTGGGCCGTTTAATTAAGTCTATGCGGCAGATGACCGATGCTACGGAAAATAAATCTTCATTATCGCTTTCGCGCATCCTTGACCATAACCTGCAGATGGTAGAGGCAGAGTCAAAGTTCCTCGCGGGGCTTATCCGCACATTATGATAAAGTGAGTTCTTTTTTTCCTTTGCCTGCACGAAAAATATCGCACAAAAAAAGGAGGGAAAATGAAACTAACGATGCTTTTGACAGGGTTCTTGGTATCGTTTGCGGGCATTGTGATCGGCCTGTTCCTGATAAAAAAACCCGGCCGCGTCATCGATCTACAAAAGGCTTTTTATCTGGGCATTAACTGGAAGATGGAGCCGGTTTCATTATCCAGGGAAATAACCTCTACCCGCATTATGGGTTTTCTTTTAACTGTAATCTCTGTTTTATCGTTTTTAGTTTGTCTCGTCCGTTTCCCCCACGTTTTTCTTTCAAGGTGTTAATAAGCGGAACCCGCTTGCTGCGAGGTGCTTAGGGATCCTTGAAATATGGGTAAAAATAGTGTATACTTAGAGTGATAAAAAATTGTAAATTGCCTAGGTGGCATTATAGGCAATGGATGCCACGGATTTAAGAGGTCTTAGCCTCTATCCGTGGTTTTTTATTTGCACAGGGTGCACAGATTTGCGGAGGTGGCGTTTTAATTAGAGATTGACAGGCATTGATTGAGTGATAATATGAGGATAAAGAAATACGAATTTCCGGAAGCAGGGACAAAAAAGCCTGCCTACCGGCAGGCAGGGAGGTGTTGAAGTGCGGGGGCAGATTCGCCGGCGTTTTATAAGATGGCGCGTAGGCCATGAGATTAAGCTCTCGGTAGAAGATTCGCCGGTGCCGGTCAGCTGTCAGCTCGATGATATCAGCCTCAAAGGGATACGGCTAAGCCTGGGCATAGAGCTTAAGGAAAACAGGGCGGTAAGATTGCGCTTTGAGTTTTCCGAAGAATTTATTCTGGATGTAGAAGCCTGGGTTGCCTGGCATAAGATGGAAGGTGGATTTCATTCTTACGGTTTATATTTTACCAGGGTTACTGACCAGCAAAAGGAAAAAATATACCAATTCATACGCCGGTATTTTTCCGAAGAGATAACCCGTCGGTGGCACGACGAAACACAAGAAGAAGAAAAGGACATAACCATGGAAGATCGCAGGGTGTTCGAGCGTTTTCCGGCAAATATTTCTTTACGCTACATCAATCTTGACTCTAGAAATGAAGGGGAGGCACAGACCCAGGATGTAAGCGCCAAGGGATTGCGGCTGGCCACTAACCAGGAGCTTAATCCCAATACGGCTTTGGAATTGTTCCTTGAGGTCCCGGACAGGGCCGAACCGTTTTACACCCGCGGAGAAGTGGCTTGGTCGGAGATGACCGGACCAGATACCTTCCGGGCAGGCGTTAATCTGGAACGCATAGATTTCATGGGAATAAGCCGGCTGCTGAAGCTATAACCCCTTCCTATTAACTTCCTACCTTTTTATAAAATCTAAGAAGCAGAGCTAGATTTAATTTTCTTGTTGTATAGTTGCGGTTTTGGCAGTAAAATGAGCACAATAAGTTTTTATCTAGCGAAATCCCCCGAAGCCTTGCGAAGGGGGATAGATAGGAGATCAGGATGATCGAAAAAACGGAGTACAAGGGCAAGCCGGTGCTTGTTATCAAGCGTGATGAAGAAGATAAATTTCCCTTCTCGTTCGGCTTACATAAAGCCAAGCTTATACTGGAGAATATCGAGGAGATAAAGAAGTTTGTCCAGGAAAACGAAGTTCAAGCGTAGGCCGCGTTTGATCAGGACAGACTGAATTTTAGGGGGAGGGTATGAAAAGGATTCTATTTGTGCTGATAGGGGTATTTTTCTTATGCGGATTATACGCAAGGGGGTTTGCGGTGGATAATCAGACAGTGGTTCTGGAAACTAGCCAGGGTAAAATCGAGATCAGGCTTTTTTCCGACATTGCGCCTAAGACATGCGAGAATTTCACAAAATTAATAGAGAAGGGTTATTACAACGGCCTGATCTTTCATCGCGTGATCAAGGGTTTTATGATCCAGGGCGGAGATCCCAGCGGGACAGGGCGTGATGGGCAGTCCATCTGGGGTAAGCCTTTTGAGGATGAGGTCGTGCCCGGGGTGGCTTTTAATAAAGCGGGCCTTCTGGCTATGGCCAATGCCGGCCCCAATACCAACGGCAGCCAGTTTTTTATCACCACCGCGCCTACTCCGTGGTTGAATATGAAGCATACCATTTTTGGAGAGGTGGTTTCCGGATATGATGCGGTTCAGAAAATAGAGGATACCCGGACCGGAGCCGAAGACCGGCCGGTCCAAGACCAAAAGATAATCAAGGCGTTTTTGAAGAAATAAACCAAGGTGGGGCGGTTCCTTAAGGCAGGGGGCGATTCCTTGTAAAAGGGAGCGCCCCCATTTTTTCCATGAAAAAGATCGATTATATAAAAGAGCTTAATCCCGCGCAGTTAGAGGCGGTACAGTCTATCGAAGGTCCGCACCTGGTTATCGCGGGCGCAGGCAGCGGAAAGACCCGCGTCCTGGTCTATCGCGTGGCCTATCTGGTTGAAAAAGGGGTCGCGCCGGACGCGATCCTTTTATTGACCTTTACCCGTAAGGCTGCCGGAGAGATGCTTAAGAGGGCATCCGCGCTTTTAGACGAGCGCTGCCAGCGGGTTTCAGGCGGGACATTCCATTCCTTCGCGAACATGATCTTACGCAAATACGCCAGGCTGCTGGGTTTTTCCAATAGTTTTACTATCCTGGATCAATCCGACGCCGAAGATACCATAAACCTGATCCGTTCTCAACTGGGGTTCAACAAGCTGGATAAGCGTTTTCCCCGCAAAAGGGCCATTCTCGAAGTTATCTCCAAGAGCATCAATAAAGCCGACAGCCTCAAAAACGTTTTATTCGATGAATACCCGCAGTTTATCGAATGGGAAGAAGAGATCAAGAAGATCCGCCAGGAATACAAGAAGTATAAACAATTGAAATCCCTGCTGGATTATGATGACCTCTTGGTATATTGCAAGGATCTGCTGGAAGGCCATGAAGAAGTAAGGAGGGCGTTGTCCGGCCGCTATAAATACATAATGGTGGATGAATACCAGGATACCAACAAACTTCAGGCCTATATTGCCACGCTTTTGAGCTCGAGCCATAAGAATATAATGGTAGTGGGCGATGATTCCCAGAGTATCTATTCCTTCCGCGGAGCGAATTTCCGTAACATCATGGATTTCCCCAAGATCTTTAAAGGCGCCAGGATCATCACCCTGGAAGAAAATTACCGTTCCACCCAGCCGATCCTGGACCTTACCAATGAGGTGCTGGCGAGCGCCGCGGAAAAGTTTGATAAGGTGCTTTTTACCCGGAAAAAGGGCCTGGACTTGCCGGTTTATGTGGATGCGCAGGATGAGCACGCCCAATCGCGTTATATAGCGGATAAGATCCTGGAATTGCGCGAAGAAGGGATTAATCTGGACGATATAGCGGTATTGTTCCGCTCCGGATGGCATTCTAATGACCTGGAGGTGGAGTTGGCCAGCCGCAACCTCCCTTTTGTCAAATACGGCGGGCAGAAGTTTGTGGAGGCGGCGCACATCAAGGATGTGATATCGTATCTACGCATAATCTATAATATATCTGACGCGGTAAGCTGGTACCGGGCGTTATTGCTGATGCGGGGAATAGGGCCTAAGACCGCCGAGCGCATTATACAGGAGATAATTGCAAATAAGAAAGGCTTTAACCTGGGAGATGAGTTCCTGCATAAGAACGAAGACCTGGGGCGACTTTTTGAGATATTAAAAAAAGTGGACAGCCGGCATATGCCTCCGGATGAGATGATCCGGGTTTTCCTGGGGTATTATCAGCCTCTTCTAAAAGAGAAATATGACGACTTTAACAAGCGCCTGAATGACCTGGATTCCTTGATCCGCATTGCCTCCCGCTACAGTTCGCTGGAGCATTTCCTGACCGATATGGCCTTAGAGCCTCCGGAACGCAGTATTGTCGAGGCAGGGGCCAAAGATAAGGATGACAGCCGGCTTTGTTTATCCACTATTCATTCTGCAAAGGGCCTGGAGTGGCAGACGGTCTTCCTTATCTACGCCGCGGAAGGGCACCTGCCGTCATACCTTTCTCTTGAAGACGAAGAGGCTATTGAAGAAGAGCGCAGGCTTTTTTATGTGGCTACTACCCGGGCCAAGGAGAATCTTTTTATACTCAAGCCGCACATTGACCGCTCTCCCCGCAGTTATATGGGGGAAGGCGCTTCGGTCTTTACCCAGCCTTCGCGTTTTTTGACCGAAGGCAATATTTTAAATAAGCATGTCACGATTGAGACTGCCGGAGAGCTTGGGGTGATAGACGACCTTGAGATAGATGATATCCTGCAAGAAAAACCTCACCACGATAAAGAATTCCTGGATATGATGCGCGATTATTTCCGCGGCTGCGAAGAGCCCTAAGATTTCCTTAGATCCTGTGCATAGCACAGGATGAACTTAAACCTGCCTCTGGCGATTAGGTTTAAGTTCAAAATTTCCTTGACAGAGGTCTGCCTCTTTACTATAATTATTAGGCAAATTTGAATAGTAAAATTTTACTAATATGGAATGGGAATTAAAAACTGAAAAAAAATTCAGGTTTTTTATCTCCAGGATACCGGTTTTCCATCGCGGTATCGCTGAAGGCGTAGTGACTAGGAAGGCCGAAGAGCTCGCCAGGTCAAGAAACGCTTCTCAGGTAGAAGAGCAGGATGTGGTGGCGGCTTTTTTCTCCGATGTCCCCTCGCCTTTCTACAGCATGATGCTTCGTCTCCTTGAGCAGACGGGTTTTGATTATAAGAAATACGGATTTCCCAAACGATGAACCCCGCACCTTCTAGTAATTCATAAGATTAAAGCAGGATTGAAAAAATAAGGTACGGGATGAATAAAAAAGAAGGTGCGGGGTGAAAATAGCAGTTATCGGCGCAGGGGCGATCGGGGGGCTGGTGGCGGGTTATCTGGCCCTGCAGCAAGAAGATGTCTTTTTAGTGGGCCATGCGGATTCGGTAAAGGCGATCAAGGCAAGGGGTTTGAGTATATCCGGCGTGCGGGGAGATCATCATGTTACTCTCGGTATTGCCGAGACGCTCGGCAGCACTCCGGACCTGGCGATCCTGGCCACTAAAACCCATGATGTCCCTCAGGCGATAAAGGATAACCTGCAATACTTAAAAGGCGCGACACTCTTAACCACCCAGAACGGGGTCAGGGCGGATAGTCTTGTTGCCCAATACCTGCCGCGAGAGAAGATAATTTCAAGTATCGTGATGTTCGGGGCGACCTATTTAGAGCCGGGAAAGATCATCCATAATTTTGAAGGCAGCTGGATTATCGGCAAATCGGCTTACTCCAATGACGAAGCATTCCTGCGTTTTTTTAGTTTATTGGGCAAGGCTTTCCCGACACAGGTTGTCGAGGACATCTCAGGCATGAAATACCTAAAAATCTTTGTCAATGCCAATAATTGTATCCCGGCTATACTCGGCCTAAGCATGCAGGAGGCATTCAGCGATGTCGAGGTAAGTAAGATTAGCATCGCTGTCTGGAAAGAAGGCCTGAGGGTGGTTAATGCAGCGGGGATAAAATTAGTATCCCTGCCGGATTTTCCCCTTGAGCGCGTGACAAAGCTCGTCTCGCTTCCTATTGCGGAGGCGGCAAGGATATATTCCGGGCTTATGAGCAATTTAAGCAACGTTCCGCTTTACGGCTCAATTCTACAGAGCATCAAGCGGGGAAAGTTGTCCGAGATAGATTTTATCAATGGTGAATTTGTCTTGTTGGCCAAAGAAAAAAATATATCTGCCCCGTTAAATACGAAATTAGTTGAGATGGTGCACCAGGTAGAGCAGAACAAGAGATTCTTCAGTAGGGAAGAATTGTTGAATACTACCAGAGGGTTCATTAATTAAGATGAGCGAAGTCAATACCCCCTTTCCCAGGCTAAAACTGACCGTGAAGAACGTCTATGGCCATTGTTATCACGGTTATAAAAAAGGGGATGAGTTATTACTGGAGGATTTTACCCATCCTCCGAAATTTTTTTGTTTAGGCCTGGCGCACGCGCTTTTCCCGATTATTTACGCTTTAAGTTTTGGCTCATGCTTCCCCTTCCGCGATAACCAACGTTCCCTATTGGTCACTTGTCCTGACGGCGGGAAGCTGGAATTTGAAGCAGAGATACTCGATGGATTAGGTAAGCCGCAGCATATACCCAAAGACCCTGATTTTAAAGGGCCGAATCCCAAAAAAATGGTCATTGAGGTAGTCAAAGCCAAAGGTAAGTGCGTATATGGATATAAAGTAGGGGATAAATGGGAAACCCTGGGATTAAAATGTATCCCTGGTTTTTGCGGCGCAGCCTTTCACTGCGCCTTTCCGGCGTTATTTGCCCTTAATTTTGGCGCTAAGTTTGCCTTTATGAATAATCCAAATTCTATTGATACGGTCACCTGTCCTGACGGAGGCAATATTGTATTTAAAGTGACAAGGATTGAGGATAAGGAATAATATGCATAAGCGGCGCGTAGTAATTACCGGCATTGGGACACTTTCTCCTAACGGTATAGGTAAGGAGAACGCCTGGAAGGGCTTTATCTCAGGGAAATCCGGTGTAAAGCGGGTGGATGGTTTTGACGTTTCCGTGTTTAACACCAAGATCGCCGCCGAGGTCAGGGATTTTGATCCTTTTACCTTGGGGCTGACCCACGAAGAAGTGATGCGCATGGATAGGTACGTGCAGTTCGCGGTGGTAGCCGGGGGAATGGCCTACAAAGACAGCGGCCTGGATTTTTCCCGCGAAGATCCTGAGCGCGTAGGAGTTTGTCTTGCCAATGCCATCTGCGGCACCAAATATATGGAAGAGGAGTTTGCCCTGGTGACCAATGACGGCAAGGAGCCCATTGATCCTTCAAAGGTGCGGCCGGACCTCTATGATGCCGCGATGTTTAATACCCCCTCGATCGAGATCAGCGCAAAATACGGCTTAAAAGGTATTTGCAGCACGCTTTCTACGGGCTGCACGGCAGGGACGGATTCCGTGGGTTTTGCCTATGAGTCGATACAAAGGGGTGAATATGAGATTATGTTTTCCGGAGCAGCGGAAGCGCCGATCACGCCTATCACCTTTGGGGCGTTTGACGTGGTGAATGTTCTCTCGGCACGTAATGATACTCCCGAGAAGGCCTCCCGGCCTTTTGATAATAAGCGCGACGGTTTTGTCTTGTCGGAAGGAGCCGGAATACTTATATTAGAGGACTTAAGCCACGCGCTTAAGCGCAATGCCCGCATTTATTGCGAGGTTATTGGTTTTGGCACCAGCTGTAACGCCTTTCATATGACCGATCTTCCCGGTGACGGAGAGGCAATGGAGACCTGTATAACGTTGGCGCTTAAGGACGCCGACTTTAAACCGGCTCAAATAGATTACATTAATGCGCACGGCTCATCCACCCGGATGAATGACATCTTTGAAACTAATGCCTACAAAAAGGTCTTCGGCAGTTATGCCTACAAGCTTCCCATCAGCTCGCTGAAATCCATGATCGGCCATCCCCTGGCCGCAGCCAATGCCGTGGAATTAACGATATGTTCCATGATCTTTCAAAAAAATATCCTTCCCCCGACGATAAATCAAGAGGAAAAAGACCCGTTTTGCGATCTGGATTATATCCCTAACGTATCAAGGCAAAAGAAAGTCGACATAATTTTAAAGACCTCAAGCGGTTTTTCCGGCATACACACTTCACTGGTTTTAAAGAGGTTCAATGGATAAGATAGCTATTACAGGAATAGGGATAGTTTCTCCTTCGGGTATCGGCAAGCGCCAGTTCTGGGCGAACATCAAAAGCGGCCGGCCTTTCATCAAAAAAATCACCCGTTTTGACTCCGCAAGATACCCTTCCCACATCGCCGGCCAGATAGACGATCTGGAGAAATACTCCCATATTTCAGAACGCCTCCTGAAAAAGATCGACGCTTTTTCGCATATGGCATTGGTAGCTTCAGAAATGAGCCTGCAGGATGCCGGCATTGACATTAAGACCGAAGACCCGAATCTGGTGGGCATATTTTTAGGTAATGCCATAGGCGGCTGGCTGTATGCCGAAACAGAGCTCAGGGATCTGTACCTCGAAGGCAGAGAAGGGGTTTCTCCTTACATGGCCTCGGCGTGGTTTCCCGCCGCACCCCAAGGTCAGGTCTCCATTTATTACGGCATCAAAGGATTTTCTAAGACGGTGGTGGCAGATAGGGCGGGTTCTTTAATGGCTATCGGCTATGCCCGCCGGGTCTTGGCGGAAAATAAATTAAATATGATCATAGCCGGAGGCATGGAGGCGCCGGTTACACCTTACGCGCTTTTATGCTGTAATACCTATGGAGCGCTCTCCAGGGATAATGAGCATCCGGAAAGCGCCTACCGGCCTTTTGATAAAGACAGAAGCGGTTTTGTCATCGGCGAAGGCGCGGGTATTGTGGTGCTGGAAGGTTTGGAACGCATAAAGTCACGCAAGGCCAAGGCGTTGGCTTATATTTCGGGGTACGGTACTTCCTGCGACGGCATAGACAGGATCAATCCCGCCGGCGACGGAATACAGCTGGCCCGGGCGATCCGTATGGCTCTTTCTGATGCCAGGTTAAACCCCGCGGATATAGACTATATAAGTTTAGACGGACTGGCGGTAGATATCTGGGATGATTCAGAAATAAGGGCCATAAAAAGCGTCTTCCAAGGTAAGGCCGGTGAAATACCTATGAGTTGTCCGAAGTCAATGTTCGGAAATTTGTTGGGCGCTTCCGGAGCGGTAGATCTGGTGGCCACGGTTTTGGCCATGGAAAATGACCTTATTCCTCCGACTATAAATCTGGAGGTGCCGGCGGTGAATGGCTTGGATTATGTGGCTGGCAAAGCCAGAGAGCATAAGATCGGCAGGGCTTTGATAATCTCCCGCGGAAGGGGCGGGATCAATTCGGCATTGGTAGTAGAGAAACCAGACACCCCGCGCTAATCGGATTTGCGCGGGTGTTCACTACTGTGAAGGAGACACAAAATGAAGATTCTTTTTGTGATGCCAAAGGTAGGCGCATGGGCAACCCACGGTATACATAGATCGCCGAATCAGCTCTATGCGCATTGGGCGGCATATGTGCGCGAAAGAGGTTATGAAGATGTAGCTGTTATTGACGGTAAGGCCGATCAGATAGAGATGAAAGAGCTGATTGAGCAGGTGAAAATCAAGAATCCTGATATTGTGGTAATGGGTGAGCAGTTGCACGGCTATGGCGGATACGGTGTTTTGCGTCATTTTAAAGATGCGGCCGCGGGGATTAAGAAGGCTTTACCTAAAGCAAAAATAATTCTCGGCGGGTTATGGTAATCGGCGATGCCTGTGCCTACATTAGAGGAGAACCCCGCGGTTGATTTTGTAGTAATGGGTGAAGAGGAATCTTTCGGGGACCTGATCGAGGCAATAGATAAAAATAAACCCCTTAAAGATGTGGGTGGGGTTACTTCGCGCGTTGATGGTCAAATTGTTATGGGGCCGCATAAACCGCTTATGGAAGACTTAGACAAGCTGCCTTTGCCGGCATATGATTTATTCCCCATGGATAAATATGTGGGGCATACTTATTGGAAGCCATTTGTAGATATGGTTACATCCCGCGGCTGCCCTTCGGCGTGCACATTTTGTTATGAATGGGATCAGTTTGATCCGCGTTCTCCCTCGGATTTCTTAAAATGGCGGGCTAAGTCTCCGGAAAGGGTGATGGAAGAACTGAATCTTCTGCACAGAAAATATGGGGTTAAAGTTGTGGTTATTCAGGATGATAACTTCAATGTAGACCCTAAGAGGGTGCAGAAATTCTGCGAGCTTAAAAAAGCATCCAACAACCCGATTAAGTGGGTTTCATTAGGACGGGCTATTGACTGGGTTAATTGCGAATCAATTTTGCCGCTAATGAAAGAAAACGGTTTATTTATGGGCGTTTTCGGTATTGAGGTTACTACGCAGTCAGAGCTTAAGAAAATCGCCAAAGGTATCACCATTGAGCAGATCAAGAAAACCATCGAGATCTTGCGGAAAAATAATATCGCCATTGTCGCTGATATCATGATGGGTTTTGACTATGATACCGAAGAGATTGTTAAACAGCGGTTTGAGTTTACGGATCAGGTGGACCCGGATATCTTGTGGGTTGGTTATGTAACTCCTGCCCCGAATTCCCCTATGTGGAGGATCGCCTTAAAGAAAAACTGGATTGACCCTAAGAAAGTGGATTTTAGCCAGTGGGACTTTTTACATCCGGTTATTCCTACGGATCACCTTTCTACAGAGGATCTTGGCCGCCTCGGTTCATGGTGTATGCGCGA
>JAPLLV010000066.1 GCA_026387405.1 Candidatus Omnitrophota bacterium
GCGCGCGGTCCTGAAAGAGGCAGGGGTAAGCGAGGCGGTTATTCAGCAGTTCAAAGAAGACCCTCGGGTTATCCTGATAAATACCGTCAGTTACAACAGCGAGGTGGTCACAGCTAAATTAAAGGAGAATTTCCCCGAACAGAATATTCAGGTTCTGAAGATAGAAAGGGTAGGGCCTGTGGCGGGAAAGCACCTGGCAGGTAAGGCCTTGAAGGCCCTGATCTGGTCTTTTGTCGGTATCATGGTGTATGTCGCCTTCAGGTTTAAGCACTTTGATTTTGGCGTAGCCGGCATAATCGCGCTCATCCACGATGTTTTGATAGCGCTTGGCGCGCTTGCGATCACCAGCAGGCAGATCGACCTCTTAAGCGTTACCGCCTTCTTGACCATTGCCGGTTATTCCATAAATGATACGATCGTAGTTTACGACAGGATAAGAGAGAATATGCGTATCTATCGAAAACTTAGCCTGACGGAGATCATAAACTTAAGCATAAACCAGACCTTAAGCCGCACGATCCTTACGGTCGGGGTAACGCTTCTGGTGGTGATCGCGATCTTCCTTTTTGGAGGCGAGGTATTGAGTAATTTCGCCTTTGCTTTAATTATCGGCTTCGTGGTTGGTTCATATTCTTCTGTTTACATCGCTTCGCCTTTAGTGCTTGCCTGGAGTCGCAAAGGCGTAAAGTAAGTGTTTAGATCGCTTAAAATTTATCTTGGTGGCGAGATCGATCTGGAAAGTCTTTCTCAAAGCCTGATTGACTTCGGCTACAAGAGGCAGGACTCTGTAGCCGAAGAAGGCGATTTTGCCCGCCGCGGAAACATAATTGATATCTTTCCCTTTACCTTCGAACTCCCCGTACGTGTTGAAACCGACCTCAAGCAAATAGCCCATATCAGGACCTTCAGCCTTAAAACCGCAGAGCCGCTTTGGGAACACAGGATGATAATCGTTCTGCCTGTTACCAAGCCCGGCGCTTCCCGCACAAGGGTCTTTAGCGAAGAGTTCCCTCTGGAAAATTTTGTGGATTTAGAGGCCGGTGACTATGTGGTGCATTCCGAGCATGGCATTGGCAGGTTCCTGGGTATTGAAAAGATAAAGCTCAAAGATAAGAAAGAGGACCATTTAGTAATTGAATATGACCGTTCCGAAAAACTCTATGTGCCGGTGGATAAGATGCACCTGGTGCAAAAGTATATTGCCTTTCAGGTGCGCAGGCCAAAGCTCTATCGGCTTGATTCGCGGGAATGGCTGCGCACCAAGGAACGCGCCAGAAAAGGCATACAGAAGCTGGCCTGGGAATTGTTGTCTTTGCAGGCGATGCGGCAGAGCGTTGCCGGATTCAAGTACGCCGCCGATAATGACTGGCAGGGGCAGTTTGAGGCTACCTTCCCCTATAAAGAAACCCCTGATCAGTTAAAGGCAACCCAGGATGTTAAAAAAGATATGGAGTCCCTGAAGCCTATGGACCGGCTTCTCTGCGGTGATGTGGGCTATGGCAAGACCGAGGTGGCCATGCGCGCCGCATTCAAGGCAGCGGTGAATAATAAGCAGGTGGCTTTTCTGGTGCCTACCACCATATTGGCAGAACAGCATTATCAGAATTTTACCAGGCGGCTTAAGGATTTTCCTATCGTCGTTGAGATGCTTTCGCGCTTTAAGACCGAAGGCGAACAAAAGATCATTCTCTCGGGGATTAAGGAAGGCAGGGTGGATATTATTATCGGCACGCACAGGCTGTTATCGGACGATATCAGCTTCAAGGACCTGGGCTTAGTGATCATTGATGAAGAGCAGCGTTTCGGGGTAAAGGCAAAAGAGAAGCTCAAGGCCTTAAGGTTAAATACCGACGTCCTGACCCTGACCGCCACTCCGATACCGCGCACCCTTTATATGAGCCTGATGGGCGCCAAGGATTTTTCCGTAATTAATACCCCCCCGGAAAATAGGTTGCCTGTGAAAACGGTTGTGGTAGAATATGACGAAGACCTCATCCGCCAGGCAATAGAAAGGGAGCTTGCGCGAAAGGGACAGGTTTATTTCCTGCATAACCGCGTTGAGGATATTGACAAGATCAGGGATAAGCTTATAAGGTTGGTGCCTCAAGGCGCGCGCATAGCCGTGGCCCACGGCCAGATGAGCCCCAGGCTTCTTGAGAGCGTTATCTCGGATTTCCTAAAAGGCGATATCGACATCTTGATCTGCACGATGATCATTGAATCCGGGATCGACATCCCCAATGTCAATACGATCATCGTCAATAACGCACAGGATTTCGGCCTGGCGGACATGCATCAGTTGCGCGGGCGCGTAGGGAGGTTTGACAGGCGGGCGTATTCATATTTTTTGATCCCCCGGCACGGAGTTCTTGATACTGACGCCCGAAAGCGCCTGGACGCAATAGTGGAACATACCCAGCTTGGTTCGGGATTCAGGATTGCGATGCAGGACCTGGAGATCAGGGGCGCGGGGAACCTCTTGGGTATCCAACAGCATGGTTTTATTCTGGCAGTGGGGTTTGATCTTTATTGCAGGCTTTTAAGAGAGGCGATCGGGACTTTTAAAAAGGCGGGGATCCTCAATGGATAAAATTAGAGCGGAAATTTCCAGGCTTTTAGTTTTCGGTTTTATGTTTTTAATTTTAGGATTTGCATCTGTCTCTTTTGGCCAGGATAAGATCGTGGCTATCGTGAATAACGAGGTGATCACCCAGAAGGACATGAATGATTTTGCGAACTTTATGCGCATAGAGTTTCAGGGTGAATATAAGGGCGATGAGCTGGAAAAGAAGATCCAGGAAATGCGCCAGGATCTGTTGAACAAACTCATCGAGGACCGTCTCATCCTGCAGGAGGCCAGGAAGGCGCACATGGGCGTTGACCCTGCCAAGGTCAAGGCCAGGATAGATGAGGTGAGGAGCCACTACCCGACAGACGTCGAGTTTCAGAAGGCCCTGATGCAGCAGGGGCTGGTGCAGGCAGATCTGGAGTCCAAGATACGGGAACAGGTCATGATGCGTGATGTTATCGAGAAGGAGGTAAAGGAAAAGTTAAGTATCAATCCCAGCGAGGTCACGGATTTGTATAATAAGAATACCTCTGAATTCAAGTCTTTAGAGCTTCGCGATGTCCAGGCAGTAAAGATCCAAGACGAGGCAAAGGTAAAGGCCTTACGCCAGGAGCTCATCTCCGGCAAGTCCCCGGATACTTTAGCCGGGGAATACACATTCGAAGTAGATAATATCGAGATCTCCCAGAATAAGGAGTTCAGGCCTGAGATCGAAAATGCAGTATTCAAATTAGGCCCGGGAGAGTTATCCGAGCCTATCAAGGTCGATCAGGTTTTCTATATATTTAAATTAGAAAAAGTGGTCCCTTCCAGGCAGTTGAAACTCTCCGAGGTGCAGGAAAATATTCACGGTTACCTCTTCAATATTAAAATGAAAGAGGCGCTTGCGAATTGGCTGGATTCCTTGCACAAACATTCCTATATCAAGATAACGCAAGAATAATTTCATGGCAAAGCTTAGAGTCGGCATTACTATCGGCGATCCTTCGGGTATAGGCCCGGAGGTAACCCGCAAGGCCATGCGCAAGATCAAGGGCCTTGCGGATTTTTTGGTTATCGGCGATGCCCGGGTATGGAATAAGGTAACAGGCGTAGAGTTCCTGGACCTGGCTAACATAGATAAAAGACATTTCCAGTTTGGAAAGATAACGGCTGAATACGGGAGGGCTTCGATCCAGTACCTGGACAAGGCCCTGGATTTGATCGAGAATAAAAGGATAGATTGCCTGGTGACCTGCCCGATCTCAAAAGAGGCGATAAATAAAGCCGGATTTAATTTCAGCGGCCATACGGAGTATTTTGCCGGCCGTTGTAAAGCCGATAACCCGGTAATGATGTTATTGAACGACAGATTGAGATTTAGTCTGGTCACAAGGCATATCCCTCTCAAAAGTGTGTCGGACGAGATTGAAAGTGGAGGACTCAAAAGAACTATCCTTCTAAGCCATAAGGCATTAAAGGATTGGTTCGGGGTGAGTGCCCCACGGTTTATAGTCGCCGGGGTCAACCCCCATGCTTCGGATAACGGCGTGATCGGCAAAGAGGAGGTCCGCACTATTATTCCTCTTCTAAAAGGACTAAAAAGACAAGGGATCTTTATTGACGGGCCGATCGGCGCAGATACGGCCATTGCCGCCGCGGCCCATAAAAAATATGACTGCGTGATCGCTATGTACCATGACCAGGCGCTCATACCTTTAAAGCTTCTGGGCAACGCAAGCGGAGTAAATCTTACCATAGGGCTTCCTTTTATAAGGACCTCGCCGCTTCACGGGACTGCTTTTGATATCGCCGGGAAAAACCTCGCAAGTGAGGATTCGCTCATCTCGGCAATAAAGCTCGCCATCAAATGCACATTAAACCAAAAAAAAGCCTAGGCCAGAATTTTCTCATCGACCCCAACATACGAAGAAAGATCATCCAGTCCTGCGAATTGCTTCCTACGGATACCGTTCTTGAGATCGGTTCCGGCAGGGGTGAATTGACTAAAAGTTTAGCCGGCCAGGTCAAGAGGGTTGTTGCCCTGGAGCTGGATGGCAGGCTGATCGAGACTTTAGAAAATAATCTCAGGGATTATCCCAATGTCAGCATACTTAACACAGATGTGCTGAAGGTTGATCTTGGGCCCGTTATCAATAATATAGGTAAGGGGGAACTGGTGGTGATCGGGAATATCCCGTATTATATAACTACCCCTATTATCGAGCGTCTTTTTTCTTATAAGGATGCGATAGACAGGATATTCCTCACGGTGCAGAAAGAATTTGCCCGGCGCATAGCTGCGCCTCCGGGCTCAAAAGAGTATGGGGCTTTTAGTTGTTTCGTGCAGTATCATGCTATACCCGAGATACTTTTTACCATAAAGAGGACGTGTTTCCGGCCGGCGCCTAAACCGGATTCCGCCTTCATAAAACTTACGGTCCTGAGTTCGCCTCCATTTAAAGTAAAAGACGAGGCCCGTCTTTTTAAGATCATAAGGCTCGCGTTCGGCCAAAGGAGGAAAACGTTACGCAACAGCCTGGAGCCGATTGTTCCGCAGGAGAAGCTGCGGCGTTTTTTTGAGGATTCATCTTTTGACAGGAACATCCGCCCCGAAGACCTATCCCTGGAAGATTTTATCCGCCTGGCAAATATTTAAAAATAATAGTAAAAAGATATTGACAAATCTGCAATTATAATATATACTCTTTCCTCCGCTAAGTTCGAGTTACTTCCAGGTTAAAATTGGGTAAAAAAAGATAAGAATTTAAAAAAATTCTTAGGGGATTTTTTTTTATCCGCCGCAGAGCATGCCGGATGTCATTGAATGGGCAATATATAGGTAATAAGGATTTTGCCCCCTGGAGTGTTCCATTCATTACAGGAGAACCCGTTACGTGCTAAATCGCTGGAGTAGCTCAGTTGGTAGAGCACGTCCTTGGTAAGGACGGGGTCACGGGTTCAATTCCCGTCTCCAGCTTAAGTTTGAACGTTTAAGCTATGATTCGGGACTAATTAATAGAGGCCATGCGCGAGATAATCACGTTAGAATGTACGGTTTGCAAAAATAAAAATTATACAGGTACCAAGAATAAGAAGAAGCATCAGGATAAGCTGGAGCTTAAGAAGTTCTGTAAGTTTTGCCATAAACATACTCCCCACAAAGAGGCGAAGTGAGGCACAAACTTATCCTGTGCATTTGTTAGCAAATGCACAGGATTAAATTCGCACATGTAACTTACGTCGCAGGATGTAGGTAAAGGCTCCGTAAGTTACGTGCTCATTTTAAATAGGAGCGTCGGTTAATGGCAAACCAACGGTCTCCAAAACCGTAACTGCAGGTTCGACTCCTGCCGCTCCTGCTGCTTGAAAAGAGATATGATTGGTATAATTCAGAAACCGGTAAATTTTTTGCGGGAGGTAAAACAGGAACTTACCAAGGTTTCCTGGTCTACCCGTAGTGAATTAATGGGGTCTACGGTTGTGGTTATGGTTATCACTCTGATTTTGGCAGCGTTTATCGGCCTGATTGACCTGGTGCTCTCGAAGATTCTGACGATTGTTTTTAAATGAGCCCCGTTAGAAACTGTTGTTCTGACGGGGTATAACTTGGGGTTTCTAACGGGGTGAGCGCGGTCAAAGAACAGGCTGTTGGAGAAACAGGATTGGAGAATACTGGCGGGATGAAGAATTGGTACGTGGTTCACACCCAGACGGGTTTGGAAGATAAGGTAAAGTCCCTTTTGGAAAGCCGCATTGTTTCCCAAAAACTCACGGATTTCATTGCCAAGGTGATCATTCCCACAGAACAGGTTTCGGAGGTACGCTCGGGAAAGAAGAAGATATCTCAGAGGAAATTTTTCCCGGGGTATATACTGGTTGAGATGGAGCTTAGCGAAGCGACATACCTGGCTATCAAGACTACTCCCGGGGTAACCGGGTTTATCGGGCTGGGCAAGAAACCCATGCCCCTATCGCAGACCGAAGTCGATAATATCCTCAAAAGAACAGTTGAGACGCAAGTCAAGCCCAGCCCAAAGATAGTTTTTGAAAGAGGAGAACAGGTCAGGATCACCGACGGCCCGTTTGTGAATTTCAGCGGCACTATCGATGAGGTGCATCCGGAAAAAGGAAAGTTAAAGGCCAGCGTTTCCATATTCGGCAGGGCTACGCCGGTAGAACTGGAATACTGGCAGGTTGAGAAGATATAATGGCTAAGAAGATCACCGCTCAGATCAAGTTACACGTTCCCGGGGCGCAGGCGAATCCCGCTCCTCCGGTTGGCCCGGCCTTAGGCCAGCACGGCGTAAACATCATGCAGTTCTGCAAGCAGTTCAATGATCAGACCAAGGGCAAAGACGGGCTTATACTGCCGGTGGTCATCAGCGTTTATGAAGACAGGACTTTTACTTTTATTATAAAGAGCCCGCCGACTTCAGTTCTCCTGAAGCGCTCGGCAAACCTGGCCAAGGCCTCAGGCACAGCCGGAAAAGAGATCATTGGCTCGGTGACCCATAAGCAGGTTGAAGAGATAGCCAAGGTCAAGGTTTCGGATCTGAATACGGCGGATTTAAAACAGGCTTCAAAAAGCATCGAGGGTACCGCGCGCAGCATGGGCATAAAAATAGACGACGAACCCCGTCCTCCCGAAAAGGCCGGGGATGATATAGGGAAGGAAGAGCCGGGTGAGTCCCGTTAGAAACTGTTGTTCTGACGGTGTATACTAGGGGTTTTTAACGGGATGAATAAGCGCAGTAAGAGATATCAGATTTCAGAAAAAACGGTCGATCACGCAAAGGTCTATACGCTTGCCGAGGCAGTGGCCGTAATAAAGAAGATGGCCCTTCCTAAATTTGGCGGGTCGGTTGACCTGCATTTCCACCTGAATATAGATTCTAAAAAATCCGATCAGATGGTGCGCGGGACAGTGGTTTTGCCCCACGGCACGGGTAAGACTGTCCGGGTCGCGGTCTTTTGCCGCGGAGAACAGGAACGCGCTGCGCGTGAATCTCACGCCGATTTTGTCGGAGGGCAGGAGCTGATCGATAAGGTTGCCGGAGGGTTCCTGGATTTTGATTGCGCCATTGCCACCCCGGATATGATGAAGGACCTAAGCAAGCTGGGAAAGATATTAGGGCCCCGCGGCCTCATGCCCAGCCCAAAAACCGGGACCGTGACTACGGATATCGCCAAGGCCATTGAAGATGTGAAAAAGGGTAAGGTGGAATTCCGCGTGGACAAGCAGGGCGGCGTGCATCTCTCCGTGGGGAAGGTTGTTTTTGATGAAGACAAGATCATTGAAAATGCCTCGCGGGTGATCGATGCCCTGAATGAGGCCAAGCCGGCTTCGGTCAAGGGGAAATTCGTTAATAATATATCGATATCCGCTTCCATGAACCCGGGATTAAGACTCGCGCTATGAGACACCTGGCCCAGATAGGAATTGGGCCAGTGTTCATTAACTATGAAAAAATTAGGATTTATTTTTAAAGAGACCCAGGGCAGCCTGATAAGGAATAATATCAAGGAGAGCGGTATCTTCTTGGTGGTTAAATATTCCGGCTTATCCAGCCCGGACCTGACCATCCTCAGGCAGACGCTAAAAAAAGCCCGCGCCAACATGTTTGTGGTAAAGAATACCGTGGCCAGGCGCGCATTGAAAGAGGCGGGGTTCGAAGGGATAATCAAATCTATCGAGGGTCCCTGCGGCTTGATTTTTGTCCAGGATGAACCGGTTTCAGCCTCCAAGGTCCTTTATAATTTTGCCAAGGACCACGAACCTCTAAAATTAGAAGGCGGGGTAATCAACAGCCGCATTATTGATAGAAAAGAGATCGAGACGCTGGCAATGCTTCCTTCCAAGGAGGTCTTGCGCGCCCAGGTGGTTATGGGGGATTAAGTGGCCGATCAACCGTCTGGTATTGGTGCTAAACGGTAATTTAAGGAATCTGGTTTCTTGTTTGGACCAGATAGCTAAAAAGAAAGCGGGTTAATAAACAGTAACAGGTAGGCACCCCGCGCTAATAAGGCGCCTGGCCCAGATAGGAATTGGGCCAGCGTTCACCTCGTGGTGAAGAATTGCGCGGGTGTTGTCCTAGTGGACAAGGGAGAAGAAGAGATGGCAAACGAAAAAGTTGATGAACTGATTAAGTCGATCGAAGGGATGACCGTGATGGAACTTTCTGATATGGTTAAGGCCCTGGAAGAGAAGTTCGGCGTGCAGGCAAATATGCCTATGATGGCAGCGCCTGCGGCAGGCCAGGCCGCCGGAGCAGCGCCTCAGGAAGAGAAATCAACCTTTACCGTGGTTATCGCCAGCGCAGGCGCTAACAAGATCGCGGTAATCAAGGAAGTGCGCGCGATGACCAGCCTGGGATTGAAGGAAGCCAAGGACCTGGTAGATGCCGCGCCCAAGCCGGTTAAAGAAGGCGCCACCAAAGAAGAGGCGGCCGAGATGAAGAAGAAGCTTGAGGCAGCCGGAGCAACCGTAGAATTAAAATAAGCTCAGCGGGACTGTCCCCGCAGAGCTATACCGTTAGTGGTGTTGGAGGGGACTGTCCCGAAGATTAATAATAAAAATGATTAAAAGAAAAAATTTCGCCAAACTAAAAGAGACTTACGAACTGCCTAACCTGTTAGACCTCCAGCTTGAGTCTTACTACGAGTTCCTGCAGATAGATATTCCTGTGTCTCAGAGAAAGCATCAGGGGCTGCAGGAGGTTTTCGACGATATGTTCCCCATTGAAAATACCGAGCGTTCGTTGAAGCTGGAATTCATAAGCTACTCTCTGGGCAAACCCAAATACAATGTGTCGGAATCCAAGCGCCGCTCCTTAAGTTTCGCCGCCCCCTTAAAAGTAAAATTCCGGCTGACTAGTCCCAAGGAGACTAAAGAACAGGATGCCTATTTCGGCGAGATACCTCTTATGACTGATACGGGCACATTCATCATCAACGGAGACGAGCGCGTGGTAGTCAATCAGTTGCAGCGTTCTCCGGGAGTTTCGTTTGAGGAAGAGGACCATCCCACGGGTAAGAAGATACTTTACGGCCGGATCATTCCCTACCGCGGCGCCTGGCTTGAGTTTAAGTACGACTTAACCGAGACTATCCTGGCCTATGTTGACCGCCGCAGAAGTTTCCCCGCCACACAGCTTCTGAGAATATTAGGTTTTTCCTCCGATCAAGAGATCATTTCCCGTTTCGGCAAAGAATATACCGAGATCAACAACACCCTCAAAAAAGACTTTACCAAGAATAAAGAAGAAGCAGTAGTAGATTTCTACCGCAAGATGCGCCCGGCAGAGCCGGTGACCAAGGAAGCGGCGGAATTATTGTTTTACCGGTTGTTTTTCGACCCTGCCCGTTATGACCTGGAGAGGGCGGGAAGGTTTATACTCAATAGAAAATTGGGTATGGATGTTTCTTTGGAGAAAAGGATCCTGGATTCAGATACGGTGATCAAGGTCATTGAATATCTGATCAAGCTTAAAAACGGCGAGGGCAGGATCGACGATATCGACCACTTGGGGAACCGCCGCGTCAAGACCGTAGGGGAGTTGGTGCAGAACCAGGTGAGGATCGGCATGAGCCGGCTCGAACGTTCCATCCGTGAGAGATTGGGGATTTTGGGAGAGTTTGACGCCTTAAGCGTGCACTATCTGATCAATTCGAAATTATTATCCAATCAGGTGCGCGATTTCTTCGCCCGCAGTCAGCTTTCCCAGTTTATGGATCAGGTCAATCCTTTGGCTGAGATGACCCATAAGCGGCGTTTAAGCGCCCTTGGCCCGGGAGGGCTTTCCCGCGAACGCGCAGGATTCGAAGTAAGGGACATCCATCCTTCCCATTACGGCCGCATCTGTCCGATCGAAACCCCTGAAGGGCCGAATATCGGATTGATCGCTTCTTTAAGTACTTTTGCCCGGGTTAATCCCCTAGGGCTTCTGGAAACGCCTTACCGTAAAGTTGAAGATGGGCGCGTAACGCGCAAGATCGATTACCTTACCGCAGATATAGAGGAAGATAAGATCATTGCCCAGGCAAACGCGCCGTTAGACAGCGAAGGATACTTTGTAGACCGCGAAGTCTCCTGCCGCCATAGAGGAGATTTTCCCAAGGTCCCCGGTAAACAGATCCAGTATATGGACGTCTCGCCTAAACAGCTTGTTTCCGTAGCCGCTTCGCTTATTCCCTTCCTGGAGCACGACGACGCGAACCGCGCATTGATGGGTTCAAATATGCAGCGCCAGGCAGTGCCTTTGATGATCACCGAAACGCCTTTGGTAGGTACCCAGATGGAGGCCAAAGTCGCCCGCGATTCAGGCACGGTAGTCATCGCGGAAGAATCCGGCAAGGTCGCAAGCGTTGATGTATCCTCTATAACTATAGGTAAGAGGATCTACCATTTGAAAAAATTCCAGCGTACCAATGCCGATACCTGTTTAAATCAGCGCCCGTTAGTTAAGATGGGAGAGCACGTGGAAAAAGGCCAGGCTATTGCCGACGGCATCGGCACCAGGAACGGCGAGCTGGCTTTAGGCAGGAATCTTTTGTGCGCGTTCATGACCTGGAGAGGATATAATTTTGAAGACGCTATAGTGCTTAACGAAAGATTGGTCAAGGAGGACATCCTTACCTCTATACATGTAGAGGAATTTCAGATAGAGGCAACCGAGACACGGCTTGGCAACGAAGAGATCACCCGTGACATACCCAATGTCGGAGAAGAGGCGTTAAGGAATTTGGATGAAACAGGCATTATCCATATCGGAGCTGAAGTGGCTCCCGGGGATATCCTGGTGGGGAAAGTTACTCCCAAGACCGAATCGGAGCTTTCTCCTGAAGAGAGGCTTTTGCGCGCTATATTCGGCGAAAAAGCCGGAGATGTGCGAGATACCTCTTTGACCGTGCCTCCGGGGGTTGAGGGCGTGGTGATCGACGTGCACATTTTTTCCCGTAAGGACCGCGGCCGTAAATCCAAGGAAGAAAAATCCAAAGAGTTGGCTAAGATCAAGGAATTAAAAGCATATTACAAGCAGGAAATCGAGTTTGTCCAGAATGAAAAGACCTCCCGGCTGAGCTGCCTTTTGGGAGTGGATCATAAGAAGCTGGAAAAGTTAGATTACAGCGATAACGAAGAAGCAAAGATACTGGCCGCTTCTTTTAATGAGCAGATCCAGGAACTCACCTTGGAAGAGGAGCAGGAGATCGAGAAAGTGCGCCGGGGAGATGAACTCCCGCCCGGAGTACTTAAGAGGTCGGTGGTTTATATCGCTACAAAACGCAAGGTTTCCGAAGGCGATAAACTGGCCGGACGCCACGGGAATAAAGGCGTGGTAGCGCGGATCGTCCCCGCAGAAGATATGCCTTATATGCCGGACGGCACGCCGGTTGACATCATCTTAAACCCGTTGGGTGTTCCCTCGCGCATGAACGTGGGCCAGATCCTGGAGACACATCTGGGTTGGGCAGCGCATAAGCTGGGCATCTTCGTGGACAGCCCCGTATTTGACGGCGCAAAAGAGGCGGAAATAAAAGATATGCTTAAAAAAGCCGAGCTTCCCGAAGACGGCAAGATCATACTCCATGACGGATATACGGGCGAGCCTTTTGATCAGAGGATAACCGTGGGTTACATTTATATAATGAAACTCATACATCTGGTGGATGAAAAGATCCACGCCCGTTCCATAGGTCCCTATTCATTGGTTACCCAGCAGCCCCTGGGCGGCAAGGCCCAGTTCGGCGGCCAGAGGCTGGGAGAGATGGAAGTCTGGGCCCTGGAGGCCTACGGCGCGGCATTTACCTTACAGGAGATGCTGACCGTAAAAAGCGATGACGTGGCAGGAAGAACCAGGATTTACGAGGCTATAGTAAAAGGCGAGCAGCGCCTTACGCACGGGACCCCGGAGTCATTCAATGTATTGATAAAAGAACTACAGGGATTAGGATTAGATATACGTACTGAAAAGAGTTAATTTTGTTCTCGACTCGCAGCTTCGCTGCTCGCTCGAACAATATTCTTCGAGCGAGGCCACGAAGTGTCCGAGTCGAGAAGATAAAGCAATTGAAAAAATTATGGATGAAATAAACACATTTGATTCGATTTCGATAAAGATTGCCTCACCGCAGATCATTAAGTCTTGGTCCAAGGGCGAGATCAAGAAGGCAGAGACTATCAATTACCGCACCTTAAAGCCGGAAAAAGACGGGCTTTTCTGCGAGAAGATCTTCGGGCCGGTGCGCGATTGGGAGTGTAACTGCGGAAAATATAAAGGAATAAAATTCAAAGGCATTACCTGTGACCGCTGCGGCGTGGTAATAGACCGTTCCGCGGTGCGCCGCGAACGCATGGGCCACATTGACCTGGCTGCTCCGGTAACGCATATCTGGTTCTTTAAGGCAGTGCCGTCAAGATTGTCTGCGTTATTGGATATAGGGCTTAGAGACCTGGAAAAGATCATCTACTATGAGGAATATGTGGTGATCGATCCCGGCTCAACTCCTTTACGCAAGAAAGAGCTTTTGAGCGAAGAAAAATACCAGGAGGCCCTCTCTAAATACGGCGCCACTTTCAAGGCCAAGATCGGGGCAGAGGCAGTCCGGGACCTGCTTAAAGAGCTTGAGCTTGACGGGTATTGCCGCAAACTTCGCCGGGATCTGGAAAAATCTAAAGAGGCGCTGAGCAATCGCAAGATCCTCAAGGCCTTGAAGATCGTGGAAGATTTCAAAAAGACCGGGAATAAGCCGGAATGGATGGTGCTGGATATCCTGCCGGTCATACCTCCGGACCTTAGGCCCCTGGTTCCTCTTGACGGCGGAAGATTCGCTACTTCAGACCTGAACGATTTATACCGCCGCGTGATCAACCGCAATAACCGCCTGAGGAAATTAATAGAGCTTAACGCGCCGGATATCATTGTGCGTAACGAGAAACGCATGCTGCAGGAGGCAGTGGACGCGCTCCTGGATAACGGCCGCCATG
>JAPLLV010000078.1 GCA_026387405.1 Candidatus Omnitrophota bacterium
CATCTGGGCCAGGTGCCTTTCTTCTCCTGATACGCCCTGTTCCGGGCTCTTGCCGGCCGGAAAATCCGGTTATCCTCTTTACTATTATCACCGAGGTTAAAATAAAAGCCAGGATTAATCCTAGCTCTAGCAGCGCCCAATACAAGGGGCGCAATAACATCCAACCAAAGAATAAATTAAATATTATTAAAAACGGCAGAAGACATCCAAACTGCATCTAACCTGCCCCGTGAATCAACCGTAAAACCTTTTCCGCGGATTCCAGCTTATCTTTGAGCTTGTTGTATTCCTCTATGGGGACTCCCTGGGCAGGAGCCTGTTTAGAAAATCCCTCTTTTTGCGCCTCCAATTGCATCTTTAACTCGACGGCCTCTCTGGCCTGCGCCTGCCGGCCCTCTTCTAATTTACGCACCACCTCTTCCTTGGCCTCCAGCAGCTGCTTTAACTGCTGAAGCTCTTCCTGCGCAGCAACATCCTGCGCAGGAGGCGGCGCTGGCCTGTTGTTTAATTCCGCGACAGCAGAATTGAGCTGTTCTATCTCTTTATTCTGACTTTCCACTCTTTGCGCGAGGGCTGTATTCTTATCAAGCTGCTTCTTACTGCTATCCTCAAGGGATACCACCTGATCGAGTTTTTCCTGCAGTTTTCTGGCTAAATCTTGATTTGTGCCGGAAAGTTTTTCCAATTCCTGGCTTTTAGCCGCCAGCTGGGAATTAATGTCAACCAATTGCTGCTTTAATTCAGCTTCCTGGGAGGACCTTAGCTTTTTCTCTTTCTCCAGTTCCTGCTGCAAGGACCCACTCTCGGCCTTTAACTTTTCTAATGCGTCATTGGAGACATTAATGTCCTCGGCCAGCTTGCTGTCTTGAGAGAAACTTGAAAAATAGAGATAGATCGGTATAATCAGAGCTGCCACGGCACAGATACCGGATAAAATCAACAAAAGCATATTTACCCTCCCTGCCCAGAAAGGGCGCACCCGCGCAATTCTTCACCGTGAGGTGAACACTGGCCCAATTCCTATCTGGGCCAGGTGCATTATTAGCGCGGGGTGTTACCCAGCCTCTTCATCACATCGTCAGGAATAGCCTTGGGTTCGATATTTTTATCAACGCAAACCATGAGCGTCTTAGACTGACAGATCACTTTATTATTCTGGTTCTTTACGGTATGCTCTACCTCTATCTTTACCCGGTGCACCTTAACAAAAACAGTCTCTATATCAAGCGTATCGCCATAAAAGGCGGGAAATTTATAGTCTATCTCTACCCTGGCTATCACGAACATCGTACCCTCACCGGAGAGCTCTTTGATGGAGAGGCCGCGTTGGGCAAAATACTCGGTGCGCGCCTCTTCCATGTATTTAAGGTAGTTAGAATAATACACTACCCCGCCGCAGTCGGTATCATGATAATATATTCTTTTTTTCACCCCGTACCTTCTCCATTACTCGCTATTCCATATTTGAACATAAATACTTAAGTTTGAAATCGAAGGTACGGGGTCATCGAGAATTCAATTTAAATACGTCAAGCGCCTGGTTGAAATCGTAAACATTCTGGAAATCTTCGCGCGTGTCCTCTTCGGTCTTCCCCATAAGGCCGGACTCGATCATGTTAAAGACGATCTCGCCGAAATCCGCAGTGCCCTGGATACCCCAGTGCGTAAAAACTGCCCTTGCCATTGCCCCAAACTGCTGGAGGCCCAGGTCCCGGATACCCTCGACAAGCTCTTTTCCGCTGACATGCCCTTGTCTTTTTAATTTCTTCTGGGTATGCCACAGGGCCTGCATGACAAATTCATAGGCATCCAGCTTATAGCGCTTGTCCTTGACAATAATATCGTTTACTATTTTATAAAAATCCTTGGCCATACGCGTTATCCTTCTATTTGTTTTCTATTATACCTCTTTTTTTCGGGAAAAGCAAATTGCGCGTTCTAAATCTTTAAAAGTCTTAAAAGCGCGGTCAGAGTCTTTTAAATAGCTGCCAGGCAGGGAGGTTTCCAAGGCTACGCAAAATAACCCCGCGCGCTTGGCAGCGGTAATGCCAAAAGGCGCATTCTCGATCACCAGGGCCTCGCCTGAAACAACACCCAGCATCTTAAGCGCCTTCAAAAAGGGCTCGGGATGAGGTTTGCCGTATTTGACCTCGTCTCCTGTTACCGTGGCGTCAAATAACCTCAATAAAGAAAAGGGCAGGATCTTCTCTGCCTCCTGCCGGGAGGTACCTGTAACCAAGGCAAGGCGAAAGCCGCGCCTCTTTAGGGCGCGGACAAAAGAACGGCTCCCTTTTACGAACCTTATCCTCACTATCTTCTTGAATAATCTCTCTTTGGCAGCCAGTATTTCCCTTGCCTCGGTAACGCTAAACTTATGATTATATTGCCGCAAAATCTCCTTGACGCTGGTCAGGCCGTCCTGCCCCTCTCTTTTGTAGATGTCGCAGCGGTTCACTTTAATACCCAGCGCAGAAAATATCCTCTGCCAAGCCTCGAAATGATACGGCATAGTATTGGTGATTACTCCGTCCATATCAAATATCACCGTGCTGAATTTATGCATCGTTTTTCTCTTCATAGGCTGGCTATTATACCAATAATAGGCGGAAAGTAAAGTGTGTTAGATTATTATTAAATGCCCCTGTCGGTTTTCTCGCTCAAGTCGATTTTGCCCCTTCAAGAAACTTTTATTCAGGGGGCACGCCAATGATCTTTCGCATTTCGGTGGCTGCAGAACTCGGCCGTCCCGCTCTGGCGGAGACGGCCTCAAACAGCTTCGCCATCCCGGTGTTGTCGTCCGCCTGCGGCGGACTCCACCGGGATTCCCTCAATGCTCAAGCTCCATTGGCTAAAATCTCCATTCGCTCGAAAATCCGCCAGGTACATTTAATACCGAAGTTGCGCTTTTCGTTTGCTCGGGATATTGTGAGCGCACAATTAGAATTTTTTCGGCAAACGTGCACAAGGCCTTACGGCGAGCGGCAGCGAGTTACCTACGCTTAAAGGCGTAAGAAGCGAGCTGACGAGAGCCGTAAGCCGTAGTGCACGGCGAAAAAATTCGTGCGCGAACAATAGCCCGGGCGAACGAAAAGAAGAAGGCTATGCTAGTTAAAGGGTGGCGCCGTCAAGCTCACGGAGGGCTGACTTGATCTCCTGGTAATAGTAAGGGTCTATGGAATAATAAATCTCCTGGGCGAGCCGGTAAAATTCCCTGGCCTTATTTTTCTGTCTTTTCCTGGCATAAAGACGGCCTAAATCATAGTATACAGCCGCCTCTTCCTGGGGCAGCTTGACATTACTGCATATTGAAACAGTCTCCTCCAGCGCGGATTCCGCGTCTTTAAGATTATCCATATCCATATAAAGCTCACCCAGCATTGTATAGTCGCTGGCCAGGCTCGGGATATTGCCCTGAGCCTGATCAACCTTGAGCCCCTGCAGGTAACAATCCAGCGCACGCTGGTAATCTTTATTAAAGAGATGTATCTCGCCTAAATTGAAATAATAGTCGCTCAATTCACTCTTAAGTTTGAGCTGTTTAAACAGTTCGAAGCTCTTGCGGTAGAAATCGGCGGCTGTGTCAAGATCGTTTTTGTTGATAAACACCAGGCCTATGTCAAAATAATCGCAGGCCAGCTGATGACGATGGACAAGAAGATTCTTTCTCTCCCTGTTTATCTCGGAACTCTTCATCAATAATTCAAGGGCCTTATCGTCCTGCCGCTTGTCAATATACCATACTGCCAGTTTACGCAGGGAAATCGCCTCCCCAAGCTTATCTCTGCCTGCCAGACTTAAGGTAAGGGCCTTCTGGTAGTAATCAAACGCCTTTTGATAATCGCCCATGCCATGATAAAACCAGCCGATCTTAATGTAAGCGGAGACCAGGTTCTTTTTGTCATTCCTCCTCTGACTATAAAACATGTAATCAAAATAAATTTTGAGGGCCTCTTTATCTTTTCCCAGGCGCCTATACGTATCCCCCGCCAAAGGAAACACAGCCAGGAACATAGGGTCTTTCTTAATGATACTATTACTTAAATCAATGACCTCTGCGTTTTTGCCTTGCTCAAACAGCCTCTCTGTTTTAGAGAATGCTATATAGGTAGCTGGATTAACGCTGGGTAAATATGCCCACAGGCCAAAAAACAAAGGTATGGAAATAAATACGGGGGCCAAATATTTTAACTGTTTTATCTTTATCCTATTCCCGAGTCCGGATGGGATAACCGGCTTAACCTTATGCCCCGGCGGCGGGTTAAAAAGGATAAAGGCCGGGTCGCCATAAAGCAGGTAGCCTGCCCATGATAACTGCGCAATACCATATTCCTTCACCAATCTCGCGCGGGCAAGACGCAAAGATTCTCCCACGGACCTGCCCTTGGTCACAAAGGTATAAAAAAGCTGGGCAAAAACAAGTCCGGTTTTATCTTCCAGTTCCCTTATAGTCCCGATATAGTGCCTGACACCGGAAAATAAAAATGCTGAGGCCAGGCTATATGTACCGGCCTGGTAATCCGCCTTGTTCATCCCGGGATCCATCTTAGCTGAAAAACAGGAGTTGGAAAAAACGATCGACGGGGCTGTCGCGCTTTCTCCTAAGGCATTTATGTCCCGCACCGATAATCTCCCGTCGCACAACAGCCAGCCGGAATCATCGACATCTTCGCTATTGTATTCGCAGTGGCCCGCATAATGCACGATATCGTAATCACGCAGGTTCTTTTTTACATAGAGGCTATCTATAGAGGTAGACTTAAAATCTATGCGCATCTTATGCCTGAGGCGATCAAACCTGTTCCTGATCTGGAGTCCCTCCTGATAAGCAGAAGGCAGGTCCGCGGTAGGATTGGCCAGGATGAGCATTCTAAGCACGGGCTGGGCGCTACGATAACGCGGGGGAGCCGGTTCCTGCCTGGTCCTCAGCAGCCTGCCGATATTAAACTTAAGACATAGGAAATCCCTGCCGTCATAAATAAGCTCCCAGGGGATACCGATAAGCTCTTCGTCCAGCAAAAGAACGAGCCCCAGGGACTCAGCCGATATCAACCTCTCTTTTACCTTCCTGGCCAAGAGATGGTCCCAAAGAAATTGCCCGCATTTCTTCAGCTGCTCCAGGTGATGCGGTTCTGGATCACTCTTTTTACCTGCGGTTGCAAGAATAGCCGTTATCTCAAAACAAAGGCGGGTTATTTCGGAAAGATTGACTTGATGCTGATGGTAATAGCGCAAGGTTGAGGCAGCCTGGTCCTGCTCGAATACGCTCATCCCGAGCGAATTCTCCTGTTTCCAAACCTCAAGAACCAGGGTATTGCTGTCCGGCATTTTATGCTCAGGCCTACCTTCTTATGTCTATACTTACCGAAGCGAGTTTCTCCTGTAAGCTGGTTATTTCTATGGCGTATTTTCCTAATGAAACATGCTCAAAGATCACTGCGCCTGTTTTGGCTATATACGATTCAAGTTCGGTTTCCTCTTTAATAAGGGTTACCCTGAAGTCTTTGATGGGAACACCTGTCTGCTTATCTTTAACCTTTACCGTAACGTTAAAGGATGAATCCGGTTTGTTCTCTACCCTTATCTCGACGCGGATACCCGCGAAATCCTTCAAAATCGTAACCTCGTCTTTGAAGTCTTTTATCCGGCGGCTGCGTAATACAGGCGCAGGCAATAATTCCTGGCCGAAGAGGATGTCGCCGGTGCTGTTAACAAGCTCAAGCATCTTGTCTTTTACCCGTAACACTATCTCCAACGGCTGATCAAGACCTGCCTGAGGCAGTATTTCTTTAGCACGCCGGATTAATTCCGGCGGGACTTCCATCTGCGGGGACAGGCTTGATTTAATATTCGTTGATATCTTCTCTAAACAGATCTTGCAGCCGGCAAGATGCGCCAGGGTATCTTCGTATTCGCCCGCGCTAAGCTTCTTCTCCAGGAAGCCGGCGAGCATTTCTTCGTCAGGATGCGCGGCGCGAGAATCAAAAAGCCTCTCTATCCAATTTCTATAAGCCAATTTAGCTATTTTTTCAGTACCATCCATCATTCACCTTCCCCTGTCTATATTAGACGTTAAAACGCCAGAAATCTAACGAGAAAAAATTTCATCACTCTTGCGGCACGGCATAACCTTTGGACGTAAAACAATCCCTTAGCCTGCTTAAAATACGGGACTTACGCATATCCACCGCGCCGCGGGAAACCTCCATGGCAAACTTTAATTCTTCAAGCGAAAACCCCTGCTCAAGATAAAGACCAAGGAAATATTTATCTTCGTTACCGAGCAAATTTATGCAATCCGCAAGGTCATTAAGCCTCTCCTTATCCAAAATCAACTCTTTAGCTGAGGCGCTGGTATCCTTAATGGTATCCGACAGGGAATTCCCTTCTTCATCCTGGGAATCAAGCGATAAGACGGATTTAGAGCTGCGCACAAAATCCAATACATGATTCACTGCCACCTGGTGCAACCAGCTGGAAAGCCTGCATCCGTTTTTTGCTTTAAAACTCTTTAATTTCCGGCAATTATCTTGGGTGAGAATAAGGAAGATCCCTTGAAAAAGGTCATCTATTATATCAGGCTTTACGCCAGAAAGACCCTTTAATCTTAGGACGCTGTGTATACAGCTGTATATGAGGCGGGAATATTTATCTACAAATTGTTCCCAGGAGCGCTTGTCTTTACGGCCTAGCCTGCGGACAAACTCCAGGTCATCCATAAAAATATTATAGCATCAAATAGCTTTCTTATTCAATATCTTTCTTGTCTTTTGGCTT
>JAPLLV010000049.1 GCA_026387405.1 Candidatus Omnitrophota bacterium
TATAGCGGCCGTCAGAAGCTAGGCCTACAAACCCCTTAGTAGTCAATCCACCGGTAGAGCTAGCATCATAACTGGAAAACATAGTTGCATCCAAAGGTTTAGCTGCCAATATTCCGGTTTGATTTACCGCGCTAGTATTGCCGTAATAAACATAAATATCTTTATTGGAGCTGGCCGGGACCAAAGGCAGATTGACCAAAACAGTTGCCTTTGTGCCGTTATAAAGCGATACCTTGTAATCAAGGTCCGCGCCCGCGGTATCGACAAACCTCAAGTCGGAATAATCCGCGTTCATCTTGCCCGCCACATAATTCACGTCGAACTTCAGGGTATAACCTGTCAAGGCCGGGCCGCTAAGATTATTCAGGGTAATTTTCTTGCGATAGCCGAATCCCGGCAGCCAGGTATCGGCGGTATATTTTACGTTTGCCTCTAAAGTAACTGCGCTGGTAATGTTCAGGGAGGCGGCCTGATTCACCGTGACCTTCTGGGCAGTTGTCCCGTTCAAACCCACTGCCGAGACGTTAAAGCCGCTCTCCTGGAAATCCTTGGTCAGGGTGTTGTCAAAGGAACTTGTCAGGCCGTAAAAGTCCGCGGCAGCGCTGTTACCGTAATACAGGTAAATGTTCTTGATGGTCCCTGCCTGGATAGAAGGCACCTTCACCCAGAAAGCGGCAGTTTTATTGGCGTAGTTAAAGCTGACGCGGTAGGCGTTTAAAATAGTGGTGTTGTCTTCGTCCACAAAGCGCACGTCAAAACCGTCGCTCCTGCACCTTTGCCAGAAATCCTCGTAGTCAGCGGTAAAATTTACCTTTACCTGATAATTCGTCAGGGACGAGCCTTGGGTGTTGTCGATCTGTATTTCATTGCGGTATTCCCAGCCTGACAAAGACGAAGAAGTGGACTTGTCCAGATACAAACTGAAATAGACCGGCACTATCGTAAGCCCCAGATAAATATCGCTGCCGCTTAAGCCGACATTGGGGAACTGCAGGATGGTGTCCCTGATATTAAGCCCTCTTGAACTCATCTGATCGCTAGAGTAATGCTCCCAGTCGCAACCCTCTACGCCTGTCTCCATTGCGCCCAACACATAACCCTTGCTATAAGCAAAATAATTGGTAGTGAAACCTCTTGAAGTATAGTTCTTATCCGTAACAGAACCCAAATACGCTTTTAAGGAATTATATGCGCCTGAAGGAAGCACAACAATTGCCCCGTTATTCAAAGCAGTGATAACTTCGGCGTTGGTCCTGCCGTATAAGAATATTAAATCTCTTGTCAGGATATTCGCGTTCCACGCCCCGGCATAAGCGCTGACGCTGTCATCAAAGGTACCTATGGTTGTAGCAACTGCCACAGCTTTGTTCCCACCGAAGTCTCCGGAGTCTCCGGCATCATTACTTGCCACAGAAGCAATCTTTTTGCCGGCTACCAAGGGGTCGCTGGCTGAAACAGCGTCGGCTTTACCGTATTTTAAATAAATAGTGGTCTTGCTGCCTGCGGGAAGCGAAAGCACCTTGACTAAGATAACCGCGCTATTATTGACTGAATCCCAGCTCCCCGATCCGCTGGTTCAGTTATAAGAAAGGACGTTCCCCTGCTGGTCGGCAAAACGGATATCCCCCCCGTCGCTTTTTACGTTGCTCCAGAAATGGCTGTTACTTGAGTCAATGTTGATTTTGACTGCGGAATTAGCGTAAGAAATCGTGCCGGCGCTGTTATCCAGGACTATCCTCTGCGTGTACTGGTAATCCTGCAGCAGCTTCGTCAGCAGGGCATAGCCGCCGCTCACCGTAATGGTGGCTGCGTGGGCATAATCCCCGTCATTAGAATAATTGTCGTTAAAGGTCTGGGTGCCGCCCGGGCCAAGGAAATGATTGTTTGAGTCGGAAAGGCCCGCTTTGGTCGAGGCGGTCTTGATCTGCATCCTTATCTCTGTGCCTGCCGGCGCGGTCTCTGTCCAGCTTAACTTCATCAGCCGGTTGTTTGCCTCGGTAGAATCATAAGGAGTAGAGACTAATCCCTGCACAGTGCGGTATTTGTCGTAATTTATGGTCAGGTCGTTTAAGGTGGGAAGCTTGTTGAAATCATCGGCCAGGAATTTCATCTGGTATTGGAGATAGGGCTGTTTATTCCTTAGCGCCGGATAGGAATCGGACAATAACTCCTGTTTCTTTCTTACAGGCACGCTCGCCCAGTCCGTCGCACCGCTCATTGACTGGTTATCCGAGGTGCGCGCCCTGAATTCAAAAGAGCCGTTTCCGGTATCGCTCCAGTTAATGGTGCCGTAGCTTTTATTCCTGCCGATATTCTTTATCTCGGAGGTGTATGTCCCCTGTTTGAATAATAAATATTTTAAGATGTCATAGTAATTCCAGCCTCTATAGGCATACAAATAATTTCCCTTGCCCGGATAAACCATCTTTGACCCTGAATCCATGTAAATAGGGGCAGATTGCATCTCTGTGGTATCCCATTTCTGCTGGGAGAGGGAAAAACGGTAAAGCGACTCCGTCTCTCCGATATCGCCGGTCATCGAGCTTACCAGTAAGTAAATGTAGTCTCCTACTCCGGGATAAACTAAGGAAGTCCCGTAGGTGTCGCACCCTCTTAAAATCACAGGGGCATTATCCAAAGCCAGCCATTGCGGGCTGGAAATGGTGAATTTATAGAACTCCGAGGTGGCGCTGCCGCGGGTGGCGTAAATGGCGTTTTCCTGCGGGATATAAACCATTGCCGAACCCTGGCTTACTGTGGCAGGAAAATTTGTCTCAGCTGCCCAGGGAGTAGCAGGGGCGGCCGGGTTATAGCTCTTGAAAGAAACACCTCCGCTGCCCATCAGGCAATAAATTTTATAGGCAGTGGCGACCAGACAATGGCCGTAGCCGAAGGAACCGGGAGAAAGACAATCTGTCCAGTGGTTCTGGCTGATGGAATACCTGGCAAAATTAGTAGTGCCGTAGGCGCGGGTAGAAAAAAGCGAATCCCTGTCTCCGGGAAAATACACCAACTGCGACGAGTAATAATCCCAGTACCAGCCAAGGTCAGAGAGAGGGCTGTTGAGCTGCTTCCAGGTGCGCGTGCTGATGCTGTATAAGTAAAAATAATAATAGCCAAAGTATAAGCTGTCTCCGTCAGGGCCTTCGCTCATAACAGGATACCCGCTACCCAGATAGGGTATTGTGGCAGGCTGGTCCCAGTCATTTTGAGCTATGGAATAACGGCAAAAGTAGCTGTCATAGCCGCCGTCCCAAAAATAGATAAGGCCTGTCCCGGAATCAGGGTAAAAGGAATCGGCGTCATAGCCGGTATAGTAAATTTCCCGGCCGTGAGGAGATAACTCCACCCAGCTATCCGTGCCGATGGAATATTTGAAGAATTTGTAGTAGCTTTGTCCTGAAAAGAGGTAGATGGAGTTATCCGCGGCGCTGTAATAAAAACAGCTTCCATTCCTTGCCCTTATGGTTATGACCGGGGGAGTGGAGGCCGTGCTCCAAAGCTTGCTCACCGTGTCATAAATGCGCAGGGTGCCGTCTTCATAACCCATCCAAAATATTTTGTGGATAGACGGGACATGCAATAATTTATTGCCGAGATAGTAACTGTTGTTGATGTAATTGGGCAAATCAGGCAAGCTGGTAGAGGGCGCGGAAACCTGCCAAGCGCCGGTGGAAATGGTATAGGTCAGGAATTTATAGCCTCTTTCCTCGGTAGCATTACTCACATCCCTTCCCTGACAGGCATACAAGACATCCCCTTTGCCGTCTAATTGCGAGCCGGCATAAAATCCTAAAGGAACTGCTGAAGTTACTGTTGCTGCAGCCGTGGCCCCGGAACCGCCGCCGCCGGTGATGGTAACAGTAGGAGTAGAGGTATAATCTCTGCCGCCTGCTGTAACATTAATGCAGGTAACAACGCCTCCAACCAATGACGCTGCAGCCGTAGCCCCGGAACCGCTGCCGCCGGTGATGGTAACAGTAGGAACAGAGGTATAACCTGTGCCTCCGGCTGTAACAGCGATGCTGGTAACGACGTTTGGCACTACCGGGCCGCTAAGAGGGGCCCAGACATTATGCACATAATCATAGCGCCAGAAATTGTTGGTGTTGCCGCCTTCTATCATATAAATATAATCCCCGCTTCCCGGATAACAGGCCTTGGTCCCGTACTTTAAAAGTATGGGTTTTCCGTCATAGGCCGCCCGCACCAACCCCACCCACCTTTTTTGCGAGATAGAATATTTCCAGATATGCGAAGTATAATTGCCGTAAAACATATAAACAATATCCCCGCCCGGATAAACTGTGCGGCCGTAGTAAGGCGCAAAGGTATCCGGAAAACGCTCCGACCATTTAAGGGTAGCTGTATCAAAGATATGGGTCGTATAGTCAGAATAATAACTATTTAAGTATATTTTGCTTCCTACTGCGCAGGCGCTAAAATAGGTACTTATATTAGCAGGCGGAGGCTCAAGCATCTCCCAGGTATTTACGCCGCTTGTCCCTTTAAATTTATATCTGGCGAACAGGTTGTCGTAACCTCCTAAATAATAAATGTAATCTCCGCCCCCTGCCGGGTATATCAGCCTTCCTTCATTCCACTCCAGGAACGGCGCATTGGCAACGGGATACCAGGTATCTGCGGTATAGGTCGTGCCGGCAGTGGAATAGCAGTATTTCCAGAATGACTTGATGCCTCCGCCGGCAGTGGCATAGAGAAAATAATTTCCTTCGTTATCCGCAACGCCCGGGTAAACCAGAGAACCGCCGTCATAGACATTAGCCGGAGTGCTGGCTACCGCGCTCCAGCCTGCGGTAGTATCATACTTCCAGAAATTTGTTGTATTGTTGCCTCCCAAGGCATAAAGATGGCTGCCGCCGTTTTGCACTGTACAAAGTTCCCCGCCGTAACCGACATTGGCGGGCATAGGCTGGGTGGCAGTCAAATCCGCCCAGTTAGTGCCGTCGTATTTGGCAAAACTAGCGTTATTATAACCTCTGGTAAGATATATACTGCCGCCTAAGAGAGCCATACTTGAGCCGTAATAACAGCTAAGCGGCGTGCTGTTTCTGCCCTCCCAAACATCCGTGCTGGGGTTATAGCGCCAGAACGGAGTGCCATTATTTCCCCTCGTAGCATAAATATAAGTCCCGTCATAAACCTGATACCCCCCGTTGTAGGTATAATTATAGCCTTCGCCGCAGGCATCATCCCATTTTGAAGTGCCGGTATCGAAATTAAAGGTGCGGGAATAATTCTCCATGGAGAGAAGTTTCAATTTTGAATTTGTGCCGGGATAATAAAGTATGGCACGGTAACCCAATATCGGAAGCCTTGCAGTAGCAGTCAGATCCTCCCAGGCAGGAGTAGGAAGGGTAAAGTTTAAACGCACAAAACTCCTGAGCGTGTCACTTATGTTCCAGGCGTATAAATAATTGCCTGTGCCGGGATAACACATATCGCCGATAGCTACCGGCGCCTGATTGGTAAGAGTGGTCCAGCCTGCGGGAGCAGGCACGCGGTAACGGGTAACATTAGTAACATTGCCGTTACTCAAGTATATATAATCGCCGCTGCCCGGATAGACCAAAGACGCCTGTCTGCCTACGCCGGTGTTAGTTACGTCTGACGAATCTGTCCAGGTATCTGCGGGCGTGGTAATAGTATAAACCATAAACTTGTAACCGCCATTTCCCGCGACGCAGTAGATACTGTTACTGTCGTAGGCAGTTATGCTTCCTCCGTAGCCGACATTATAGTTTGTGTCTTTAATCCTGCTCCAGGTGTTCCCGGAAATGGAGTATTTCCAGAAATCCTTTGCGCCCGCGCCTCTTACGGCGTAAATAAAGTCGCCGTTTCCCGGCGGGTAAGCCAGCGACGCGCCCATACCGAAAGCCTTGGGCGTGTCCGCAAGGATTTCCCAAGTGCCGGTCTCATCTTTATACCTGGCAAAGGTCTTGCCGCTCCATAAGGCGTAAATATAAATTTTTCCTTCGGTAGGATGCACTACCCTGACAAAAGCGGACTTCCAGGTAAGCTTCGGGACCTCCGGCAAACCGGTCCACTGCCCCAAATTACTGGTAAAAGGATCCTCTGAAGTACTGTCCAGCACCAGCGAGCCGTTGGAAACATTTATTTTATCCCGCAGCGAGCCGGTTTTCTGGAAATCAGCGTCCGCGGTATCTATCGCCGAAAGAGACTCGGAGTTCTGGATGACCTTACCTGACGAGCCGCCGCTGATATAGTTATCGCCGGAATAATACTTACCCCATCCGCTTTTATTCCCGGGGTGTTGGGCGCTCGCCGAAGTGTCGGACCCTCCGGTCCAGTCGGTCTGGTTGAAGACATCATCAGTGTCCGCCCTGGCAAACCAGGTCGCGCACGTCAAGAATAAAAAGAATAATGACAGCTTGATAAATTTGCGCATTGTATCCCCCTTCTCTCTAAAAGATACCGACTATTAATAAATCAATTCGTCATTGCGAGCCCCGATCGCACCGAGGGGCGAAGCAATCTCATTCAGGGATTGCTTCGTCGCTCACTTCGTTCGCTCCTCGCAATGACGTACTCTTGTTCGTCATTGCCGGCCGCCACTCTCCCCGTCATTGCGTGTAAACCACTCTCCCCGTCATTGCGAGGAGGCTGAAGGCCGACGAAGCAATCTCAAAGTTCTCCATATAAATCCCGGAATGTTGAATTCTTGCTCTTAATTAATTCCAGTTTCTTATTTCTAGAGCCTCCCTTAATCTGTTTCTCTCTTGTTATTGCGCTTTCTATATCGTCGAACTTCTCATAATAAACCAGTTTGTCTATATTATATTTCTTTGTGAAACCATCTATTATTTTTTCTTTATGCTCATAAATTCTCTTCTGCAAAGTGCTGGTAACGCCGGTATATATAACATTATTTGCCCTATTTGTCAGCATATAGACGTAGCCTTTTTTATCCATCTTCAGAGATTGCTTCGTCGCTCACTTCGTTCGCTCCTCGCAATGACGTACTCTTGTTCGTCATTGCCGGCCGCCACTCTCCCCGTCATTGCGTGTAAACCACTCTCCCCGTCATTGCGAGGAGGCTGAAGGCCGACGAAGCAATCGCTTCGCAATGACGAATGGAAAATCGCGCCTTTCTTTACTTCTTGCCGGCCTTCCCCTTCTCTTTTGCTTTAGGAGCTGCGGCGGGTGCCGGGGCCGCTGTCCTTATTTTTTCCTCTAATTCCCTGGTTTTATTCTTTTCTATCTCAAGCCGTTGGCTCATCGCCTGAAAAGAAACGATGTCCGCGCGGTATTTCTCCTCAAAATCTTTTTTTATCTTTACGCGTTCCTGCGCCATGCGCGCGGAACATTCCGCGTCTTGCTTTGCGCGCTGGTCATTCAGTTCTTTGACTAAGCGCCTATTATTTAGGTAAAGGAAGACACACGTGCCCGCAAGTAATACTATTATGATCACCATTAACCCCTTATTGTTCTTAAACTTAAGCGCCTCTTTCATTTTAACTTCACTATCCATGCTTCTACCTCCTCTTTATCCTCGGCATCCGGTTTGAGCTGCAGATATTTACGGTAATGCTCAACAGCCTCTTCAGTCTGACCCTTGACATTGGCAAGAAGCAGCCCCAGGTTATAATGCGCCTCGGGATTGGCCGGGTTATATTCCAGCGACTTCTTGTAGGCGTCGATTGCCTCGTCATAAAGCTTTGCCTGCGTGAAGGCAACCGCTAAATTATAATGATAAAAACCTCTTTCACTGGCCAGTGTCTCTTCCAGCTCCTTGACGTTTTTCTGCAGGTCATCTTTATCCTTTTTCAATTTGCCTTTTAACTCCATCTCCTCTTTGCCCACGCGTTTACCGAGCAGGGAAAGAGCCAGTTTTGCCTTTTGTAACTCATCCTCTATTTTCTCAACGGCTTTTTTGGATTCCTCTGCCGCCTGCTGGAACTTTTCTTTTTCCTGCTGCATTTTCGAATTGAGGCCGAGGTAAGTAACGGTATCCGCCTGCAGCTTTTCGTTTTCCTTCAACACTTTATCCTTATCTTCTCTCATCCGGGATACTTCTCCATGGGTTTTATTCAGCACTTCCTTTGTCTGGGAAAGTTCATCGTTAAGGTGGGTATTTTTCAGGTAGAAATTCAGACAGGCAAGCGAAAGAAGAAAAACCGCAGCTATTGCCGTTATTGTCAATACCAGAACTTTATGCTGACCCATCGGGATCCTCTGTTTATCAACTGCTGGTTTCCAGTGTTTTAATCCTCCCTTGCACTTCCTTGCTCTTGGGGCCGTTCGGGACGAGCCCAAGGTATTTTTTATAATAACCTGCCGCCTTATGCCCTCCCTTCCGGGAAACGGAAGAGAGCAAGCCTAAGTTATAATAGCTCTCCGCGTCCTTCGGCTCAAACTTGACCGCCTCTTCAAAAGACCGTATTGCCGCGTTAAAATCCGTTGCCAGGGTATTGCTTAACCCCAGGGTGTAATAAAGCAGGCTGGTAAGCTCTTTATTTTTCTTGAGGTCATTTATCCTGCTTATCTGAGTTGAAAGCCGCTGGCGGGCGCCGTTAACCTGCTCTTTAAGCACAAACTGCCATTCAAGGTAATCCAGCGAATTTTGCTCCAGCCTCTCTCTTACATTGCTTCCCTGGCGGTATTCGTTAAGCTGGCTGTTCGTTGCCTTCAGCTTTTGTTCGATGGAACCCGCGTATTGTTTCAGGCGGATATTCTGCATACGGCTGTTCAAAAATAAGAGCAGGAATAATAACACAAAAAGCCAGCTAAAGACAAAAACCGCCGTTGCCGGATTTTTATTTATTTTAAAACCATTCATTTTTCAACCCTCCCCCCGTTAAACTTAATATAAATACTGCCCGAATTACCGTCATCGAATGCGTTTTGCATTAGTAATCTTTTTTAGCCAGCATACTGATAAGATACTCCACGTCGGCCCTGTTCTCCGCCTGGGGATTCATCTCCAGGTATTTCCTGAAATGATAAATGGCCTTTTTGTCGTTGTTGCGCGAATGTTTATACAAGAGCCCCAATTTGTAATGGGTATCGGCGTTCTTGGAGTTATACTCAAGCGATTTCTTGAAGGACTCAAGCGCCATGTCGAAAATACGCGCCTCCATGTAAGCTGAACCCAGCTCATAGTATAGCGCAGCTTTCTCATCTCCGAAAGTATTTTCTATGTTAGAAAGTTTTTTGCGCAATGCCTCGTTTTTATGATTTAATTTGTTGTACTCATTGGTCAGGGTGATAAGGGTCCGGCCTAATTTCCCCGCCTCTTTGTCGTCGCTCTCCCTTAATTTTAATTTCAGGTAAAGCTCTTTTGATTTTTCTTCCAGTTTCGCATACATTTTTTTATACCTTGCGGCCTCCGCCTCCTGCGCGGCCTTTGCGGCCTTGAGCGAAGAATTTTCTTTTGCCGAATTGTCATCTTTTTCCGCCAATGCCTTAAGCTCCCCGGCCTGCTTTTGCAGGGAGGAGATCTCTTTTCTTAAATTATCGCCCTCCTGCAAAGCGCCCTCGAGCTTTCTCGATAAATCCTGGCGGTCTTTTTTCAGCGCGGCGATCGCTTCACTCCCCTGCAGCTTAGCCAGCCGCTCCTCTTCCTGTATTCTCATCCGCCCCGCCTTGAGCGATTCCCTTTCCTGGTGAAGCTGCTCTTTTTTATCCGGCCCTTCCTCTTTTTTTACGACCGGCTCATCCGGCGCGGCGACAACCGGCGCGGCAACCGGAACCACGGCAACCGGCGCGGCGGAAAGCTGCTGCTTGAGCGAATTTATTTTTTTCAGGTAATCCCCGGCCTGCGCCTGCAGGTCGGAGTTTTCTTTTCCGGACCGGGCGAGCAGATTTTTCGTAAGTATCAGTTTCTGCTCGGTTTCTGCTCTTTCTTTCATGATCTTGAAAACTTTCTCTTTGGAAACTGCCAGGGATTTTTCCAGATCCGTAACTCTCTGCCGCAACTTAAGTTCTGCCTCTTTATTTGCCTTTCCCTCATCCGTTTTGCTCTGGATCAACTGCTGCTGTCGCCGCACATCCGCAGAGAACATTAAGGCCCTTATAACAACGACGCAGAGGAGAGAAATTGCGCTTAGGAACAAAACGCGCTTCAGGTTGAATTTTCTTGCGCCCGCCATTAGTATTCTTTTAGCCCTTTTATCTTGTCCTCGATATTATGGGTACCTGTTTCCTGTGTCCCGCCTGAACGCTCCAGCCCCGGCCTGTCTTTCTCAGATAATGCCTTATTCTTATTGGCATTGAAATTGTTGTTCTCATCCTCGATTTTGCGCAAGATGTTGGCTTTCTTCATGTCATCGGGCATCATCTCCGGAGGGATAAACTTCTCCGGCTCGCTGTTTTTGACAAGCGCGTCCCCGGACATAATATGGGGGGTGATAAAAATCACCAGCTCTGTTTTCTTGTTCTGGTCGGCCCTTGCCCCGAACATCAGGCTCAAAACCGGGATTTTGGAAAGAAAGGGGAAACCGTTTTTATCCTCCCGCCTGTCCTCCTTCATTAATCCGGCGATCATGATCATCGTGCCGTCTTTTACCTTAACCGTCGTCTCCGCCTCGGAGGTGTCGACGATAGGTATCTTGCTGTTTAAGGCGGTGGTAAGCGTTTCGCGCACCGAACTTACCTCGGGCTTAATCTTCATGGTGATATAGCCGTCTTTATTTATCTGCGGGACGATATCCAGCTTTACCCCGACGTCCACGAACTGCACGCTTTCAGAAGTAACCGTCGTGCTTTCCGCCTGGCTTTGCGACTGGGTAACATACGCCTCGCGTGAGCCCACTAAGATCTTTGCTTCCTGATTATTTATTACCGCGAGGCGCGGGCGGGATAAGATCCGGGTGTTGCCGAAAGACTCCAGCATCTTAATGGTCGCGGTGAAATAATCTACTGCCAGCGCGCCAATCGCCATCTGCAGGTTTGACCCGGTAAGCGTAGGCGAAGGAGAAAAAGAAGGGGAAACCGGGTAAGTGCCTTTAAAATCCAGGCCCTTCCAACTCGGACTTTCCATCAGCTGCTCCCAGTTTATGCCCCGTTGATATTCCGACTTTAAAGTGATCTGCATGATTTCTGCCTCGATAAATACCTGCCTGGTTTCGGCATCAAAGGCGGAAACCATGCGCCTGATCTTCTTCATCTTATCCGGCAGGTCAGAGATCACCGCCTTTGTCGACCGCTCATCAACAAAAACTTCACCCGTCCCGGGAGTAATGGCGCTTGCAAGCTGCGTTTTTAAATCCGCGGGTTTGGCGTATTTAATATCGAATATCTCGGTCTGCGGCGGCTTGTCCAGATCCTTGATGGTCTTTTCCATCAACTCCAGCTTTTCCGGTATGTCTATAAGCAGCACCACTCCCGTGCCCTCATCCACGATGATCTTTCCCACGTCAGACTTTACCTGGCTGATGGCGCTGAATACCGCAGAAGGCTTGGCATAGTTAAGCCTCAAACTTTTGAATTCTCTTTTTTCATTAAATTTTTTCCCATATAAATGCTCGTAATCAGAAGCTGTCATAATATTGATGATGCCTTCCTTGCGCTCACAGGCAAGGTCCTGGCTGAGCATAATGACATCCAGGGCATCCTCAAAGGTGAGGTTATTCAAAAAGATGTTTATCCTACCGGATACTGTCTTGGCGGGTACGATGGTCACTCCCATTTTTAAAGAAAGGATCCTGAAAAGCTCATTGATATCAATGCCTTTTAAGTCCAGGGAGATCCTTTCCTTGTCTATTTTTACGCCTTCCTTTATGGCTTCTTCGGGAAGGGGTGAGGCGTTCGCGCCTGAAGGCGCGGTATCAACGCGCTCTATAGGGGCATTGGCCTCCGGGCTTGCATTTGGCTCGGACACCGGTTGATCAGACATCTTGTCTTCGGGACCGCCGGCAGGCGCTCCTTCCGCAGGAGGCTGACCCGGATTCCGCTGTAATTCAGGGGCCTGCGCTGCCCCCCCCTGCCCATCCGCAAACAGGGAGATCGCGCTAAAAGCCAAAAAGATAAATACTAAAGTTGTAATTATGAAGAATGTGCCTGCCTTGTCATTCAAACTGTGTCGCAATTCGTGTATTTCGTCATTGCGAGGAGCGAACGAAGTGAGCGACGAAGCAATCTCCGTAGGTGATAGAGATTGCTTCGTCGGCCTTCGGCCTCCTCGCAATGACGAAGTAAAAATCTCCTTGCAATTACGGATCAGGAATAGCTTTGCGCTCCTCGCAATGACAGATGACTCGCGGCTTACAATGACGTTTGTTTTTATTTTTAAGTTAATTCTCGGCAATTAATACTCCTTCGGCCCTTTTATTTTTTCCTGGATGTTTATCTGCACCAACTCTTCATCCTGTTTTGCCGCATACACGGAGGCCGCGGTAACTTCTTCGGGGAGCAATTTAACGGACTCTGACCCCTCCAGCTCTTGTTTATCGAAATTCTTATTCCCTGTAATAATATGCGGGGTAATAAAAACTACCATTTCTGTCCTCTTTTTTAAATCCGCCCGCGAGCCGAAGAACACCCCCAATAAAGGTATACGCGCTAACACGGGAAGTCCCGAGGTATCCTTGCGCTTGTCTTCCTTTACCAGGCCGCCGAGCAGGATGGTTATGCCGTCTTTGACATTAAGCACAGTCTCCACCTCGGAGGTTTCCACGATCGGGACCTTGCTGCCTAACGTGGTAGTCAGGGTTTCCCGGACCGAGCTGACCTCCGGTTTAATCTTCAACGTGATGAACCCGTCAGGATGGATGGTGGGCATAACGCTGAGCTTCACCCCCACATCTATAAAAGTAACGTCCTCTCCGTTGACCGTGCTGGACTTGCTCTGACTGAGCGTTTGCAGCACGTAGGCCTCGCGTGAACCTACCATTATCTTTGCTTCCTGATTATTTTGAACTACAATCCTGGGCTGCGAAACAATGCGGGTAGCGCCTAATGTCTGAAGAAAATTTACGGTCGCGGTAAAATCATCGTTTGACAGGGTACCCACGCTGATCTGCTGGTTGTTTGTAGATAACGAGGGTGAAGCCGAAAAAGAAGGGGAAACCGGGTATGTACCTTTAAAATCCAGATTACGAATGCTCCTAAGGATCTTTTCCCAATTGATCTGGCGCTGGTTTTCCTGCTTTAAAGTGATCTCTATAACTTTTGCATCGATTAAAACTTCTTTATTTTCTTCATCGAAAGCCTTGATGATCTTTTCGATCTTTTTCATTTTACCCGGCAGGTCCGATACGACTACCTTTGTAGAACGGACGTCTGCCAACACCTCTCCCGGCCCGGTGGTGATCACTGAAGCCAGATGCGTTTTCATATCTTCGGCCTTGGAGTATTGCAGGTCAAAAATCTCGGTCTGCGGCGGCAGGTCCAGATCTCGGGCTGTCTTTTCCATCAAGTCTAAATTTTCAGAATTGTCCAAAAGAAAAAACGTGCCTGTGCCCTCATCCACGATGATCTTGCCTACATCCGACTTTACCTGCTGCAAAGCGGAAAATACGGCAGAGGGCTTGGCATAAAGAAGCTTAAAACTCCTGAATTTTCTTTTTTCGTTATACTTCCTGCCGTAAAGGCGCTCGTAATCCGCGGAAGTCATCACATTAATAATACCTTCTTTACGTTCACAGGCAAGGTCCTGGCTGACAAGCAAGACATCCAAAGCATCCTGGAATGTCAGGTTATTTAATAAAAGATTCACCCTCCCGCTTACATTCTTTGTCGGCACGATAGAAATCCCCATTTTTAAAGACAGAAGCCGGAATACCTCATTTATATCAATGCCTTTCAGATCCAAAGAAATTTTTTCCTGGGGTGCCGCTGCTTTTTCTGAGCCATTGGCGGTTTCTTCGGCTCCAGCGAACCTTAATAATATGATACCGCCTATAATGCCGAAGAATAAGGCTCGTTTCATCTTATCTCTTGCTCTTGCCCATCAACAATAAGAATGGCTCTATCGCGCATAATTTGCTTAACCTTAATGTTACCTATAACATCTCCTGCGCTGACAAGAAAAGTTTTCTGTTGAGCGGAATCTTCGATCATGGCCTGCGGGGTATTTGACCAAAGAATACCCACCAGTTTCAAGGTGCTGATCGCTTGTGTAACTTCAGCCGGCGAGCTTGCCTTTGCATGCTCTTGCGCGGAAATAAAAATATTACGGTCCTTTACCGCTTTATAAGCATCACTGACATTCACATTTACGGAGGGCAGGCTGAGCGGTTTTTCACTTTGAACACCGGCCTCCTTTATAACCTTTTCAAAATGCTTATTTTGTTCCATCCCGACCTTAACGAAATCAATAATCCAAATATTTGTTATAATCACGCTGAAACACACGAGCCCTTTATTTACGTTTTTTAAATTAAGGTATTTCAGTTTCTCCTTGTTGATTCTGAAACCCTTGAAGAAACTCGCGAGGTCATTTATTTTAAAAGGGCTTGTCTTTACGCCTAAAAGATTACTGGTCTTCTTGTTATCCCCCGGCTTAGGATTCTCAATGATCTTTAACAGTCTTTCTTCCGGGGTAATTTTTTTCTGTTCCATCTACGCGGCCACCTTAACGTCCATTGCGATCAGGTCCTGGATAATTTCCAGGTCTATCACGTTTTTATTTTCCATTACCAGGGCCTTTAAGGCATTATGACAAAGCATGGCAATCCTTCGCGGGTACCCCTGCGTATAGCGGTAAATCGCAGAGATCGCCTCATCCGAAAAAACCGGCAGGGCAGAATCATAACCTCCCTGCCTTAGCCTGAAATCAATTAATTCCTTTGTTTCCTGTTCATCCAGCGGATTAAGGACGTATTTTAAGCTGATACGGTCCCAAAGATTTTTCATTTGCTGCACCTTAGGGAGCAGCTCAAGCTGGCCTAAAAGCACCAATTGAAGCAGTTTGTATTCGTTGGTTTCGTAATTTAGGAATATACGCAGGGTTTCTAAGGAAAGCGGGTTTAATTTTTGCGCTTCATCTATAAGCAAAACCACTATTTTATTTTCCTCTATGCCTTTGCGATAAAGGTACTTCTTTAAAACTTCTTTATAGTCCAAAACCGTTGGGGTTGCTGAAGTTACTTCTATCTTAAAAGTTCTCACCAGGGAATCAAGGAAAAGCTCTTCTGTCTCGTAGGTGGGATCCAGGATCATATGAAAGATAATGTTTTCCCGCGCCTTAAACATTTGAAAAAGCTTCCTGGAGAGCGTAGTCTTGCCTGTGCCAACATCCCCTAAGATCAAATTCAAGCCCCGTCTCAACGTTACTTCGATCATCAACCTCATCAATGCGGCGTGATGCTCCTGGGACTCATAAAAGAAATCCGGGTCCGGGCTTGTGGAAAACGGTTCTTTATTTAAACCTAATATTTTATAGTAACTCATTGTAAATCAAAGAGTTTTGTGCCTAAATAAATCTTATATGCCCACTATCTTTTTACGAATTAAATTCAAGGGATAGCCTTCTTTACTAAATTTCATTATCATCTTTAACCTGACCTTAACTTCATTGGCATCGTATATCCTCTTATTCCCCTCTTTTCGAATAAGTGACAAGAGGCCTATTGCCGTATAATAGTTAACCGTGTGGTAGGAAATTTTATATTTCTTTACGATATCTTGAGCTAAAATGTATTTTGAGTTCATTTTTACTCCCTCTCTTTTTGGATGCTTTATAAGCGTATGGGTAGTTGTGGGACTTATCTTAATTAGACTATATGCTATTGTTACTATAGGTACAGTATATTAAATAAGTCCAAAAAGTCAAGTATAATTTGCGGCTATTCCGCGGCTGTTTTATCAAGCTTTTCTATAGACAATGGGGGGCTTTTGCCGGATTTTATTTAGAGAGGTAGATTAGAAAAAGTAACGCGCTTACATGGGAGGACGCATGGATAATCCGAATTCAGAAAAAGACGGCGTGGTCAAAACGAAGATTTTGATTATGGACAGATCTAAATGCGGGAATTTACTTGGTTTGCTCCAGGATTATATCTTCTTTGTTGGAATTTGCAATTTTATTTATCATTGACCCAAGGGCACCGGATTTGCCGGCCGATACCTCATCGGTTTTAAGCACCCACCTGTTGTAAATCTCGATCCTTTTGCCTTTCACTTCGATCTTCTTATTATAGGCGGCTATTAAATTCTCAAGGTCTAAATCCTTCTGTATATTCCTTATCTCATAGCCCGGAGGTATTGTGATTGTAATAATATGCTCTTTGATACAAGGATACCCCAGATATAAAGGCGCCTCGCGGGGTACCTTGGCAAATAACATTGGGGAGAGGGGAACGTCGAGGGGTACTTTTAAGAATAACAGGTCCCCGTTTTTTTGACAAAAATTATCGGCAGTGTAAGCCATTTTCATATTAAACGGTTTTTCCATGTCCTTATAATCCGAAAAGGAGAATTCTTTGAGAGAGAAATTTGAGGTTCCGGTTCTCCCAATTTGTTCAACAATTTTCTTTTGCCGGCCAGGCGGGGTAGATTTGGCCAAATTTCTGCCTAACCAATCTCCCATACCGGTTAGAGTAGAATCTATCTCCACTTCCCCTGAAGAATCTCTGTTCAGGATTATTTTAGCTTTTGTTAACTCTTTATTGTCTTCCGGGGAATCCTTTGGTAAAGTCACAAAGCCTGCCTTCTTCTCTTTTGCCAAGATAAATGCTTCGCAGCCCTGGTCCGGATAAGGCAGCTTACCAAGGGTAAGCATATCCGCAGTCGGGTCAAGAAATAGATAATTTTCTCCTTCGGGAATAGCCACGATCATATGGTTAAAGCTAAGGTCGGGTATTTCCGGTAAAATAAAGCCCGCGTTGCTGGTCATAACTAACGCCGGATAGGCATCAATACCGGCAGCTTTTAGCATCGCTATGAGCAAGACACTTTTTCCCTTGCAGTCACCGTAGCTATTTTTCAAAACCTGCGGTGCCGGATATGGCTTAAACCCCAATTCGCCTAATTCAATAGCTACATACCTTATGTTTTGGGATACATAATAATATAACCTTTTAATTATTTCCCTTCTGTCCTTCTGCTCCTCTCCGAGCAGCTCTTTGACCTTGCTTTCTATCTGCGCGTCAGCAAGGGACTGGTCTTTCATTAAATTTATTGCCCAATCATTTACCTTCTGCCAGTCTTCAATTGTAGAAAAAATGACGTAGGGGCTTATCCGCATATAGTTAGGTACCGCCATTTCGTCACTGCCCTTGACCCAGGTATGATCCATCTGCCAAGTATAAGTTTTGCCGTTGGCTGATCCCGATATGACCGGCTCATTATTAAAGAACCTCTCCGCCTTGAATTTAAAGGGTACGCCCTGAGGGACATCTACGGAAAACCTTACCAAGTTCAAGGTCCAATTTCCCGGCACGGTAAACAAACAGGATGCTCCCGGAAAAATATTGTCCTTTTTAACAAACTCAACCTCGTATTCTATGATTGAACCGACCTGCACATTGGGAAAAGTGACCTTTTTTATCTTGAGGTCGCTGTAAATCGGATAATCTGAATAGGGCGATTCATCCTTGATTGCTTCGCCGGACACATCCTGTATCTTTCCGTCGGGCTGGATAGTCCTGGCGATATTCAGTTTTGCCTCTTCAAAATATTCATTATAAGGAATCGTAATGGTGCCCGCTTTGCGGCCGCCTTCTCTCGTGACTTTTATCAATACGTGCCTCTTAAGGATACCGGAAGTTGCATTTTTTAGCGTATATTTCTCGTCGAATAAGAGCATGACGGAACGGACAAAGGTATTTTTGTCTCCGGCAGTGGCTGAATTCTTAATGATCTCTAAGGTTTCTTTATCCTCTATTTGAGAGGACTGCGTATTTTTTATTTGCTTAGACTCTGTTTCTATTTGAGGCGAGCCTGTATTTTGGGTTTTGGAAGGTTCTAGCTCGGCGCGGATTCCGGATAAAATAAAAAATAAAAAGGCGCCTGTAAAAAATATTAATTTAAAGGCTATGTAAATATTTTTTCCCATCTCCCCCCCCTGCCTAGACCGTTTCTATCTATCTCTTTGCGAGATAAAAGGTTCTGCTAGAACTGTCCCCATTTCGTCTGTCTTTTTTTATAAAAATCCAACTAATTTCTTCTTCACTTCTTCAGGCCAACCTTTTTCTATAGTAGTAACGTCCTTCTTAACATCAGCCGGTTTAAAATTCCCGTCATTATATTGAAAATTTATCTTAATAGGAGTTTTTATGACATAAAGGTGATCATCTATATGAGAGTTGTCTGGATGATAATACGTTTCCACAAAGAGCTTTTCATTAACCGAGAGATAACCCGCATAAGGACTGACCAAAGATCCGCTTTCAACAATATCTTTGCTTACTATTTCATAAATGTAACCGCTTAAAAAATAATCTTGGCGAGTTCCTGGAACAACCCCGGTCGAGCTCACCCAATTCTGTTCCACGGGCCGATCAATTCCTTTTTCTCTCTCATCACTTTTTGCGGAGATCCAAGCCTCTACAGCTGTATTTAGTTTTGGTTGGAGCTCGGATTTTAATTTTTCTTGTTCATTGCGTTTTTTATTTTCGATTTTTTCCATTGCTTTCTCAAACCCATTCTCTATGGTTTGAGAGGCTGAGTTATTCGGTTTATTTATTTCTTCAGAAAAAATTGAACCAATTGGTACGATTAAGAAAATAAGAATGATTATGAAACGCAACTTAACCATATTTGCCCCCTTATGGGCTTTTTATTTAATCCTTGTCGGGGCGTTTAACGCTAGCTTTCGTACCGTTTCAATTTTCCAACAAGGAAAGTTAAAAACGGAGAGGCAGGGATTTGAACCCTGGTACCATTTCTGGTAATACGCTCTCCAAGCGTACGCATTCAACCGCTCTGCCACCTCTCCAAAATTTTGTTAGTGCCCTAAAATTTTTCTTATCGGATATTTTCACGGAAGGAGCAGGATTCGAACCTGCGAGGCATTGCTGCCTAATCGCTTTCGAGGCGATCGCTTTCGACCACTCAGCCATCCTTCCCGTAATCACAATATCTACAGTTTAAAAATTTTTCTCTTGTTCTTGGATTACTGGAACCAACCATAGCTGCATAATTATTAATATCGCTTCTCTTGTTCAGAACAACCTTATTTCTAGCCATAGTCGGAGTATATCCTAAATTTTCCAAAATACTCCTTACGCCTTGCAATAAAGGCCCCGAGCGATTTGTAAAATCTAAAGCGTAATTCTTATATATTCGTCCATTAACGCGGTGCGAATATGAATAAAATGAGCCGTCAGTATCCATTAAACCCCTGAGGCATGCAATCTTATATTCCCGCTTTGAATAAATCCACTTTGGAATACAAACTTGATTTGTAACTTTATTTCCTATCTTCAATCCCTTGTCAATTAGAAATTCAACTAAATTTACTCCCGAAGCTACAATCCTATCAGCATTATCTGAAGCGGTTTTACTTATTAAAGCCGAAATGCGGAATAGCCATTTTATTAAATTCCGGATAAAAATACCATGTGCGCCACATGTTTGCGAATTAAAGGTTACATTAATCTGATAATTCGTCATCCCTCCGTCGCCAAGCATTATTCCTATAAATTCGGCTAATTCTATTGAAGGCCTCGGCTTTCTTATATCTTTTCTCATTATTATACCTAAACTTCTTGCATACTCGGGATTCAAGCGGAATAACTTCTGAGAATTGATGCCTCCTTTTCTTCTTCCTTCCGGCGTACCAAGATCACCGTATAGTTGATAACGCCTCAAGGCTCCCTTGCGAGCAAATTTTTTAGCGCTCCAATGCTCTGGAAGGACCTTTTTATCTTTAGGAATCGAAATATTAACGAGCTTTTGTAATCTTAATAAAGCTTCGTAGCTCATATTGTATTTCTCGCTTCGCCAATCTCTGAGAGTACGCTCAGAAATATTGATAACTTTCGCCACTTTAGACCAATTAAAATAGTAATGCGCGCCTATACGATTTAACAATTTATTTTGCTGTCCCTTAGGTAATTTTATTCTTGCCATATAAAAATAATCGGAGGAGAGAGGATTCGAACCTCTGAGGCACCTTACGGCACCTAACTGTTTTCAAGACAGTCCCGATCGGCCAACTCTGGCACTCCTCCAAACTCCCGCAATTCTATACTACAAAGAGCTGCTTAAATATTGCCGAAAATATGCCCTTGACTGATTGGAAGGAATTATTGCAAAATCCTACAAAAGAGATACGCTCAAAAAGAATATTAAGACAAGAGGTGGCTATGGCTATATTGATAATATAAATAAAAGAAAAGGCAAATATGTAATTACCCTTTAAGAATCCCCCCTGCTTGGAGCGCAATGAACGGGAACTGAAAACAAGATGCAGGCACAGCGCCATACCGAATAAAAAGAGAAAATAACCCAGGCAGTCCTTTGAAAAAATCGAAACTATCGAATATATCCCGAATAAAAGCAGCGCGTAAATCGGCAGAAGATATGGCGCGACCCTCACTAACGGCTTAAAGAAGGAAAATACCGCCTCCAATATTTTTTGCCCCTTTGTATAAACTTTCACGGGCTCCAGGATAAAAAGATAAACCACTAGAAAAGTTATGACCCCGGACCAAAAATACCGCTGCAGAGGCTTATCGATCACCGTCATCTGTGTTAAGAACGAAACAGTGCAGGAGTAGACAAAAGGCAAAAGCAGTATCCCGAAAATAAATTTAAGGATATCGAATGTCTTAGTGAGCACCCCGCCAAAGAACTGTTTTATCCTGGACGGTTTTTCCGCCTCAAGGGGAGACAAGTCCTTAGCCGGGTCCGGGCCGGGATTAGGCAATTCGATCTTGGCCATCAAAATACCTCCTTAGCGCTTCAGGGATCAGGACGCTGCCGTCCTTTTGCTGGTAATTCTCAAGTATGGCGATGACGGTGCGCGCCAAAGCCACACCCGAACCGTTTAATGTGTGGATATATTCGGTTACCTGTTTTTTCTCGTCTATTCTACGCCTGAACCTGATATTTGCCCTGCGCGCCTGGAAACTCTCGAAATTGGAACAGCTGGAGACCTCAAGCCAATTATCGATCCCCGGCGCATAGGCCTCAAGGTCATAACACTTGCTCGCCGAAAAACTTAGATCCTCGGTAGAAAGCATCACTACCCGGTAAGGAAGTCCCAGTAATTGCAAGACCTCTTCCGCGTTACCCACCAACTTTTCCAGCTCATCATAGGAGGTTTCCGGCTTCACAAACTTCACCAATTCCACTTTATCGAATTGATGCACGCGGGTAAGGCCTTTGGTATCTTTGCCGTAAGAACCTGCCTCCCTGCGGAAACAGGCGGTATACGCGGTGTAATAAATCGGCAGGTCCTTTTCATCCAAGACTTCATCGCGAAAGATATTGGTTACCGGCACCTCTGCCGTAGGTATCAAGAATAAATCGTCGTCTTTTAATCTATACATATCATCTTCCAGCTTCGGCAACTGGCCGGTTCCGGTCATAGAGGCGCGGTTCACCAAAAACGGAGGGAAGATTTCGGTATAGCCGTGCTTTTGGGTATGCAGGTCCAGCATAAAGTTGATAAGCGCCCTTTCCAGTCTTGCGCCCAGGCCTTTATAAAGGATGAAATTTGAGCCGGTGATCTTTGCCGCGCGCGGCAGATCAATAATATCCAAACGCTGAACTATCTCTACATGCGTTTGGGGCTTAAAATCAAACTGGCGGATATTACCCCAGGAACGCACCGTCTTTTTCTTCGAAGGATCCCCCCGCGGTATCGAGGCATGAGGTATATTGGGGATGGTCAAAACAAACTTCTGTAAATTATCTTCTGTTTCCTGCAGCCCTTTTTCCAGCGCGTCGATGCGGACGGCGATCTCCTTCATAGAGTTGATTTTTGGCTTGGCGTCCTTCTTCTCTTTTAACAGCGCGCTTATTTCGTCATTGGCTTTATTCTTTTGCGCGCGCAAACCCTCTAATTCTACGAGGATCTTCCTGCGCTGGTCATCACAGGCGACAACGGCATCGATATCCAATTTAAGATTCCGGTCCCTTATCGCATCCTTGACCAAGTCCAAATTATCCCGAATAAATTTTATGTCCAGCATTTTAAAATTTAACCTACCCCTGGTGCTTAGGTTTAATTTTATCCCGCACTATGTGCGGGATCTCACCCTTTTATCCTTTAATAACCCCTAACGGTCGCATACGGCAGACGCGTTTGGCTAGCCCGGCGTTATGCACCACATCCACTACCTCGTTAACATCCTTGTAAGCCTGCGGCGCTTCTTCCACGATAGTCTGCCTGCCCGAGGCTTTTACTATTATACCTTTTGATTCCAGTTCTTTCAACAAGACATTTACGTCGATGGACCTGGCGGCGGCAGTGCGGGATTTGACCCGCCCGGCGCCGTGACAGGAGCTTCCAAACGTTTCCTCTTCCGCCTTCCTGGTTCCGACGAGTAAATAGGAATTCCTGCCCATGTCTCCGGGGATAATCACCGGCTGGCCGATCTTCTTATACCTGTCCGGCAAGGCCTGATTTCCCGGGCCAAAGGCGCGGGTTGCTCCTTTGCGGTGCACGCATAAAAGTTTTTCTTTACCGTCAAGCGTATATTTCTCGATCTTGGCGATATTGTGCGCCACATCATAGATCAACTGCATCCCCATCTTCTGCCAGGGCACGGCGAATATCCGTTCGAAAACTTTACGGGTAAGATGCATCAGGCACTGACGGTTTGCCCAGGCGTAATTGGCAGCGCAGCGCATAGCCGCTAAATATTGTTTTCCTTCCGGAGAATTTACCGGCGCGCAGGCGAGCTGGCGGTCTGGGACGTTGATATTATATTTCTGCAGGCAATGCACCATACTGCGCGTGTAATCGTCACAGATCTGATAACCAAATCCGCGCGAACCGGAATGGATCATCAGGGTTATCTGTCCCAGGCTCAACCCCAAAGAATCACAAGCCTCCCTGTTATAGAGTTGGTCGATAACCTGGACCTCTAAAAAATGATTCCCCGAACCTAATGTTCCTGATTGGGCCTTGCCTCTTTCATAGGCCCTCTCGGAGACCGCATCCGGGTCCGCGCCTTCTATGGCGCCGTATTCTTCGGTGCATTCCAGATCTTCTTGAGTGCCGTAACCCTGCTCAACCGCCCATTGGGAGCCCTTGGTCATAATTTCTTTCTCTTCTCTACGGCCGACCCTTATATCACCCTTAGAGCCTACGCCGGTGGGGATATCGGAAAATAAGGCATAGACCAGGTCTTTGATTTTATCCTTGATATCTTCATGCTGCAGGTTAGTCTTAAGCATGCGCACGCCGCAGTTTATGTCAAAACCGATTCCACCGGGAGAAATTACACCCCCCTCTTCGATATCGGTTGCGGCAACTCCTCCTATCGGAAAACCAAATCCCCAGTGTATATCCGGCATGGCCAGGGAATAGTTGACAATACCGGGCAGAAAAGCAACGTTAGCCACCTGCTCCAGCGCCTTATCCTGGTAAATATCCTTTAACAATTTCTCATCGGCATAGATTATCCCCGGGACGCGCATGCCGGGCTTAAAGGATTTAGGTATGCGCCAGCGGTAATCGTCTATTTTTTCCAGTTTTATCTCAGACATCGAAAATCACCTCCGCCGACCAGCCGGATTTTCCCTTTTTCAATTTCAACTTATGATAGGTAGCAGCCTTGATCTCAGTGTTCACCTTGAAATATTTAATATCCATACCTAAACCTTCGGCCTCTAAAGAATTGCCGGTAATCTTTTTTATATCAAAACCCGTAAAAATCAATTCTTTAACTGCCGATAAAGAAAACAACTCGTTGAGCCAATTAACGAAGAGTTCTTCCGGGTTATCCGCTTTTAATCTTATGCTGAGCGTTTTCTTAGGATTGCTTTTGGATGGTTTTTTCTCTGCGATGATATCGAATGCGGCGAGCGCGCTATTGATAAAGAGGGCTTTTAGCGTCCTGGCCTTAACCCTTAAGCCTATGTCGGCGGTGTGCTCGAATAATTCATAGGTTTTATTTTTTGCCAAATGTGAACGAAAAAATTTTAATGAGCCGCCTTGGAATCGAACCAAGAACCTTGACCTTAAGAGGGTCCTGCTCCACCAATTGAGCTAGCGGCCCGAAACTTAGATTGACACTAATTGATTATACTTTATACCTTCAATCCAACCAAGTATTTTATGCAATAAGTTACTGTCGCATACGCGAATTTTAATAGTCCCTTTGTATAGAATATTTTTTCTGTAACCGCTGCCTTCTTGCTTAATATAACTCTTAGAAAATTGTTCAATAGGGATATTGGTTAGTTTTGACCAATATGCTTTTATCTGCTTTTCATTTTGCCCTGAATGCAAATGAAGGCACGCTCTGAATCTTTCTTCAGGAACTCCACAGATAAGCCTCAACCAATCAGTCATGAATTTAATAAGCGCCGGATCGGAATTAGTAATATCCACGTATCTCGATTTTGCGCCTTCCGCCCAATAAAGCATCAGGCCGGCTAACTTAAATTCATTCTCTGTCAAAGAGGAAATTTCTGACTTCGCCTGCTCCCTGATGCCCGCTACTTCCTTCGCCCTTCTGATTTGTGTAGTTTTTGACCCCGCTAATCTACCCCGATAGCTCCCATCTTTAAAAATAAGCTCTAACCTATTCTTTTGCCGAGCGGTCAGCTCTATATCTTTGCACCAACTACTTATCGTGCTTTTAGAAAGAGTAAAAGGAACCTCACCTTTTATCTCTCTATAGCTCAGCCCCCGGCGGCGCAAACCTACAACAAAATCTTTCTTTTCCCAGTTTTTCATACTTGCAGCATATCTTCTAAATCTCAATTTTAAGTATTATACCACAATTTAAAATTTTTTGAACTCTGTTTTTTGTTTTTTGATAAACAACAGCGTTACCAAATGATCGTCTAGCCAAAGAGCACGGTATAGACCAACAGCCAGGCTCTATGCCTCAGGCCCTAAGACAGTCCGTAAATGGTTGGGCGTTTTGATGAAGGTGGCTATCAGGAATACTAAAATGAAATTACGAATGATGGTTTTTATGCGCCTCCCACAAAGGTTCCCGGCATTATCCTACAGGCGTCATTCTCCCCAGGAGGCACTGACATGATAACGTTATATTCAATGACATATTTACCCATATTATTGCTATGGATTTTTCCTACGACAACCGCTGTATTCAAGTTCACCAGAATTCCCTGCCTGTCACCTGCAATTGGATAAACGGTATACGTATAATCCACTCCCTCTTTCAAAAAAACAGTACTGCTATCCGTCATTGGTATCCATATTTCTTTTATCTTGATCTCTGCATACCGCTTCATCGGCAAAGCTTGCGGAACAACGTTTTCTATCTCCTTTACGAATTCACCATTGCTGTCTGCAACCGAATAATAAGAAAGAAACTCCTTCTTTGATCCAGGCGCAAGCGCTTCTTCTACGGCATCAGATTGATTATCGCCCAGATAAACAATGCCCGGCTCAACAGGATTAAAAATACCCGTAAGTTTTGCTCCGCAAAAATTGCTCGCCGAGTCTTGCAAATATACGATCTTCCCGCCGGCAGAATCAGCAGGCAACCAATCCTGATCTGCATCCTTTAACCCTTTGCGTATCATTTCATTGTAATACCATATATGGTGTGCCTCATGCCGCGCATTCCCATCTAAGGCCATGACGACGAACCATCCATACTCCGATGCCACAGGCAGATTATAACGCATGCGTACATTATAATCATCCAGATAAATATTCCTGGGGTTCTTTGGATCAAAGTGGCCAAACTCGCCTTCGGTTGCTGACGGTAAGATACGTTGGACATATTGCCTAAGATAAGGCTCAGATTCATTTAACACCCGCGCAGCCCTTTCCTCAAGCCAATCAGGGCAAGGATGGCAGGCGCCGGAAGCTTTCCTGTCATACTTGACAAACCCTTTACCATCCATGTTAATCCAGGCATAGTTGTCAACCCACTGTTTAATCTGATAGGTACCGATACGTTTATTTGGATAAGACACCTTAAAACCATACAAAGACTGCTTAGTAGAAAGCACCAAGTCGGTAATACTACTGTCAACTGCTTCAACCTTTAAGATTGCAAATTCGTCTGATGACGCGGATGAAGCAAGATTAAATGCCCCCACATCAGGATGATAGCGAAATGCATCTGATTGTAAAGGAGTAGATCCCATCAGCCCATCATATTTGCCCTTACTGTGATCGTACTCGCCTCTTACTTTTTCCAAGGTAAAACAATACTGCGTATTCTGCGGCAACGTATATTCAATTTGATCAACCGGCTTGCCAAGATCATCATAGTTAAGGTATACTCCCGCTTTTTCCGGAGCAATTTCCTGATTAAATTCACAACTCAACTCTTCAGAAGTATAGGCATAGTTAGAAAGATAGGTATCTTTATCGTTATGCTGTACCCACAAGATCCGGCGTATCGCATTCATCGTCGCAACAGCTTCATTACCATCTTGAGCGTCATTGATATCTAACGTCACCTGCCAGTCTCCTGCCAGATCAGGGGTAAGCACGGCTATATCCGTAGCACTTAATTTCTGATATACCACATACGTTTGCGATTTTGCTTCTGCGGTATCAGGAATCGCGGTAATCACCCAACGCGAGCTAAGCTTATCCTTATCAGGATCAGAACAAAACGCATTGTTCAACTTAAAAGTATACGACAGCTTCTGTGCAGGAACCTCTGCTAACCGGGCGATAGGCGGATTGTTTATTTTGGCAAGGTAGCTGTTTATATTAAGCGATAGATCGTAAAAATCCGTCGTCAGGTTGTCCGGATCAACACCTTCATTGTGTATGGCTGGATCAGCGCTAAAGAACTGCGCAGAGGGCAACCCTTTTTGCGCGTACGTAGTTAGAAAATCATTCAAGGCCTTCACACAGGCATCCCGTAAAGACAGGCACTCATTATAGACACGATTACTGCTCGCGTAATCACCCGCATACGCACCCGTGATTGCCGCAGGAAGATTCATTTTGCGATTTCATTTTTTCAACAGGATACCTTCCGTTTATTGCCCCTGGCAGGCTATCCTCTTTCTTGCTCCGGAAAACACTATTTTCCCATTTCTTCGTAATTAATAACCAAGTGTGTGTATCAATCTCCTCGTCATAGTCGTAACTGCTCCAATCAATTACTACCGGATTGCTCCGCTTAAACTCCGACCACGTATAATGCGCAGTACTGGTCGTGATACGCGCATATGCCTGGATATAACTATTCAAGGATGCGTTTTTATACCCTGCGATACGCGTGTAAAGTAAACCATGTAATAAATACCGATTATTGGCAAGAGTAACTTTAAAAGCAGGGATGCGTTTAGTGATCTCATAGGCGAATTTCGCTGCCTGCTTGGCATAGGCAAATACCTCTTGCCGCGCTTGAGCATCTGCAGGACGGTTCAAGAGGACGGCCGTCACATCAACCTGTACCGCGGCCAAATACCTCAAGAGCGCGCTTATGGCGTCTGTATTACGCGTACTCAAACCCAACGCATACGCGTTTGCTTCTGCCTGCCCTGCCTGGCGCATGTACGTATTGTTTTGGCTCACCTTCGGATACGGCGATGCTGCCATCTTTTGGTAACGGAATACCTCGGAAAAATCATTATCATCGTACGCCAAACTCCCCGTTGCCTTGTCCTTTAATGAATACCCGTTCTGATCAGGGCTAAGGCAGGTACTCTTAAAATATTCCTGACAACTGTCAATTTCCGATTTAAATTTCGCATAGGCGCTACTTACCTGGTTGTTTTCCATTTGCATATAATCACCGATACCGCCGTAATTACTTAACAAAATACCGGCAATATACTCCTTACCCCCGTCATTAAGGGAACTAAGCAACGTACGCGTTTCTTGCAGGTATCCTTTAATGGTCGAAAGATACTTGGCAAACCGCACCGCATCGTTGGTAACAGTCGCGGAATTAAGCGCCTGCTCCGCAAAAACCACCTGCGGCGCGGCGCTGCCAAGCGCTATCAGGGATACTAAAATGAAATTACGAATGATGGTCTTCATGATGCCCCTCCCATTATTTTGTAATAGTCACCGTAGCTGCCTGGCCTGTCTGATACGTGCCGTCATACATTTTATAATACGCAACCACATACAACGTATAGCTGCCTTTGGGCAACGCGGCAGTAGCAAAGGATACCCGGTACGGCAACGTGGTCGCAGTACCAAGCTCATAACGCCGGTTGGTAGTGTTTTGCAGCACGTAATATTTACAGTAATCCGGCATGATATAAGGCGTATGGTCAAACGCCACGCTCAGCGCCAACACTGCCGGTATCTTTGAACCGTTGGCAGGTGCCGCGATCCGCGGCGCTAGACGCGTCAAATCATTATTCACGTACAGGCAACGCTTGTCGGAATAATAAATCCCCCACGGGGAAGTAGTTTTCACATTCCTGCGTAGTTTCACTATACACTGTAGTACGTTCATGCTGTTAGCCAAACGCGACGTGTACAGATTGAACTGATACGGAGCAGTATGAAGCACTCCCAAAGAGATGCCATTCACGTAACAATAAACATCCGCAACAAAAAGATTCGCGTATGCGTCAAGCCCGTTAATAGATGCGCTCACTTTAACCGTACCCGAGACCGGATCGTTCATTCCCGCCTCAGGAGATACATTTACCGTTACCGTAGGCTTAACTACAAATACCTTAGTCATGGCAATGCTTGATGCTCCGTAATCATCCGTAGCTTCACATTGGATTATATGCTCCCCGGGTTTGGTAAGTTGGGCATATCTAGTTACCCCGCTTCCCAAGGCCCCCTGCGTACCAGAACTCCATACAACAGAGATCTTCTTATCGCCATCGGGATCGGTTACTGCCGCACCTAACTCAATCGAATCAAAAGCCGTATCGCTTTGCGTCAATAAAGCAACCGGAGGAGTAACAGTAATATTAGTAATGACGGGAGGAGAATTGACAAGATCGCTCTCTCCCCTGCGTACGTACATATCATCAAAAAACATGTCTCCTTGCCCAGATAGTAAAACCACAAGATACGCCGCATAAATGGACTTTGCCCCTTGGTATTGGCCGGACAACGTTTCCCAGCTAAAACGATAGGGAGCATTTTTTATTACCGAGCTCACCAGTCGAAAATTATTTACGTTATCAGCAAAAGCCGCGTATAAATTTACCGTAATAACGGGGTGCTTCGTCGATATTACCTCTTCCTGCGTTACCACCGGCTTATACGCCATTTTATAGGCAATGCCATATTCAACTGATTTCGGTTGTTTGCCCGGAAAAACAACCGTCGTATTAGTCATTGTCGTCGTTCCCCCAACATTTCTTACCTCCATGCAGCGCGCATACGACGCGGCTTCGCTTACCGGATATTTTACCCCTGCCGCGGGAGCACACTTGGTTATTTTCCAATTATCAGGAGCGGTTACGCCCGACTCGAGGCACGCATTAAGGTTTTCGCTGCGCATAATCTCCTTTTGCTGCATCATCTCTTTCAAGGTAAAAAGACCTCCTGTCTTGGCAGCAAACATCTTTGCCAAAACCGAATTACAATTAATCTGCGCTGAGGCATTATTAACCTTAGTCAACGCATTCATTGCCCAGGTACATATAGATTCCTTTGAATTTGCCAACGCATTCGTATATACTGTTGCCGCCGGATATCTATTATACAAGGTTAAAATCACCGTAGCATCATTGATACAATCAACCAAAAAGGCATTATCAGCAAAAGCCGTTTTCATAGTCGATAAATACGGAAGCGCCTCCTTTGCACCGATGTTGCACGCCTCATGCAAAATATAGGCAACCGTAGTATCGGGAAACTGGTTTGCAGGTCGCGCGGCTTTCGTCAAAAAATCGACAATATAGCCCACCTTATCCGTCACGCAAGAATACTGCAACTCGATCGTCGCCTGATAAATGCCTGCTTTCGCAAAATAATCCGTCTCCGCTGACAACGCAGTGAGCAGGTCATTAATGCCCGCCCTGCCGGCAAAATTACGCACGATCTTGGCTGATTCAGCACGAATGTAGGGGTCCGGGTCTTTTAAACCGGTAGTTTTTCCCTCAAATTGCTGCCTGCCCGCGGCAGGAAGATAATTATTGTTAAGCTCCACATACTCAGCAAGCCGCGCGACAAACCGAGCGTCATCAAACGTCTGAGAATAGGCCAAATGAGTAAACATACAAACAAAAATCAATAACACCACCGGCAGCAAAAGATACTGCGCTCTCTCAAAACCGCTATGCGTTAACTTTTTCATTGAAACCCTCCTTTTTAACCTTCATTTTCAATATCAACGTATGTGGCCGGCTCTATGCGGCTCGCATCGTATTCTTCAGGATGAAATGGCATTGTCGCTGAAAATTCAACAAATAAAGATGCATTTTTATTATTCTTATCAAAAATCCAACGTTGCAGATTATCATTAAATATTGCAGAGTTAAACGTTATGATAATGTTCTGAACACCGCTTTTTTTCTTCTCAACCACATAGCTAAAATCACTGCCATATTTCGGCCGATAGAGCATCTTCATCGAATTAACTCCCGTCTGTACAAATACTTCTTCGATAAACACACGATACGCAGGCATAGGCAAAGGTCGCGGCACGGGAATGGTTACCGACGGGCAGACTTTTCCTTGCACATCAGCAAGGCTTCCCTTCGAGTAAAAAAATTTGGTCTCACCAGAAGCATAATCATATTCTCCATCACCTAAATAATCATAATGCGGGTCGTCAGCGTTTATTTCGAGCAGGCTGCCGAGTAATTTCGCTCCACAATAATTCGTGTTATCATCAAGAAGATAGGCAAACATACCTGAGTACGGTTCACCAGGCAACCCATCTTTATCTTTATTCACATACACTCCTTTATGAATCGTCTGATAGTAAAAACAATGAAATGCTTCGTGCAAAGCCGTATTTTCCAAACAGTTTTTTCCATAAAACCCGTACGCATTGCACGCAGGTAAATTCCACCGTATGTCATTTATGTATGGGTTCAAACATATAAAACGCGTGCCCGGTATATAATGACCGTATCTATCTCTGTTCTCATTTTCATTTTTTGCCGCAACGACAATTCTTCCTACGTATTCGCGCAAGATAGCATGGCCCTGTATGACGCGCGCCGCCTGCTCTTCCATCCAATCCGGACATTCATGGTAAGCCGTTGCGTTTTCCTTCTTATATTCAACAAATCCTAATCCATCAGGATTAAGCCAGGCACTCTTGTCAATCCACTGTTTAACGGTAAAAAAACCCTGCAATGCCTCTGGCCGGTGCTTACGCGCGCCATAAAGGCATGACACCGTTGAATACACAAAATCAGTAATGTCCGGATCGAGAACGGAAATCTCAAAGCATGCCTTTCCCGGCCTATTTGATGACGACTTGAGCACTAATGGCCCGGGAATGGAATTATACCTTATCCCGGTTGTAAAAATCGATGATCCGTAGAGCCCATCATACGCACCCTTCGCATTTTCAGGCTGCACGGAATTCTTCTGAATCGAGTAACAACTCCCAGGTGTTGCAGGCGTATAGGCAATTGAATCAACCGGCTCCATTGCATCATTGTAATTTAAATACACTCCTACGGGATTCGAGGAAACCTCAAGGTTGAAGGTAGTATCAATTCCCTTTGCTGCATCGACATAATGATACCGCTGCAAAAAAATATCGTTATCGCTGTGCGCAATCCAGAGAATCTTACGGGAATACGCTAAGATTATATCCATTTCACTGGCATCCTTATTGTCGTTAACCTCTACTGCCACCTGCCAATCCCCTCCCAGATCAAGTATCATTGCCAATACTTGAGCGATAGATAATTTTTGATAGAGTACGTATGTTTTTGATTTCGCTTCAAGCGTATCCGGCATTGCCGTGAGCACCCAGCGGTAACGCAACACGTCTCCATCAGGGTCATACGATGCCGCTGCGCTCAAATTAAAGGTTCCCGGTTTATCATTCGTTGGCGATTGGGTTATTCGGATCACCGGAACCTGGTTATCCTTGTCCTTAAAATCATTTAGCCCGCAGCTGATATAATAAAACTGGCTGGTAAGGTCATCCGGATTAAACAGCTCATGGCGCGTCTGCACAGCGCCGCTAAACTGCTGCGTAACGGACAAGCCAAGATCCTTGTATTTATTGAGAATGTTATTCAAGGCGCACAGGTGCCGGCCAAAACTTTGTTGATAGATTTCATAAAAATCGTTGTCTGCCTTAAAATTACCGGCACAATGAGCTACCAACGTATTACCCGCAGCTTTTAAATCATTTTTTGAAACCGTGGTGAGCTGACTCACCCTGAAATCCCACTCTGCCCGGCACTTTGCCTTCATTGCATCAACAGGGTACTTTCCGTTTACATTGCCAACGAGGGGAGAAAACGTCTCCAGATCATGGGTCTTTGCGCCATCCTTCCACCCCTTTACCGGTGACCACACATGCGCACTTCGATCAACAACGCATGAATAACTATCCCAATTAACCTGAACAGCACTGCTGCGTATCTCTTCATTATACATAGGCCCGTTGGCATCACTGGTAGTGATAAACTGGTGAGATACAATATAGCTGGAGATACCTGCCTTATAACAGGATACCCACTGCGCATACAACTCGTTGTCGCGGTTATACCGGTTATCCGCAAGGGTTATCTTAAACGGACGAATGCATTTAGTGGTCTCATAGGCAAATTTTGCCGCCT
>JAPLLV010000052.1 GCA_026387405.1 Candidatus Omnitrophota bacterium
GAGTTGGCCGAAGTCTAAGCTGGTGTTGGTTTGTTTCGCGCCATTTGCCCAGGGATCATCATAATTTGGCGTAATCCCATCGAATTTCAGCAACGTAATATCAATCACTGGAGCAGTGTCTGTGACTGTGGCTCCAGTTGTTAAGGTTTGAGTTGCTTGCGAAGCCGCAATGCTTGCCTTTGTCGCAATAAAGCTCATTGCTATCGCCGCCACTAAACAGATAAGTAACTTTTTCATTCTTTTTTCACCCCCATTCAGTTTTAGATTCTTGAAACAGTTAAAAAGGTTAATTTTTTTGATTTTAATTTGCGCACCTCCTTGCTATATTTCTGTTAATGAATAGGTGATCCGTGAACCGTAATAACCGCCCTTTAAATTATCAGGGCAGGATAATTCGTAAACCAATTTAAATTTGTCAGGAGATCCCTTTAAATCCGAAACAAAAATTACCATATCTCCCTTTTTTATCTCTTCTTTCTGAGCTGCCCGCAGCGAACCTTTAGTATCCAGGCTTTGCATGGAAAGGGTAAAGTATTTAAAAGGGATAATATCCCCGTCTTTGTTAGTCATTTCAGAAGAGATGTTCTGATTTAATTGGTATTGTTTTCCGAGATTGCTTTTTATTTCTATTGTTACTTCGCTGACCTTAGCTGGGCCGCCGGGTTTCAGGTCTTGAAAGCTGACCTCGGTTTTCTGTTCCGCGGGAGTAACCAAGAAGTCAAAAGTAGGCGCAACCACGATCTCTAGATCCAGCATTTTAAGTAGGGTTAATCTCCCTGCCTGTTCCAGGTAATAATGGATCTTGGATTTATAGGCCCCGGCTTTTTGCCCGGAGATATCTCCGAGGGTGTATATTATGTTGAATGATGCCGCAGCGTCTCCGTTAGACAACGAGGTATAAATTTTCTGTTGAGTGTTGGATAAGGCTGTTGCAGGGATGTTTTCGCCTTTGTTGGCGTTCTCGGTTTTTACACTTACAGTTCCGTAGTCCAGCTGCGTTCCGTCATTAGATTGGATGGGTTCCGGGATAACCTGCACTATGCTAAAAAGCCCGTCAAAGTGGCCGTTAATATTAGCGCCTACCACGAACTCCTTTTTGTTCTCTTTTTCCTCCGAGGCAAGCGAAATGGTATGCAGGCCGCTGACCGGGTTTATCTCTATTGACTGCGTACCGGTTTCTACGGCAGGCTGCCTGCCGACATCCACAAGGATGTTTAAGAATAATACGGTTTGCTCCTGTCCCGCTTCAAGCGGATTGAATACTAGCCTGATTTGTCCGCGATAAGAGCCGGGTTCGGTGTCCGCGGGAAGGTTGTCTATAGTATATATTAAGGTAAAATTGTCGGAAGTGCGCGCGGTGTTGGTATAAAGCACGTTATAAGAACGTATGGGGCTGGGGTTATCCCTGGCAGCCTGAAAAGTGCCGCTGTTACCGGTACCCATGAAGCCGCGCATCATCACATACTTCCAGTCAATTTCACTCCTGCCGCTGGTAATGGGAGCCCATAGTTCTTGCGTTATTTGATATTGGACGGTTACGTTTGAGATATTTATTCTTATTTCTGCGGGTTTTACTGGTATCCCTTGATTGACGCGAAAGGTCAGTTCGCTTTCTCCGGAATAAAAACTTGCGCTGAGAGACGGGGAACTGGCAGAAGCTTTTACCTGGACAACCAACAGCATTATGATCGTCCCAAGCAGAAAATAAGGGTTTTTTGTGCCTATTTTTATCCTCATTATCCTCATAAATTCAGGCTTTTTTGCTAGGGGTAGTATAACACTCTCGATAGAGTTGTCAACTCAAAATAAAAAGCCGAATTGACCCTTTTTTGGTCAATCCGGCTTACAATTTACCTGCCTTACGGCAGTCAAGCGTGGCATTTTCCTGTCTTCCTCCAAAACAGGAAATACCGGATTTATAATAGTTTTCTAAAGTTCTTGGTAAAGTTTACCTGAATTTAAAGCCTTTGTCAAGGGAAAATTGAGATTTTTTAGTGTAGGACACCTACTGTGCTAAGGTGTATTTTTAGGGAATGCATGAAGCGGACCAAGAATACCTTATCTTTATAAACAGTGAAAACCCCGCCTTTTATTTTACAATAGAATTTTTCTTCTTGCCTGCCATTATTTCGCTCTTTGCGTATGTAAGCATATGGTTGAATAGCCCCGTTTCTCTGGCCGGCTTTTATGTCTTTTATAATATAAATAAAATGGCGCTGTATGACGCTATGCACGCCTTGTTGATCAGAGGTTTCAATGCTGGCGATCACCTTTCGCCGCCTGTTTTGTGAGACCAGATTTTTGAATAGCAGGTCGCGCATTTTCCACCTTAATTTTGGTGCCGGGCCGCCAATAAAGTTTTCTCCTTCTCATCCGGCAGCCCGGCTTTCCCCTTTATTGCCAGCGTGGCTGGTGGGGTAAGAAAAGTATGTATCCAAACTAACCTGTTTTCAAGGGGTTAAGGCGGAAAAAAGAAAGCGCTTCCTTTTAAAACAGCTTTTTCTCTTTTCCCTGGAAGAAACGCTTGAGGTTGGGTTTGTGGCGCAGGATGACAAACGCGCAAAGGATGATGGCGGTGGAGATCAGTAACTTCGGCAGATGAAATAGGATGCTTAAAATCGGCAGTGCCAGGGCGGCGAAACAAGAGGCAATAGATACAATGCGCGAGACAAAAAAAGCAATTAACCAGGTTGCCAGCACCAGGCTTAAAACTAAATTAAGGCCGGGGATCTTAAAGGCAAGGCCGATCAGTACCCCTAAGGTCGTGGCTACCCCCTTACCTCCTTTAAATTGCAGGAAGATCGTCCAATTGTGCCCGGCAATACAAACCATGCCCAGGATGATCCTTAAGGATTCTTCCGGCAGGCATGTTTGCTTTGAAACTAAAAAATTTCCCAGGAAAACTACCGGCAGGCAGCCTTTCAGAATATCCAGGAGTAATACGGTTATGCCGGGACCTTTGCCCAATACGCGCATGGCATTGGTTGCCCCGATATTGCCTGAACCGGCGTTTCGGATATCTATGCCTTTTAGCAGGCGGCCGAATATATAAGCCGTCGGGATAGAACCGATGAGATAGCTAATGATTATTCCGGTGATTATCCACTGCATAGAGAATTTTAAACCCCCGCATCACATAATCTATCCCGGAGAATACCATGGTCTGTTTCACCATATACACTACAACCGTACCCATGAGTATTATGGTATCGCGGCTGATCACGATGATGGTCACCCAAAGCGGAAAGCGGATCCCCAGGGGGAATTCCCTGATAAAATAAAGGCAGATAAACGAACTGACCAGGACTAGCTTATCTCCCAGAGGGTCAAGGATAAGGCCTGCCTTTGAATATTGTTTTGCCTTTCTGGCAATATAACCGTCCAGCGCGTCGGAAATGGCTGCCAGGAGAAAGATGCCTAAAGCCACAAGGCGCAAAAAATCCCTCTCAGGAGAATAATAGATCAGGCTGGCGATAAAAAACGGGACACTGAGGATGCGGAAGGTGGAAATTTTATTTGCAAAGTTCATTTAATTATCCTTATCCTTTGCGGCGGCCAGTAGATCACCAGCGCCTTGCCGAGGATATTTTTGTACGGCACAAAACCCCAGTAACGACTGTCCTGCGATGAGGAAGAATTATCTCCGAGGACAAAGAAGCTGTCCGCGGGGACGATAATCCTCTTGCCCTCTTCTCCGAAATCGCCGCGGTTATAATAAAATCTTTGGCTGAACATCGGATCTAACTGCGGCTGGTTGTTAATAAAGATCGTGCCGTTTTTAATTTCCACAATGTCGCCTGGTAGCGCAATGAGGCGTTTTATAAAATCTTTTTTAGGGTTCTCCGGGTAGATAAAAACAATTACATCCCCCCTTTTCAGGTCGCTTATTTTAGGCAGGCGTATATCCGTAAAAGGGACCTTTGCCCCGTAAATAAATTTGTTCACCAGGATTATATCGCCCTCTAACAGCGTGGGGCGCATTGAACCGGTAGGGATCTTAAAGGCCTGGACCACAAAGGTGCGGATGACCATAGCCAGAATAAAGGCTATTAAAATTGATTCTACCCATTCCCTTATTATTCCTTTTTTATCTGCGTACTTTATAGTTTTTTCCGGCGTGTTCATATTTTCAATACCTCCAAGAATGCCTCTTGCGGGATCTCCACTTTGCCGAATTGCTTCAGGCGTTTTTTCCCTTTTTTCTGTTCCTCCCAGAGTTTGCGTTTACGGGTAATATCGCCGCCGTAGCATTTGGCGGTTACGTGTTTTCCCACGGAGCGGACCTTATCCGAGGCCAGGATCTGGGTGCCTACCGCGGCCTGGATTGCCACCTCGAAAAGCTGCCGGGGAATAAGCTCTTTTAGTTTTGTGACCAGGGCGTGGGCGCGGGAAAACGCCTTTTCTTTATACATCAATGAAGAAAAGGCATCGCATATTACCCCGTTAAGCATGATATCCAGTTTTACTAATTTTGTGGGCAGGTAATCCTTGAATTCGTAATCAAGAGAACCGTACCCGCGGGTCAGCGATTTTATGCAATCGTAAAAATCCACGATGATCTCGGATAGCGGGATATCAAAGGTCAGTTTCACCCGGTCTTCGGTCAGGTATTCGCTGGATTTAAAAGTACCGCGCCTGGATTTTACGAAATCACAGGTATTTTCGATAGAGTCAACCGGGATGATCATCAAGAGCGATACATACGGTTCCTGCGCTTCTTCTATATCCTGCGGCGACGGATAACGCGCCGGGGTGTCTACCTCAAGTAATTCCCCTTTTCTGTTTCTTATACGGTAGACGACATTGGGGACGGTGAGGATTAAATTCAGTCCGTATTCCCTCTCCAGCCGTTCCTGGACTATTTCCATATGCAACAGCCCCAAGAAACCGCAGCGGAAACCCGAACCAAAAGACTGGGAGTTCTCCGGTTCAAAGACAAACGAGGCATCCGAGAGTCTTAACTTGTCGATCGCCTCACGTAAAGAAGTGAAATCTCCGGGATTAACCGGATAAACCCCGCAGAAAACCAGAGGTTTTGGCTGGCGGTATCCGGGGAAGGCATCTTTGCAGGGATTTTTTACGTCGGTAAGGGTGTCTCCGATGATGATCTCCCGGGCCTCGCGGATATTGGCGGTAAAATACCCGACTTCTCCGCAGGTAAGGGTGTCCGCCTTGGAATATTTCAGGTCTTTGAATACGCCCAGCTCTTCTATTTTATAGATCTTCCCGGAGTGCATCATTTTCAGTTGGGTCTGGGGAGTGATCTGGCCGTCCACCAACCTGACGAAGATCACTACTCCTTTATACACGTCAAAACGGCAGTCAAAAACCAGCGCTTTTAAGGGATGGGCTATTTCTCCGCTGGGAGCCGGAATTACCTCGATTATTCTCTCTAAAATATCTTCCACCCCAATCCCTTCTTTAGCCGAGGCTAGGATTATTTCTTCTTCATTGAAACCTAAAACGTCGACAATCTGTCTTTTTACCCGCGGGATGTCTATGGAAGTCAGGTCGATCTTATTGATAACCGGAATTACTTTGAGCTTATTGTCTTTAGCCAGATAAAAATTCGCCACGGTCTGGGCCTCGATCCCCTGTCCGGCATCTACCACTAAGACCGCGCCTTCGCAGGCGGCTAAAGATTTGGAGACCTCATAGGTAAAATCAACGTGCCCGGGAGTATCGATAAGGTTAAGGACATATTCCTTACCGTCTTTCTTAGAGCGGTAAGCCAGCCTTACCATCGAGGCCTTTATGGTAATGCCCCGCTCTTTTTCCAGGTCCATATCGTCTAAGAGCTGGTTACCCTTGTGGCGTATATCCACCGCGCCGGTAATTTCCAGGATCCGGTCTGCCAGGGTTGATTTTCCGTGGTCAATATGCGCGATAATCGAGAAATTCCTGATTAATTCCCTGTTCATTTTAAATGTTTCGATACCTCATTGACTACCTGTTCAATAGACATATTTGTCGTATCTATATACACCGCGTCATCGGCTTTTTTCAGGGGGGCGAATTCCCTCGTGGAATCTATCCTGTCGCGGTTGAGCACGTCTTGTTCGACTTCTTGCAATGTTATGATTTGTCCTGATTCGAGCAATTCCTTATAGCGTCGTTTCGCGCGTTCCTTTGCCTGCGCGTCAAGGTAGAATTTTTTATCCGCTCCGGGGAAAACAACCGTTCCAATATCGCGGCCGTCTAAGACCGCGTTATTCTTTTGGCCCAGTTCCCGCTGCAGTTTTACCAGGATTTGCCGGACCTCTTTAACCTTGGCGATATCCGAAACTAATTTTGTTATGCGCGGCTCGCGGATAAGCCGGGTGACGTCTCGGCCGTCCAATAAGACTTTTAAGGAACCATCGGGGTTGTTGATGAGGTCAATAGCGGAATTCGCGGCTAGTTGCGTCAGCCGTTTTGTATCTGAGATATCCAGGTTTTGTTCGATTGCCTTTAGGGTAAGGGCGCGGTACATCGCCCCGGTGTCAATATAAAGGAAAGTCAGCTTTTTTGCTATTTGTTTGGCGATCGTGCTTTTTCCTGCGCCGGCTGGACCGTCGATAGCAATAATCATGAGGTAATAATAAGTGTCATTGCGGGGAGTCCGCCACGAATCTTGGCGGACGACGAAGCAATCACGATTTAGATTGCTTCGCCACTTCGTGGCTCGCAATGACGAGTCATTCTTTCTCTATTCCTCTTAGCGTTTTTAAGGATTGCGATTAAGTTCTTCTTATCTTTATGCTTAATGGCCAAAGTGATGCCGCGTAAAGACTTTTCAAAATGCGCAATGCTACGCAACATCTCTTCACGATTACCTAAAATAATCTCAGTCCAAAGCTGCGGGTCCGAAACGGCGATTCGCGTAGTATCTTTTAGGCCTCCTGCGGCAAAATCTAAGAATTTTGCGGGTATGGCGTCCATTAAGGAAAAGGCCGCGACATGAGGAAGATGGCTGACAAAGGAAAGGATTCTATCATGTTCGCTGGGAGTCATGGTCATTGTTCTTACACCCAGAGAGTGCCATAGAACTTCAGCTTTTTCCCTGGTGCGGGTGAGTGTTTTTCCCGTAGGGGTCAGAATGCAGAGCGAGCCTTTGAAGAGGTGCGCATCGGCATTGCGTATCCCGCGTTTTTCTAAGCCGGCCAGGGGATGGCTTCCTATGTAATTAGGGAAAATTTCCTCGAGCCGTCTGACGATGCCCTTTTTTATGCTGGCTACGTCGGTAATTATACAACTGTCTTTAATAACCTTTTTGATCTTGAGAGCCAGATCCATTATTGCCTGCGGCGGGCAGGCCAGGATTATCAGGTCCGCATCACGGACAATAGAAATATCCTGGGATCCAATATCGATTATCTTTTTTCTTTTGGCAAACTCTAATGAGTCTATGTGCCGGCTGACGCCGATTATCCGATTGCAGAGTTTGCGTTTTTTTATGGCCAGGGCCAGCGAACCACCGATAAGCCCTGTGCCGATTATGGCTATTTTGTTAAAAGGTTTCATCTTAGGCTAAAATTTCCTTCCTACGGCCTGGGCGATCCTGCCGATCTCCAACATTAAATTTTTAAAATTAGCGGGGATCAAAGATTGAGCTCCGTCAGATAATGCTTCTTCCGGATGGCTGTGCACTTCGATTATCAGTCCGTCCGCTCCGCAGGCCACCGCTGCTTTTGCTAAAGGGGCAACCAGGTTCCATTTTCCCGCGGCGTGGCTCGGATCAACTATGATCGGCAGGTGCGAATGGAATTTTACTACCGGCACGCAGCTTACGTCCAGGGTATTGCGCGTGGCATCTTCAAAGGTGCGTATGCCGCGTTCGCAGAGGATTACATTGAAATTTCCCCCGGCCAGGATATATTCCGCGGACATAAGCAATTCTTTGATTGTCGATGAAAGCCCACGTTTCAATAAAACGGGCTTATTAGTCATGCCGACTTCTTTCAGCAGGTTAAAGTTTTGTATGTTGCGCGCGCCGATCTGGAGGATATCCACATATTTAGCAACCAATCCTACGTCGCGCGGATCCATTACTTCGCTCACCGTAACCAGCCCCAGATCATTTCCTGTTTGTTGAAGGTATTTTAGGCCTTCCTCTCCTAAACCCTGAAAGCTGTAAGGCGAGGAGCGCGGCTTAAACGCGCCTCCGCGCAAGACCGTGGCCCCGGAGCTTTTTACTTCCTTGGCGATCTGGTAGAGCCTTTCCATATTTTCAATGGCGCAAGGACCGGCCATCACAATGATCTTATCCCCGCCGATCTTTACTCCCTTACCTAAGTCAATGATCGTATTCTCGCGCCTGAATTCCCGCGACACCAGTTTGTAGGGAGCCAGGACCGGCATTACCGTTTCAACGCCAGGGAATACCTCTAAGGGGGTGACTCTTAAAATATCCTCCGGGCCGATCACCCCGATGATCGTGCGCTCGGTCCCTTTGGAGATCATAGGCTTTAGGCCCAGTTTCTGCACCCGCTCGACTATATGGTCAACCTGTTCCTGGGTAGCGTCAGGACGTAAAACTATGATCATAATTACCTCCGCAACATGTCATTGCGAGGGACCACGAGCGAAGCGGAGTGGGACCGAAGCAATCTCAAAAACATGATTGCTTCGCCCTTCGGGCTCGCAATGACGGACAGTAGTATATTCTACAGTATTTTTTTAAGCGCCTTGATAAACCGCTCATTTTCTTTCCTGGTACCTATGGTAACGCGGATAAAATTCTTTAGCCCGTACTGTTGCATATCCCTGACAATAACCCCTGTTCTAAGTAATTGGTTAAATACAGAAGATCCGTCTCTACCCGCGTCAACCAGAATAAAGTTGGCAACAGACGGCACATAAGGAACGCCCATTTTTTTCAAGATATTACAAAGGTAATCTTTTCCCTCCAAGACCAGTTTCCTTGATCTCTCGAGGAATTTTTTGTCATCCAGCGCGGCAATGCCTGCTGCCTGCGCAAGGGAATTCACGTTGAAAGGTTGACGCGCCCTCTCCATGTATGAAACGAATTCGCTGTTTGCGATGGCGTAACCCAGCCGTAATCCTGCCAGGCCGTATGCTTTGGAAAAAGTTTTTAAGATGATCACGTTTTTATTTGCCAGGCCTCTGCTATTAGGAAAATCGATCACATCGACAAAGGTATCGTATGCCTCATCCAATACTACGACCACCTGTTCCGGCAGCCCTGACATAAAATCCTGAAGTTCGTATTTCGTTACATAGGTTCCCGTGGGGTTATTGGGGTTGGCTATAAAGACAAGCTTTGTTTTTTTATCTATTTTCCCCTTTATCGCCTCGAGGTCATATTTGAAGTATTTTAAAGGTACGCTTATGACTTTGCGGGAATTCACCTCAGCGATGATCTTGTATTCCAGGAAAGTGGTCTCAGCGGTGACGATATTCTCGTCCGGCTCTACAAAGGTTTTGATGATAATGTCTATTAACTCATCCGAGCCGTTACCTAAGACTATTTCTCCGGATGCTACTCCAAGAGTTTTGGCGAGCTTGCGCTTGAGATAAAAACCCTGGCTGTCAGGATAACGGTTTACCCCTTCGGCGCACTTTTTTATCGCCTCTATAGCCCGCGGCGAAGGGCCCAAAGGATTCTCATTAGAGGCCAGCTTTATTACTTCCTTTAATCCCAGCTGTCTCTTGGTCTCTTCTATGGGTTTTCCCCCCACATACGGGGTGATATTCAATATATTTTTCCTGATCAACTCTTTCATTTTTTTTATTTATCCCATTCGTGGTCCACATTGTCATTGCGAGGGACCACGAGCGAAGCGAAGTGGGACCGAAGCAATCCCAAAAACATGATTGCTTTGTCCTTCGGGCTCGCAATGACCTAATTTAGAGAGTAATAACTCATTCTCCAACCGGATACGAACCGAGCACTTTCAGGAATCTGCACTTGTCTTCTAATTCCGCGAGTGCTTTTTTAACATTGGGACTGTCTTTGTGGCCGGTCATATCCACGTAGAAATAATAGTCCCAGGCCCTTTTTTTGGAGGGCCGGGATTCGATCTTAGTCAGGTTTATCTTATATTTTTTGAAAGGCAGAAGCATCTCATAAAGCGCGCCGACCTTATCTTTAATGGAGAAAAGGATCGAGGTGCGGTCGTTTTTGGTCTGGGCCACATCGTTTTTGCCTATTACCAGGAAGCGCGTGATATTATGCGGCGAATCTTCGATATCCCTGGCGATGATATTAAGATGGTAAATTTGAGCCGCAAGCGTTGAGGCGATCGCGGCGCCGTGTTTTTCTTTCGCGGCAAGCTGGGCAGCGCGTGAGGTAGAGGATACTTCGACAGACTCTGCCTGAGCGAGGTTCTGTTGTAACCATAAACGGCACTGTCCGAAAACCTCAAGCTTGGAATAAACGCGGCGGATCATCTTTTTAGCCGAGCGGGACAATAAGTTATGAGACACATTCAGGACTATCTGGCTGCAGATCTTTAAGTCCGAATCCATGAACATATCCAGGGTATGGCTGACCGCGCCTTCCACGGAATTTTCAACCGGCACTACCCCGTAATGGGCATTATTCTTTTCTACCTCCAGGAAGATGTCGGCTATGGTGTTACAGGCGATATATTCAACCTGCGAGCCGAATCTTTTTAAGGCAGCCAGATGCGTGAAAGTCGCCTCCGGGCCCAGATACGCTACTTTCAGTTTTGCCCCGAGGGAAAGGCTTGAGGACATTATCTCGCGATAGATCGCCTCAAGCGCAGGTTTATCCAATGGCCCCTTATTCAATTGCACTATCCTTTTTAAGATCTCTTGTTCCCTATCGGGAGAATAAATGCTCTTGCCGGTTTTTCTTTTTACCTGGGCTACATCAAGGGTAAGCCCGATGCGGCAATTTAAGAGCTCTACGATTTTTTTATCTATCTGATCAATTTTTTTGCGCAGGTTCTCCAGCGGCATCTTTTACCTCCAATTCTGCCAAGGCGTTTAATTTCGCGAAATCCTCCATTTTAGGCAGTTCTTCCAGGGATTTTAAACCGAAATACTCCAGGAACATCTTAGTTGTCCCATAGACCTTTGGCCTGCCGGGGGATTTTTTTACCCCGGCAACGCGTATAAAGCCTTTCTCTGATAAAGTGCAAACCAATCCGTCTATATTTACGTTCCGCAGGGATTCGATCTCAAGGCGTGTTACCGGCTGCTTATAGGCGATTATTGCCAGGGTTTCCAATGCCGGCCTGGACAAGCGTTCCACGCGTTTCTGCTTATAAAGCTTTTTCAAAAACGGGCTTAATTCCGGCGGGGTGATCAACCGGAAGCCTCCGGCGACTTCAATTATGCGCAGTCCGCGGTTTTGGTCCTTGTATGCGTTGTTTAATTCTTGCAACAGGTCCCTGATCCGGCTGGTTTCCAAGGCCCCTGACAGGACGTTTTTTATCTGCTCTAAGGTCAGAGGGGCCTCGCTTACGAACAATAATGCCTCGATAACAGCCTTTACATTATCCTCAGCCATTTTATCTTATTTTCTTCTGTTTATATACCTCGTTCAATAATTCTTCGGTGGATTTTATATCCTGACATCGCGCTATCGCCTTTTTAATCATCTCCCTGGCTTCGTTCTTTTTATACTCAAGCTGCATCAAAACAGCGACAGCCTCTTCTTCTATATCGGAGGTCTTAACGGGCTGCTCTCGTAATACAGCATCTTGCATCAGGCCGAACTTGGCTACTTTATTCTGTAGTTTTGCCACGATCTCCTTGGCCCTCTGATTGCCTATGCCGGGGAGCGATTTCAAAAAATTAATATCCGCCTCGTCTATGGCCCTGGCGATCAAAGAGATAGGTTGATTAAGCGCCTTTAACGCCGCTTTTGGCCCGATGCCGGAAACGGTAATGAAAGTCTCGAAGAACTCTTTTTCTATCTCGTTTAAGAATCCTACCAGGACCGGGATGCTCCGCGAAGGGTCGCTCTGCAGATAGTGATAAGTAATCAAGCTGATCTTTCCGTCGGCAGGGACATTTTCTTCAAGGCGCAGCATGACCGCCGTAGGGATAAGGACCTCATAGCATAGGCCGTTTACTTCCACGATGATGAAATTTACGCCTTTCTCAACCAGGTTCCCCTGGATCCTCACGATCATCTTGATATCCTGTTTTTCAACATATGGCTGTGGGCGATGGCCAGGGCCAAGGCATCAGTCACATCCGCGTATTTGGGAAGTTTATCTATGTTCAGCATATTCGCGACCATGCGCTGCACCTGATATTTTCCTGCCAGCCCTGCGCCCACGATGATCTTTTTAACTCTGGTGGCTGGATATTCAACCAACGGAACTTTACATTCGGCGCAAGCCAAACATATTACCCCTCGCGCCTGCCCCAAAAGAAATGCCGTAACCGGGTGGCGGTAATGCACGTATAATTTTTCTAAGACCAGGACATCCGGCTTTGTGTCTGAGATCAGTTTTTTTATAGCGCTGTTTATCCTGTAAAGCCGTTCGGGTAAAACTTCTTTTGGGGTGGTTGAGATTACCCCGGCCTCAACCAGGGATAAGTTGTTTTTGTTCACTTCAATTACGCCATAACCGGTTATGCTCAGGGCAGGGTCAATCCCTAAAATCCTCATCGAGAATTATTCTGCGTTTGCCAACTGGTCCAGGATCTCGTCAGGGATGTCAAAATTAGCATACACCTGCTCGACGTCGTCATGCTCCTCCAGGGCATCGATCAGGCCCAGGAGCTGCTTGGCGTCACCACCTGTGACCTTGATCAAGGAAGACGGTATCATGGTCTGTTCAGCGGTTTGGACCTTGATCCCCTTGGCCTCTATCGCCGCTCTGACCTTTTCCAGGTCCTGGATAGGAGTAGTGATCTCGAAATTTTTGTCATCATCGGATTGAAAATCTTCCGCTCCCGCATCAAGCACTATAGTCATTAATTCATCTTCTTTGGCTAAGGCTTTTTCGATGAGTATGTAGCCTTTTTTGGCAAACATCCAGCTTACCGAACCGGCGCCGGCCATGTTACCGCCTTTTTTTGACATGATATTGCGCAACTCCGCTGTGGTGCGGTTTTTGTTATCCGTTAAGGCCTCTATAAGCAAGGCCACGCCTGCCGGGCCGTAGGCTTCGTACGTGACATTCTCGATGATCACGCCGGGCAGTTCTCCTGTTCCGCGCTTGATAGCCATTTTGATGTTATCCGAAGGCATATTTGCCTCTCTTGCCTTTTGGATCACCGCGCGCAGTTTGGAATTTGTATCCGGGTTGCCGCCTCCTTCACGCGCGATAATAGTCAATTCTTTGATCAACCTGGTATAGGTCGCGCCCTTTTTTTTGTCCGCGATCATTTTCTTGCCTTTATTCGTCTTCCATTTAGAATGACCTGACATTTTATTACCTCCGTATAATAAGTTGCCTGTTAGTGTATCGTTATTTTAGTAAGGGCGGATAGAATAAGCCGAGTTCTGTGTCAATTGCGAATAACCGCTATCCAAAGTAGCCATTTCTCTGAGTACCGCTGTTGCCAGCGGTATCAAGCAGCCAACCCTCCCGCCTATCCTCTAAATTTCTTCAGAGGAATATGAAAGGGTATCTTTCCCTGTTTTATTGCTAAAACAGGATAGGCGGGACTATTTGGCCTTGCTCCGCGTAGAGATTGCCCGTTTCACTTCGGGGTGTTAACCCTTACTCGTCTCTGTAGCTCTAATCCTCACCCTGCTAAAGCAGAATGGGTGGGAGTTACCCACTACGCTTCCCTTGTGGAGCTCGGACTTTCCTCCCCCGCACCAATTGGGAATATAGCCTTCGCTATAAACAAATTGGTGCGGGGGTGGCTACGTTCTATCCGCCCAACTTCTTAACCGCTAGGTTCGCTAATTTATCCGCGCCGCGGTTTTCTTCGCGCGGGATATTTTTTATGGAAACTTCTTTAAAGGTGGAGAGCAATCTTTGCGCCTGGATAAATAAACCTATGATACTGTCGCTTTTCACCTTGTATTGTTTATTGAGCTGCCGGCAGACAAGTTGGCTGTCTGAATAAATCACTATTGAATCGGTTTTCATTATAAGGGCCTCTTCCAACCCGGATATGAGCGCGCTGTACTCGGCAAAATTATTGGTAGCCGTACCGATATACCGCGATATATTCTTTACCACCTCTCCCTTACGGCAGATCACTACTCCGATCCCTGCCGGCCCGGGATTGCCTTTGGAGGCGCCGTCAATATATATTTCAAGCCCGTTCATTTTTTCAATCTGTCATTGCGAGGCACGAAATGCCGAAGCAATCCTATCCTGGAGATTGCTTCGCTTCGCTCGCAATGACGTAATTTGAGTAATTAACAGCCTATATTTTTTCTATATCCCCGGGGACATAGAGTATTCTATTGCAGACTTCACAGGTGATCAGCCGTTCATACATCTTGATCAGGTTTATGACCTGGGGAGGCACCTGCATATTACAGCCAAGGCAGGTTTCTTCTCCCACGCCGACGATAGCCAGGCCGTCGCGATTGGCCAATATCCGTTCATACTGGGCAAGGACTTTAGCGCCGATATTGGGGAGTACCTGTCTTCGTTGAGCGTCTAATTGCGCAAGCCGGTCGTCTATTTCTTTTACGCGGCTCTGTATCCTTGCTTTCATTTCGTTAGATACTTTTTCTTCCTGCGCCAGGACGGTCTTTTCCTTATCCACTTCAGATTTAAATTTATCATTTTCATCGAAGAGGCGCAAGATCCTGTCCTCGATTACCGAGGCATCGGCCTTGGAATCATCTATCTGTTGGAGCATTGTCTGGTATTCTTTATTGGTTTTCAGTGAATAGAGCTGGGTTTGCAGCTTCTTTCTGTTTTCTTCGTTGCCTGCCAGGGTCAGTTCTTCTTCCTTCCTTTTTTTCTGTATATCCAGGGATGTTTTCTCAAGCTCCTGCATATGTGTTTTTTTAGCTTCATACGAGGCGTCGAGCGCCTTTATCTCTTCGGGTTTAGCCGCCTTTTCTTCATTCAGGGCGTAAATTTCGGAGTCGATCTTTTGCAGGCTTACCAGATTAGATATCGCATGTTTTAAATCATTAGGTGACAACTCCAGCCTCCTGCCCAGAAAGGGCGTACCCGCACAAATTTCACTACTAGGTGAACACTGGCCCAATTCCTATCTGGGCCAGGCGCCTTATTAGCGCGGGGTGCTTATTTATGGTGGGCGCAATAGGACTTGAACCTATGACCTCTACAATGTGAGTGTAGCGCTCTAACCAACTGAGCTATGCGCCCGCATGGGCCCACAGGGACTCGAACCCCGGACCAATTGATTATGAGTCAACTGCTCTAACCGACTGAGCTATGGGCCCGTAAGTAAAATAGATTAGCATAAAAAAATGCCCGGGGCAAGTATAAATTGGAATTTTTCGCCTATTGCGGAACGCAACGAATTGGGCCGGTTAGAGTTAGTACTCGCGCTGGTGTGCCAAGGTCATATCCAGAAAAGAGCGTAAGCGGCGCGAACGCGTGGGGTGCCGCAGTTTTTTAAGGGCCTTTGCCTCGATCTGCCTCACTCTTTCACGGGTAACCCTAAACACGTTGCCTACTTCTTCCAGTGTGCGGGGACAGCCATCGGTGATGCCGAAGCGCAAGACCAGGATCTTCTTCTCGCGTTCGGTCAGGGTGGACAACGCGGAGTTCATTTCTTCTTTTAACATGGAATGTACAGTGGCGTTTGCCGGAGAAATCGCTTTTTTGTCCTGGATAAAATCCCCAAAATGCGTATCGCCTTCGTCTCCGATAGGCATCTGCAAAGATATTGGCTCCTGCGCGATCTTAAGGATAGATTTTACTTTTTCCTGCGGCAGGCGCATTTTATGGGCGACCTCCTCTGGAGTCGGCTCCCTGCCGTTTTGCTGCACAAAGATGCGCGAATAGCGGATAATTTTATTTATAGTCTCGGTCATGTGCACCGGTATCCTGATGGTGCGTGCCTGGTCGGCAATCGAACGGGTGATCGCCTGCCTGATCCACCATGTCGCGTATGTGGAAAACTTATAACCGCGCTTATATTCGAATTTCTCAACCGCGCGCATAAGGCCGATATTACCTTCCTGGATAAGGTCCAGGAAAGACAGGCCGCGGTTGGTGTATTTTTTGGCAATACTCACTACAAGCCTCAGGTTGGCCTCTACCAGCCGTTTTTTGGTGCGGCTGAACTTGATGTGCGTAGAGCGGATCAACTTTGACTGTTCTCTTAGTTTAGAAAGCGGCTCACCGAGCGCCTTGAGGATCTGGCGTTTGCGTAAGACACTTGCCTTATCTTTTTTCTGAATATGTTCGAGTTCCTTTATCAGGCGGCTGAGTTTTCGCGCCGCCTTCTCGATCACGGAAGTAGTGAAATTATATTGAGATATCAAAAGGATGCTTTTTGTGACGCTGCGGGTATCTTTAAACCGCTTACTGATCCTCTTTATCCGGCCCAGAGAATCCCCTTTCTTCGCCTTGAGATCTTCTTTAACTACTTCATCCGCGTTGATCTTACCTTCCAGTATGTCATCCGCCACTTTCAGTACTTGGTTGCGCGCAAAATGAGTAGCCAATACCGCCAGCTTGAATTTATCGTCGGCCTCTTCGATCTTTTTCGCAAGCTCAATTTCATTCTCTCGCGAGAGAAGGGATATGGAGCCCATTTGTTTCAAATACATCTTCACCGGGTCGTCCAGAGGGAAAAACCGCTCTTCTATTTTGGCCTGCTCCATAAGAATGTCCTCGCGGGAGATCTCCTCTTTCAACACCTCTTCTTTAATAGTCACGTTAGTTTTTTCCGTATCCTTCTCTATTTCTTTTTCGCTTTCCACTATGCGGATGTCTTCATTACCCAGGATATCAAATATTTGGTCGATCTCTTCGGAAGAGGTAATGTTTTCGGGTAAAAGGTCATTCACCTCATCATAAGTCAGGTACCCTTTTTGCCTTCCCAGGGCAATGATCTTCTCCACATCCTTCTTAGTGTATTCTTTTTTTCTCATTCTCTTACCTTTCGCAGTAGCGAACACCAATCCATCGCCGCAGTGGCGGCGCACCGGCCAATCCACTATGGCCGGGTGCCTGATAGGATTGGGTGTCTCTCCCACTATCTCTTCTTAATTAATTCATGGAATTGGAGCATGAGGCCCTGTAATTTTTCCTCATCCCCGGATTTTTGAGCGACGCTAATCTTGTCATGCAGTAACTGTCTTTCATTCTTTAATCTATGTATCTTCATTCGCCTGACGCAATCAATGACGATTTTTTCCTTATCTTCAAAATTCGTTTCATTCGGCAGGGCAGATTCGCAGACTACCTCGCTTGCGATCTCATCGTCAATATAATTCAGAAGATTATTAGTTTTTACTTCTTTTCCCTGAGCCACGAAATCAAATATCAGCGAGGCAATGCGCCAGATACGCTCATCCTGAAAATCCGCCGGCTCAAGATTTTCCTTTATCTGGCTGATAAGGTCGTTTTCTTCCAGCATCAGGTTAAGAAGAAGTTTTTCCGTTGGATTTATTGCGGGCAGCTTCCTCTGCGCCTGTGGGTGTTCAGTCAAGGCGCTGTGAGGCTCTTTCTTAAAATCCTTGAGGTCCTCCAGGAGCGCTTCTTCTTTGATCTCTAATTCATCGGCTAAAAGCTTTATGTATTCAGAACGCAGCACGGCATTTGATAATTTATTGATGCTGGAGAGCATCTCATGGGCGATCTTGGACTTGCCCTCTATCTCCTTGGCGTTATAGCGTGCTCTTAAGATACCGATCTTGTATTCAAAGAGGCTCTCCGCTTTATCAATTTTTTCCTTTAAACCCAGGAAGCCGTTTTTACGCACAAATAGATCCGGGTCAAGCCCCTCAGGCAGACAGACTACTTTGACGCTCATGCCTTCTTCGATAAAAATATCCAATGAACGCATGGTCGCCAGCTGGCCGGCCAGATCCGAATCATAGAGCATCACTACGTTGTGGGTGTAGCGTTTAATAAGCCTTGCCTGAGGCTGTGTCAGCGCGGTACCCAGGGAAGCCACGATATTAAGCTGTCCTTCCTGGTAGGGGATAATAAAATCAAGGTACCCTTCTACTATCGCCACGCAATCCGTATCCCTGATAGCATCCTTGGCCAGGTGCATGCCGTAAAGATTATTCCCTTTGATATAGATCGGCGTTTCGGGTGAGTTTATATATTTAGGTAGCGTTTCATCCATGACCCGCGCGCCAAAACCTATGACTCTGGATTTTATGTCAAAGACCGGGAATATTATCCGGCTGCGGAAACGATCGTAATAGCCGCCGCTATCCTTTGCCAGGATCAAACCCGCCTTCTCCAGGATGGATAAGGGTACGTCTCTCTGCCGCATATAAGTGATCAGGCCATCCCATCTATCCACGGCAAAACCCAATTTAAATAATTTAATCGTTTCTTCTTTTATCCCGCGGCTTAAAAGGTAATTCCGCGCGCCCACTCCGGCAGCGCCTTTCAAGTTCTCTTCATAAAAAAGCGCGGCTAATTCATTTGCTTTGTAAAGCTGAGTGACTAAACCTTCGGCTTTATGGTCGCGCTTCTCGTCCTCCGGCAGGTTCACCCCGGTCTTCCGGGCTAAGGCCTCAACCGCCTCCACAAATTCCATACGCTCATAGCGCATAAGGAACTTGAAGGCGTTACCGGATTCTCCGCAGCCAAAACAATGGTAGATCTGGCGGTCCGGGGAGACCATAAAAGAAGGGGTCTTCTCGTGATGGAACGGGCAGTTGGCTTTGAAATTGCGGCCCGCCTTTTTGAGCGGGATATAGCCGGAAATAACCTCGACTATGTCTAAGCGGTTTAAAATCTCTTCCAGAATATTTTCCGGAATACGTCCAGGCATATTTAACCTTTTAGTTCCTTCTGATCCTGCGGAAACCAGAGCAATTAACGGTAAGAAGCTTTTGTCGCGCGGAAGATTCAATCCTGTCCAGTAGTAAATTTATCCCTAGAGTATCACTGGATATGTGGCCGGCGATCACTACGTTCAGGTTTGCATCTTTGACTTTTTTAAAATGCTCATCGCTTAAATGCATGGATACTAATGTTCTTACCCCTGCCTTATATAATTTATCAAAGACATCTTTTGGGCCTTCGGTTCCGCCGGTCATCTCCAGCGATATCTTGCCTGCGGGGCGATGCGGAGAACCCAAGATGATCCTGGGGCCGGCCAGATTTTTCGTTGCATCTTTATATTCGGGTATCTCCATCAGTATATCAACGATATTCTGTACCGTCTTGGGCTTGCGGCTATTCATCAACTGCTGTAGAAAATATGCCACGTGATTATCGGCCGGGGTATGCATGCACATAAAAGGCATGTCCAGGAGCCTTGCGGCATCAACCGGACGCATATGATTACCGGAGATTATCCTGCGTTCCACTTCCTGCATACGTATGTCCATAAGCTCTTTGGCTACTTTAGGAGAAACGCCAAGTTTTATCAAAACATCAACCTGCAGGCGCATTACCCGGTGAAGCGCAGCATAGGCCGCCCCTTCAGGATGATGGCTGATTACCAGGTCTAACCCCTCTTCTTTACGTATCTTATCCGCAACAAGAAGCTCCGGCGTTTCGATATCGATGCCCACCATGATCTTTTTTACTTCAGTATCCGGTTTGCCGTATAGCACAGCCGAATCTTCAAATGATTTAAAGCTGCCCTTTTTACGCGGATCCCGCTGGCTGCCGAATTTTACAACCCGGTTATATATATATGATAATTTCACGCTTGGAACGATCCCTCTGTTTGAGTTACGGAATTATTGAACTTTTCCTTGACCATAAATTTGGACATCAGGGTATTCCACAGATTTGAGTATACGCCCGGGGCAATCCTGAAAATACTGGTTCCGAAATACGCCCGGTGCACGCTGGTATTTAAATAGGTCAGCGTAGAGATGAGCAGCATATACACGAGCAGGCTCGCTAATAAGAACGCGCGCATGCCCCCGATCACCAGCCCTCCCCATTTATTTAGTTGAGGGGCGGCCTCGGATTTGATAAGCCTGGTGATGCCTTCGCGAAAGATAATAAAAACCGAATAGCCCACGATCGCCAGGAGCGCAAAACATAAAAAGTCCAGGAATTCCAGTGGGATGACGGTAATACTGAAACGGTCGTTCAGATAATCAGCCAAAAAAGAATAATAATGCAGGGACAAATAGATTGCTAATATGGTCCCCAGAAGCTTAAAGGCCTCAACAATAAACCCGCGCTTAAGCGAAACATAACATATTCTGATCACAAGAATTATAATAAAACAATCAACCCAATTAAAATGCTTTATCAAGGAAAGCAACATGTTAGTCCTTTCTTATTAGGTTAAAAACATAGGGTAAGTATAACATACAGAAGAGCTAGTGTCAAGGAAAGCGCTTTCTTTTCCGGGGAGTTTCCCTAAGATTCCCCACTTGTCATTGCGAGGAGGGCGAAGCCCGACGAAGCAATCTCGTTTTGGGATTGCTTCCCGCCACGCTTCGCTCGCGGCTTCGGCTTCGGTCGCTCGCAATGACGATCGGACAACTACTTAAGCGCTTTCCTATTCGCCTATCTCGTACGAAATTACCACGTTAAAGGAAAGCTGCTGGTAGTCCAGTTCCTTGGGGAAATTCGGGAATGGCGCCGCCTCCTTTATGCTTTTCACGGATATTTCCAATAGGTAAGGATTGGAGGAGGATTTTTCTTCTACCACGCGTATCTCCCTGACATACCCGTCATTGGAAATAACAAATGAAAGGTATACTTCTCCTTGTTCTGTCCGGGTGTAATACTGGTAGGCGCAGCGACGGATTTTTTCGCGCACGATCTGATAGTAACTTACATAGGAAGGATTGTCGATCTTATCGAGGTCCACCGGAGGAAGGGTGATTTTTTTCTTTACTGCGATGATGTCCGGTTTGGTGATGGATGGTTTTATTGCTATCGGTTCCCTGATATTGGCAATATTCTTCTGGTTCTGATTTTGCATCTGTATCGTCTTAATATTTATAGAGTTAGGCAGGGATATTTTATGAGATCCGGCCTGCAGGGAAGTTTTAGATATATACCCCTTTTGAGGCATCGCAACCTTGGGCAGGGTTTTTTCCTGTTTGGGAGGCTTTATGTATTTTACTTCGGGGTTCTGTTTTATTCTCGGGGAAGAGGAAACAGAAAAATTGGGATTTTGGGACAAAATAACCCCATGCGTGCAAATGGAGATTATTAGCGCTATCTGGAAGGCTTTATCGGAAAACATTGCTGTTTTAATCTAACACAATTTATGGGTTCATTCAATCTTTTTGATCAATGGCAGGCATAGGAAGCTTGTCACCGACGATATGATGATCAACCAATGCAGGCCGATTTTAGGCAACAAAAACGCACCCGATAGATCGCTGGTGATTAAAGCCAGGTTGCTGACACTGCAGAGCAGGGCAAAAGAAGTAGTTTCCAGGCCTTTTAAGGTATTCCTGGCCATAAAATCCAGGATCATTACGTAAATGAACATCCCTAAGAATCCGTAGATCACATCATAAACGATGGCGGTAACCGGGGTATAATAAAGATAGCTCATGGAAGTGGCCGCGCCCAGGAAGACCGATATATAGAGCCACCGTTTTAAGTTTATTTTCTGGCTGCATTTATAATACAGGACGGCCCCGCAGATCTGGAAAACCGTTCCTATTGTTCCCAGCGCGCCTATCCAGATCTTGCCCCACTTAAATACATCTCTCTGAATGAAAAATAACGGGGTGCCGAATGAAGGCGAGTATTTGTAGAGGAATATAAAAAGGCATAATATCAATAATCTTTGATTTACGAACAGCTTCTTTAGATCCGCAAAGAGCGTATTTTGAGAAGGGTTTTTCTCCTCGCTGTTCGACTTTTTGTAACAATACGTTGCAATTGCGGTAATGATATAAAACGGCATAAGGCATAAAAACCCCATTTTGTATCCCCAATACTGGGCGACATAGCCTCCTCCGATTCCGGTGATCAATCCGGATACCGAGATAGATATCCATTGGACGCTCTGGATCTTTCCGGTTGCATTATAGCGTTTCCCCTCCACGCACATGATCCCGTCCACTGCCACATCCCTGAATGCGGCATTAGTGGAGTTGATTATCAGGATAGCAACGAGTATGACAATGGGCAGGCCCCAGGTCCCTAAGATCAGGATCAACGCCATATCCAGGCCCAGGGCGATGAATATCCAGGCGCTTTTGCGCAGGAAATTGTCGATTATGTAACCAATTACAGGTTTTATTATCCAGGCAGCGATAATGAGGCTGTTAAGCACCATTATCTTTTCCGGAGAGAAATGCAGGGTTTCCTTCATGTAATAGAATAAACCCTGGGCGGGAAGGCCTTCTATGCCCTGGACAAAATATATGCAGCTGCTAAGGACAAAGACCCAGAATAGCTTATCCCTTGGCTGGATCGGGATTCGCTCTGCTGAACCTTGATAAGGAGCTTCACTATTTGGCTTTGGGAGCACTTTGGGGATTTTCTTGCGCTGCGGAAGCTTGCGCTTGGGTATTGGCAGTTGGTTCTTGCGACGCGGGAGCCTGGACTTTAGTATTTACTGTCGGTTCTTGAGTTGCGGGTGTTTGTGCTTTGGCATTGGCAACCGGTTCCTGCGTCGGAGGCGTGGTTGTTGCCTGATTCAGAGGTTTCTCCTGGGGCTGGGCGTGCCGGGAAACCGGCCTCACAGTCTCCATAAGTGACCTGCTCTGTTTTAAAGAGATCACGGCAAGGGTTAGACAGGTTAAAAAGAACAGTATTGATAAAACGGTGGTGGTGCGCGTGAGAAACGCGTTGGTTTTAGTGCCGAACATAGACTCTACTCCGGAAAAGCTTTCAACCAGCCCTCCGCCGCGCCCGGCCTGGATCAAAATTATAATAATCAAAAGGGTGCAGATGATCACGTGGATAGCTATTATAAATCCGGTCATTTTTTAACCTCGCTTGCTGATTTTGCTATCCGGGAAAAAGATTCCACGGATAGGCTGGCTCCTCCGACAAGTGCTCCGTCAATATCCGGCTGCTTTATGAGTTCAAAGGCATTTTCCGGTTTAACGCTCCCGCCGTATTGGATCCTGATGTTTTGCGCGATCACATCTGTGTATAATTTCTTGAGCAGATCGCGGATAAATTTATGCGCCTCCTGGGCCTGGGCCGGGGTGGCAGTCTTGCCGGTTCCAATAGCCCAGACCGGCTCATAGGCAATAATGATCTTTTGCACGTCTTCGGTACTTAACCCTTTGAGCCCGTTTTCAATGTGGTCGGTGAGGACTTTAAAAGTAGCCCCCTTTTCTCTCTCGCTTAAATTTTCACCTATGCAGACAATGGGGGTTAATCCGTTCCTTAAGGCAGCAGGGATTTTTTTATTTACCGTTTCATTGGTTTCGCCAAAAAACTGGCGGCGTTCAGAGTGGCCGATAATTACAAACTTGCAACCGGCATCCTTAAGCATCTTTCCTGAGACCTCGCCGGTAAAGGCGCCTTCGTCCTGCCAATAAATGTCCTGCGCGCCTAATTGTATATCAGTATCCATGATCAGTTCAGAGACGTCGCTTAGAGCTGTATATGGCGGGCATAAAACTACCTCAAGGCCCAGGGTTTCCAGGCAATCAAACTCTCTCTTTAGGCCATTGGTTAGTTCTATGGCCTCATTTATGGTTTTATACATCTTCCAGTTGCCCGCGATGATTGTTTTGCGCATGTTATATAATTACTTTTGTGTCATTGCGAGGAGCGCGACGAAGCAATCTCATAAATGCGATTGTTTATTCGCCTCTGGCGGATCGCAATGACGAACTTTTAGTTATTTATCCGTTAAAGCCGCGATCCCGGGGAGGGTTTTTCCCTCCAGGAATTCAAGGCTTGCACCGCCTCCGGTTGAGATATGGGTCATCTTGTCTTCTAACTGGAACTTTGCCACGGCGGCTGCGGTATCTCCGCCGCCGATGATCGTAGTGGCTTTTAGAGAGCCTATAAATTTAGCAATTTCCTTAGTACCCTTGGCAAAGGCATCGGTCTCGAAAATCCCTAATGGGCCGTTCCAGACAATAGTTTTAGCGGTCTTTAATTTATCCTCAAATAGTTTTATAGACTTGGGTCCGATATCCACGGCAATTTTTCCATCGGGTATATTCTCCCCCACAATCTCGGTTTTAGCATCCGGCGAGATCGTTTCTACTACTACGTGGTCTATAGGTAAGACGATTTCTTTTTTAAGCTTCACGGCTTTATCCAGAAGGCCTTTAGCCAGGTCCAGCTTGTCTTTTTCCAGCTTGGAATTTCCGATCTGTTTTCCCTGGGCTTTTAAAAAGGTGTAGCTCATGCCCCCGCCGATTAAAATAGCATCGCATTTAGGCAGAAGGTTTTCAATTACGCCGATTTTATCCGATACCTTTGCCCCGCCTAAAATGACCATAAACGGCTTTGCCGGATTCTGCACGGCTGTGCCTAGATATTGGATTTCCTTGTCCAGCAAGAATCCAGCGGCAGATTTAAGGTAATGCGTCACTCCCTCTGTTGACGCGTGCGCGCGGTGCGCAGTGCCAAAGGCATCATTGACAAACACGTCTGCCAAAGAAGCCAGATTTTTAGCAAACTTTGGGTCATTTGCTTCTTCCTCCGCGTGGAACCTCAAATTTTCAAGCAGCACAACCCGCTCTTTCGCGGAATCAACCTCATTTTTTATGCTTTCACCTACGCAATCGCTTAAGAATCTTACCGGCTGGCTCAACAAGCTCTGCAAACGGGCCGCAACCGGCTTTAAGCTGTATTTTTCAACCACTTTGCCGTCGGGCCTACCTAGGTGGCTCATGAGCACGAGCTTCTTGCAGCCGTTGCGCAGTATATAGTTGATAGTCGGCAGGGTAGCTTTGATGCGCGTGTCGTCTGTGATATTAAGGTTTGCGTCCTGCGGCACATTAAAGTCAGCCCGCACCAAAACCGTCTTATTTTTCAGGTCTAAATCTTTTAAAGTCAGCTTGGACATTCTAGCTTCCTCCTTAAAGGAAAGTTACTATATCCTAAATTTACCTATTTGTCAAAGGTTTTTGAAGGCAAATTGTAACCGGTCAGTGAACGGGGGCATCACCGTGCAGTCATTGCGAGGAGCCGCAGGCGACGAAGCAATCCCGTCGAGATTGCTTCGCTCGCTTCGTTCGCTCGCAATGACACAATGGGTATTCCCCCTGTTGAATGACGCATTACGGCAAATTTAGAGGTGTTAATCGTAGGCCTTTAAAGAAGAAATAAATAATAATAGGCTGCTAAGTTTCAAGAGCGCCACAACCAGGCAGGTAGCAAAGATCCCTAAGATAGGCAGGAAAAATACTCCTGCGGCGATCCCGGCAAGCCAGCCTCCTAAAAGGTCGGCTGCGTAAAGCGCGCCGCAGGCCTCTCCTAACCCGGCTTTTTCCCCCAGATAAATCCTTCCGGCTAGAGGAAATTCCAAGCCAAGCAGCAAGCCGGAGATGAAAAATAGGGCGCTAAATATAGGGAACCCTAAAAGCCCATGCTGCGCCATTAGGTATATTATTCCCGCGCACAACAACGTAAAATTAACAATAAATAGCTCAAGCCCGATAAATAATACCTCTGCGTGTTTAGCTGCATGGGTATTTTTTATAATCAAGAGGCTCCCCGCAGCGCTGCCGGCCATAAATATACTTACCAGTAAGCCTATTTTATGATAGAGATATCCGGTAAAAACCTGAAAACTGAAAGTGAGCATAAGAGTTATTAACATGCCGAAGAAACCCGTAGTAAAAATACTTAAGGAAAGGGCCAATTTAACCCGTTGCTTTAATTTCCGCAAAATAAGGAATAAAATAAAGGTTAAAAGTAAGATTGCTATCGCAACTTGCAGCAGCCCGATTTTTTCCAGAGAGTCAAGAAATCCTGCCAGGCGCGGAGAAAATTGTTTATTCCAAAGCACCAGGGCTTTGAACACCGCGTAGGGCCTTAGGTCTTGATTAAGCCGGGTAGTGGCGCCGGCAAGAGATTTATGGAACCAGATCACCTTCCACGGGTCTAAACGATACTGAAGATAAGTCAAGACAAGCAGATTAGTGGTGATGCCGCGGGTTGAGGCCCTTTCAGCGATCAGAGACGGCGAGGCTTGGAGTATATCTCTGTTGGCGGAGGCAAAAAACATATTGGAATCTCCGGGGATTATGCGCACAAAAGGATAGCTGACGGTAAGGCTGTTCAATACCGAAGCATTCACGTCTTTTAGGTCCTGGCTCAAATAGGCAAGCGAACCCGCAAGTCTTAACGCCAGGATCCCGCCGGGGTTTAAATGTTCTTTTGCCAAAGAGAAGAATTCCTGGGTGAAGAAACGGTTTTCCGTCAAGTCTGAAATACGGGAGATCCCGATAAATATTACATCATATTGGCGCCGGCCGTTGCGGAGAAAAAAAATACCGTCCATTTTAATAATATTTACCCTTGGGCTGTGTAATTCTTTAGCAGTCAGCTCGTCAGGATTGTTTTTAACCGCTTCTATGATCATAGGGTCAAGTTCTGTGTAGTCTATTCTTACGTCAGGATGTTTTAGTATCTCATTAATCAGGCCGCCCGCTCCCCCGCTTATCAATAAGATATCTTTTGGATGAGGATGGAACAATAGCGGTAGATTGCCGAACTCTTCAACAAAGGTTATATCGGGGTGAGGGGAAACGATGATCGGAGTACCATTATAAAAAAAGGTAAGCTGGCCGGGCTGTTTTGTAACGACAATATTGCCGTAAAGGGAGTTGCGGTAGCTTAAGACGTTCTCTTTTTGCCATTGTTTGGCAATAGAATTACGCTGGAGGTGATCTATTTCGCCGCTTAAGAAAAGGAAGATCATAAAGCAGCAGAGCATAAGAAGTATTACCTTCAATATCTTAGCCAGGGATCTCCACAGCAAAAAACAGGAAACCAGCCCCGCGAACCCTATGATAAAAACAGCGAGAAAAGAATTTACAAAGGGGAGGAACGCATAAGTTATGATAAGCCCGCCGGCCACGGTCCCTATTGTTTCCCAGGCGTACATCCTGCCCAGCGAAGAAAGAATATTGGTTCCGCAATTAAATAAGGCCCCGTGACAAAAGGCTGCGGGCAAAAGCACAAAAAATGAAACCAGCAATATTGCAGGTAACCCTACCCCTTCGCCAAATGGAATGCCCAGGAGCGGCTTAAATATGCGCGAAAGATAGATAGCTGCAGGGAGAACTATACTAAAACTTGCGGTAAGTATGGTAAAAAGGTTAGATTTGTTCTTTGTTTTCTCTGCCAGCCATCCGCCGATACTGACCCCTATTGCCTCCGCAATCACCCAATTAGCCAGTATTACGCCGATGGTCAACTCATTGCCATAAAATCCTACCAATAGCTCGCGCAAGAGTATGACCTGCGCGATGATCCCTCCTGCCCCGGTTATTAAGACCAGTAAGCTAAAAAGGGGACTGTCCCCGCCAAAAGGGGACTGTCCCCGCACAGCTATACCGTTAGTGGTGTTTGAGGGGACTGTCCCCGGACTTACAATCTTACGCATTTTCCGTATCGTCCCGTCTCCCCACGGCTAATCCCATCAAAAACCAGAAAAGGCAGGCATTATACACACCGACCATTATGGTCGAAGCGGTCAATTCTCCCAGCAGCACCGCTATGGCCATTATAAAAAAAGCGATATCGATATAATTCTCTCTTTTTTTTATTCGCTTAAGCATATGTTTGAAAAAAGTAAAAAAGATGAACAAAAAGCTTGTCAGGCCGAACAGTCCGGTTTCGGCAAGGATCTCTAAAAAAGTATCGTGCGCGTGAAGATGACGTAATCCTTCTTTATATAAGTTTACCGGGATAACCTTGTACATATACGAAGAATAATTGCCCGGTCCTACTCCAAAAAAAGGGAATTCTTTAAAGATATTAAAAGCGGAATCCCACATTGCTACCCGATCGCCCCATGTAGAAGGCGACAAAGTCAACGTGCTGAATAATCTTTCACGGAAAGGCGGTAAAACAAAAATTACGCTCAGGATCAAATATGCGATAAAGACCCCCATCCACTTATGTCCATTCAGGAACAAGAAGTAAATGAAAACCGACAGAGATAAAACGATCCAGGTGCTGCGGGAAAAATGAAAGAATAAACAAATAGCTAACGGGGTTATCCCGATACCGGCTAGCAGTTTTATTCTTAGATTAGAGTGCAAAAGTATTACTATCAAAAAAAGCGGTATGCTGTAGAGAAAATATGCCGCAAAAAATGCGGGAATATTAAACGATGTATAAAGACGGGTCATCTGCGAAAAAAGATTTTCGTATGCCCGCTGCAACCCCA
>JAPLLV010000034.1 GCA_026387405.1 Candidatus Omnitrophota bacterium
AGAACCCCCCTCTGAATATTATCCTTCTGCCTCAGGATCTCTTTCTCCAGGCGAATGATCTCTTGCATATTATACAGGAACCAACGGTCGATCTGGGTCATCTCGTGGATTTCGTCGATATCCATACCTAAACGCAGGGCATCGCCGATATAAAACACCCGCTCGGCATTGGGTACCTTAAGCTTCTCGTGAAGCTTATCCATTGTGCCGTTATCCGTTTTAACGTTTGAGAGATCATTAAACATAATGCTTTCTAATCCGTATTTTTTTATCTCAAGCGACCTTAAACCCTTTTGCAGCGCCTCTTTAAAAGTCCGGCCGATACTCATCGCTTCACCCACGGACTTCATGGAAACCGTAAGCGTTGGGTCCGCAGAGGCGAATTTCTCGAAAGTAAAACGCGGGACCTTCACCACGCAATAATCGATCGCCGGCTCAAATACTGCCGGTGTCTTTTTTGTGATATCGTTAGGTATCTCATCCAGCGTATAACCCACCGCTAGTTTCGCGGCGATCTTGGCGATAGGGAAACCCGTGGCCTTGGAGGCAAGCGCGGAACTGCGCGAAACGCGCGGGTTCATCTCAATGATCACCATGCGCCCGGTACCGGGATGCACGGCGAACTGTATATTCGACCCTCCGGTTTCAACCCCGATCTCCCTGATACAGGCAATCGCCTGGTCGCGCATCTTCTGGTATTCTTTATCGGTAAGGGTCTGCTGCGGGGCGACCGTAATGCTGTCTCCGGTGTGCACGCCCATAGGATCGAAGTTTTCAATGGAACAGATGATCACCACGTTGTCTTTTAGATCCCGCATCACCTCCAATTCGAATTCCTTCCACCCGATCACGGACTCCTCGATAAGCACCTCGTTGATCATGCTCGATTCCAGGCCGAGCTTGGCCAGATCCTTGAACTCTTCCATATTATAGGCCACGCTGCCGCCCGTGCCGCCGAGGGTGAAACTCGGACGGATGATCACCGGGAACCCGATATCTTTCGCGACCAGAAACGCCTCTTTTAAGGTATGGGCCTTGCCGCTCTTGGGCAGGTCCAGCCCTATTTTTTTCATCGCCTCTTTGAATAACTGCCGGTCCTCGCCTTTTTTGATGGCCTTGATGTTTGCGCCGATGGTCTCTACTTTGTATTTTTTCAAGATGCCTTTTTCATATAACTCTACCGCGGTGTTTAAAGCCGTCTGGCCGCCCAGGGTGGGCAAAAGCGCGTCCGGGCGTTCCTTGGCGATGATCTTCTCGATGCACTCCGCGGTGATCGGCTCGATATAGGTGGCATCTGCAAGCTGCGGGTCGGTCATGATCGTAGCGGGATTGGAATTCACCAGCACTACCTGGAACCCTTCGGCTTTTAAAACCTTGCAGGCCTGGGTGCCGGAATAATCAAACTCGCAGCCCTGGCTGATAATGATCGGGCCGCTCCCGATAATAAGGATCTTTTTTATATCAGTGCGCTTTGGCATGTTTTTTCATCATCTCGATGAACTCATCAAAAAGATACGCCGCGTCGTGCGGGCCGGGCGAGGCCTCGGGATGGAATTGCACGGAAAATAGCGGCAACTTCTTATGCCGCAGGCCTTCCGGGGTATTGTCGTTTAAATTTATATGCGTCACCTGGACTTCCTTTTTGTTCAATGTATCCATGTCCACGCTAAAACCGTGATTCTGGCTGGTAATAGCGACCTTTCCGGTCCTTAAGTCTTTTACCGGCTGATTTGCGCCGTGGTGGCCGAATTTCAGTTTGTAGGTCTTGCCGCCCATGGCCAATCCCAGCATCTGCTGGCCCAGGCAAATACCAAAAATGGGAACCCTGCCGATAAGATCGCGCACCGTATCGATCACATAGCCCACTGCCACCGGGTCACCCGGGCCGTTAGAAAGCAATAACCCATGCGGCTTTAACTTGAGTATCTCTTTGGCAGGCGTCTGCGCCGGAAAAACTATCGCCTCGCAACCATGCTTGGTAAGCTCTCTCAGGATATTGTATTTAACCCCGCAATCAAGCACCGCGACCTTGTATTTCTTTACGCCGTTCTTTGGCCAGGTATATTTCCTGGCGCAGGTCACCTCTTTAACCAGATCCACGCCTACCAGGCCTCGTGACTTGCGCGCCTTCTCTACCAGGCTATTTTCATTAAGGTCTTCCGTAGACAAGACCGCCTTCATCGCGCCTTTTTCCCGGATATGCAAGGTAAGCGCCCGCGTATCAATCCCCTCGATACCCGGGATATTATTTTCTGCCAGATAATCGCCCAGCGATCCTTCTTTGCGCCAGTTGCTGGCGATCTTGGAATATTCCTTGACCACAAAACCTTCCAGGTATGGCCTGCGGGATTCCACGTCTTCCTTATTTATTCCGTAGTTCCCAATCAAGGTATAAGTCATGGTAACAATCTGGCCTTTGTAGGACGGGTCGGTAATGATCTCCTGGTATCCGGACATACTGGTGTTAAAGACCACCTCGCCGTATCTTTCGCCGGTTGAGCCGAAAGATTTTCCCCTAAAGATCTTGCCGTCTTCTAGCGCTAATATGGCTTCCATATTTAGTTTAGTAACAATCATTCGTCATTGCGAGGGAGCGAAGCGACCGAAGCAATCTCAAAAACGTGATTACTTCGCCCCTTCGGGGCTCGCAATGACGGCGCCCTATTCATTTATTTTGTACGAACTCCCATTGCTGCTTTTATAAACTCTCGAAACAAGGGGTGGGCTTTGTCCGGCTTGGACTTGAATTCGGGGTGGAACTGGACCGCGATGAAATAAGGATGCTCCTTCAACTCGATTATCTCCACAAGGTTCTTCTTGGAAAAAATCCCGGAAAATACCATTCCTTTAGCCTCTAATAACTTCCTGTATTTATTATTGAATTCATAGCGGTGCCGATGCCGCTCCTCGATCAGGAGCCTTGCGTAAACTCTGGCGGCAAGGGTCCTCTTCTTTATCTTACAGGGGTACGCCCCCAGGCGCATCGTCCCGCCCAGATCCTTGATCTTGCGCTGCTCGGCGAGCAAACTTATAACCGGATAGGCGGTCTTTGGGTTGAACTCCGTGGAATTGGCATTCTTCAGCCCGCAGACGTTACGGGAAAATTCGATTACCGCGCACTGCATGCCCAGGCATAAACCTAAAAAGGGGATCTTTTTCTCGCGGCAAAATCTGATCGCCTGGATCTTACCCTCAATGCCGCGGTGCCCAAACCCCCCGGGCACAAGCACCCCGGAAACGCCGCTTAGAAATTTAGCCGCGCCTTCTTTTTCTATATCTTCGGAATCTATCTTCTTGATCTCCACCTTCGCGTCATTGGCTATTCCCGCGTGCACCAGCGATTCGTATATGGACTTATAAGCGTCCTGCAGGTCTATATATTTCCCCACCACCGCGATCTCCACCTAATCCTTTGGGCTGATCACCCTCTGCACCACGTTCTTTTCCCAATCCCGAAGGTCGGAAGGCTTGGATATCAAATCAAAGTGGCTTAAAATTATTTCGTCGAGGATCTGGTTTTTAAATACCAACGGTACCTGATAGATAGATTCCACGTCGCGGGATTCAATGACCGCCTCTTTGCGCACGTTGCAAAACAAGGATATCTTCTCTTTCACTTCTTCCGACAAGGGTTTCTCTGTGCGGCAGACCAGGATATCCGGCTGGATGCCGATCTCACGCAGGGTCCCCACGCTGTGCTGCGTAGGCTTGGTTTTGATCTCTCCGGCAACTTTTATATAAGGAACGAGTGTCAAATGTATATAAAGCGTATTTTGATAACCCGCTTCCTGCCGGAATTGCCTGACTGCCTCGAGAAATGGTAGGCTTTCAATATCTCCGACTGTGCCGCCGACCTCCACGATCACGATATCCGCTCCGGAAACCTCGGCGACTTTCTTGATGCGGCTCTTGATCTCGTTAGTGATGTGCGGGATGACCTGGATGGTCTTACCTAAATAATCTCCCCGGCGCTCGCGGGAGATAACCGCGTTATATACCTGACCGGTGGTGGCATTGTTGAACTTGGTCATTACCGCGTTGGTGAAGCGCTCGTAATGGCCCAGGTCCAGGTCAGTCTCCGCGCCGTCATCAGTCACATACACCTCTCCGTGTTGAAAGGGATTCATTGTCCCGGGGTCAACGTTTATATAGGGATCAAGCTTCATCAGCGTAACCTTTAATCCCCGCGACTCCAGGATCCTCCCGATCGAGGCCGAGGCAATGCCTTTGCCAAGGCTTGAGATCACGCCGCCGGTAACAAAAATGTATTTATGCATATGGGCTCATTAAAAAGGCGTTTAGCGCCGACACCTCGGCACCTAAACGCCGTTGTTTATAAATTTGATGCTTTTGCAGCTGTGCACTTATAAATTATACCGTAATTCTTCCTATTGTCAAATATAATTTTTGAGCACAAATATGCGCCAAAGGCGCATTTAGCGAAATCCCGCGCAGCCATCTAGAATTTATACCAAAATTATGACGGCGAAGCGGGATGAGCAACCTAAAATTAAAAGGGGCACCTCGTTGATAGGCCTTTTGGAATTATCGGCTGATTAAGCACCTGCATAAAACAAATCTAGCGAAATCCCCCGAAGGGGGGAAACCAAAAGAGGCGTTCGTTTGCATTTGGGTAGGTTTACCGGCTGATAAACCCGCAAGGACGAACGCCCCTATGAACTATCGTTATCCGATCTTGCTTAAAGCCAGCTGCAATTCATTCACCGGCTTATCCGATTCCAGCAATACCAGGATCTGCCTTAGCGCGGCATCGGTATTACAGCAACGCTCTTCTTCTAACCTCAAGATATCCGCGATACAGCTGAGTATTTTATTTACCTGCTCCTGGCAGTCGCTGCTAGTGCAGCTAGCCATTAAATATTCCTTTAGTCTCTGGCTGGAGGGAATAATACCTGCCTGAAGTATCTTCTGCATCTCCTGCCATTCCTTGTCTAAACTAGCAGAGATTGTCCGACTATCGTCATTGCGAGGGAGCGAAGCGACCGAAGCAATCTCAAAAGAGGGATTGCTTCGCCCCTCTGGGGCTCGCAATGACTGTTGTTGGATAGTACTTAAAGGAGCCGGCTGCGCCGTGATCGGCATAGCGGCGCGAAAATCAACGCCACCCGGGCCATTGCCTGCTGGACCTTGTGTTTTCGGTTCGGATTGTCTATTGGCGGCATTAATCTCTGCATCTGAAATGACAATTGGAGGGTTTTCCGGAATAGATACGCCTTCGGTGACACGACGCAGATAGTTTATATCAAGCCATCGTAAATCATCCTTCGTTAATATTTCAAAAAATTCGTGGTATTCGTGCTCTCCCGCGTCTGCGCCCTGTTGCAGAAAAACCTGATACGCTCGTAACCGCGCGAGTATCTCATCGGGTGTCTGATAATATTCTCTATCGTGGAGAAACGGCTGCTCAGATAACCCCATACCCATAACCGCATCGAATCTGTCTGCAAATCTTCTTTGCAACGCCTGGAATTCCGCAACGCCTTGTAAACGATACAGCAAATTATCGTAATCGCTGTTCCAAGAATGCTGAACTTCGTGCGCCATAAGTCGTACCTGCAGGCTCCGATGTTTTAATGCTCCTTGCGCTCTTAATGTAACGTAAAACCAACCGCCTTCAGCATGAGTCGTTGCCAAACCTTTTTCTCCAAGAGCAACCGGGCTCTTGTCCGTCCCAAGCCGTTTTCCACCAAATTGATCTTTAAATACCGAAACTACTCCCCGCATATCTTGTTCAAGCGTGCCTTCCAATTTATCCGGAAGCCGCAACCGGGCTACAAACGAGCCTTCTCCAGAAAATCCTTCCCTGGTTGATCCGACAGTGCTGTCCGGCGCGGTGGATGAGGGCGAAACCTCTTCATGCATCGCGCCGATGATTTTAATCCCAGGCAAATCCTCTGAATTATTAAAACCGCTTAAGCCATCAGGGGCAAGGCGCGCCCCGCCTGTTTTAGTTCTGGGCAGGCTCAAAAAAGTTGTCCAATCCGGGCCCGCCTGCCCATAGTCATTTGCGCCTGAATCCCATTCTAACTGCGCCATCTCCCTGCCTTGTATAAAATCTTTCCTTGCTTGTATTGCCTGCTCATGGGCTTTATTAACAGCTTCCTTCATATCCATACCTTCGGAGGCAAATTTAGCAATCAGGGATATCTCTTTAATCTCATGAAACAGGTCTCCGAGGTATCCGATGTTATGCAAAAACTCTCTAATCCTTTCTTTGGGGAAGAGTATTTTTAACCCCTCTTGCGTGCGGATAATCGCGCCACCTATGCGCCTGGGACCGTCAAGACGGACTCTTTCCGGAACCTCGACAAGGATAATACGGCTGGCTATAATATTTATCTGCCGGGCATTAAGGCCGATTTCGCGTAACGCCCTCTCCAGAGCGGCCTTATCTTCTGGTCCCATATTCCCTTGCTGCTCTTCCACAAATTTTTTAAGATCAATACCCTTTATCTTCAAGAGCCGGCGCAGGGCCGCAAGCCTTCTTGCCGCCCTGTCTACTCCATTATGCTTTATTACAGATGACTCGGCCGTATCTTCATGCATCGCGCCGATGATTCCGTGATCATCTCCGCTAGTTGCGGGCGGCTTGGTGGTGATGGCGGCCGGCGCGGCGCCTCTCAAATGCTCAATCATCTCGGATAACGTAAACTTATCCCAAATGATCACTGTGCCATTCCAAGACCAGCTCATGATCGTTTGAGGATCTATTAATGATGCGCCATGCACCGGCCCGCTATGGCCCTGCAAAGTTTTGATACAATTCCCTATTCTTCTATCCCAAAGACGCAACGTGCCATCTCCAGACCAGCTCATGATCGTTTGGGCATCTATTAAGGTAGCGCCATTAACCCAAGAACTCTGTCCCTTCAAAGTACGAATACATTCTCCTGTTGCTCTGTCCCAAAGGCGCAACGTGGAATCATTAGACCAGCTCATGATCGTTTGGGCATCTATTAAGGTAGCGCCATTAACCCAAGAACTATGTCCCTTCAAAGTACGAATACATTCTCCT
>JAPLLV010000015.1 GCA_026387405.1 Candidatus Omnitrophota bacterium
AAAATACCCAAAATTATTCTTATACGTAAATAAACCATTCAAAAATATGCTTGATAGATTCTTAAAAGATCCCCGGTTAAAAGCAATAGTTTCTCAAATGTGGGGATATTATGGATTACCGCCAGCTCAGCTATCACCGATTTATTTTTCTTTTCCTTGGTACGACTATCTATGTAATGGAGGGTATTATCTTGAGGGGGGTAGCCAAAGTCTCTCCGACGCTTTTGTTAGTTCTATTAAAGAAAGCAAGGGAGAAGTATTACTAAATAGCGAGGTTAAGAAAATTATTATTAGTAGAAATATAGCTGTAGGCGTTATAACAAGGAATAATCAAGAATTCTTCGCAGATATAGTTATCTCAAATGCCGATGCTAACAAAACTTTTAATAATTTTGTAGGAGATAAATTTCTTCCAAAAAACTTCTTAAAAAAACTTAAAAATATGCAACCGTCTATTTCTGCTTTTCAATTATATTTAGGTCTGAATACCGATTTAAAGAGTAAAGGTATATGTGATTACGAAATTTTCTATAACCTCAGTTACGATTTAGATAACCAATATCAAGCTTTTATGAATAACGACGACATTGATAAAATGCTTTACGCTATCACAATTTATTCTAATATAGATCCAACGGTTGCTCCTCCGGGAAAATCTGCCGTAGGAATTATAGCTCTTTCTGGTTATGACTTCTGGAATAAGTTATCTAAAAATGAATATATAGAGAAGAAGAAACAAGTAACAGAAATTTTAATTAAACGCGCAGAAAAAGTCATACCGGGACTTTCTTCTTATATCGAAAAAATGGTTGTTGCAACGCCGTTAACTATGGAAAGATACACTGAAAATTATAAAGGTGCTATATATGGATGGAGCCAGATTATTTCCCAAAGCGGTATTAATCGGCTCGATTTTAAAACCCCCATTAAAAATTTATATTTAGCAAGTAGTTGGACTAGACCGGGCGGAGGAATAACTGGTGTAGTTTATTGTGGAGATCGTGTAGCAGAAAGAATATTGCGAAAATAAAATGAGAATTAATCCTTTTTCCGTATCTTGTTTATTACTTACAATTACCTGTGCCACTATAATAATTATTGCGTTAATTACTCGGCGTAATACTTATTTACACCGTGTTTGGCTGTGGTTTAATATTGCAGTTTTTACATGGGGCTTAACATCTTTTTTGGTTACGCAAACAGCGGATATTCACACTGCTGAAATATTGTGGAAAATTAGCATAATAGGAGTTATATATACTGCTGTTTTCTTTTTTCATATCGTTTATGTTTTTTGTAAAATCCCCAAAAGATTCCTTATCGCTGCTTATATTCAAAGTTTTATTGGAGTTATAGCAGCATTAACTGGTTTACTCACGCATCTACAATTCATATTCGATTCTTTTTATTACGCAGTTTCGTTTAAATGGGGTTACCCATTTATTTATTCTACTTGGGTTGTAATGATTCTGTATGGACAATACACATTATTTAAAACCGCCCTTCGTTCTAATGGTATACTTCGAATACAATTATTTTATTTTTTTGCTGGAACGTGTATTGGTTTTTCCGGGGGGGCAGTAAATTTCCTTCCAGTATTCGGTTTTAAAATTTACCCTTATAGCAATTTCTTGATTTCAGCATATTGTATTATCGCTACGTATGCTATCTTCCGTTATCGCCTTATGGACATCAAGGTTGCCCTCACCCGCGCAGGGGTATTTGTTATTGTTTACCTCTTAGTCTTAGGTGTTCCTTTTGGCTTAGCTGTGTGGGGGAAAGGTTGGTTAATGCAAGTATTTGGACAAAATTGGTTTTGGGTGCCCATGTCCATTCTTGTTGGCTTAGCTACTGCTGGTCCCTTTACTTATATTTATCTAAGCCGCAGAACCGAAGCCCGATTTTTAAGAGAAGAGCGCCGCGCACACGAACTCCTCAAACAAGCGTCACGAGGCATGGTTCATATTCATAATAAGAAGAAATTAATTGATCTTATAGATCATATTACCACTAAGACCTTGAAACTTGAGAATGGCCAGGTATTTCTTGTAGACGAAAACTCAGGTAACTTTAAGTTATCGGCTGTAAGATTTAAAAGCAAATATCATTATTCCGAGATTATTAGCAGGGATAATCCCTTGATTCAGAAGCTTTCGGTTATGGAAGAACCATTGGTACATGAAGAAGTGAAGCTTAAGAAGCAGGAATTGGAAAATAAGCCAAATGACCGCATCCATGAAATAGAATCACAGATGCAGAAACTAAAAGCAGCGGTAATTGTTCCGTCCATTTCAAACGGAAGGCTTGTGGCTTTTTTGGTTCTAGGCGAGAAAACTTCTAAAAGGATGTATTCTCAGGAAGACCTTTCTACTCTCTGGGCGCTATCTTACCAGGCGGCTCTTGCCATCGATAACACTTTTCTTTATGAAAAGGAAAAGATGCGTCTGGCTGAGCAGTCAAGAAGGCAGGCCCTTGCGGATATGGCTCCCGGGGCATCGCATCAATTTAATAACCGCCTAACCACTATAAGTGTTACAGCGGATAATTTATTAGACCTCATGAAAAATGATTCCCAGGGTTTTTCCAAAGAGCAATTAATAGATCATGTTTCAGAAGAGCTTGGAATTATCAGGGATGAGGTCGTCAAGGGCAAGCAAATTACCGCGGCAATACTACAAAAGGCAAAGGTAAAGCTTGAGTTTGATAAGGTAGATATTGCAAAAGTCATCCAAAATGCCATAAACTTGATCCGCCTTCGTCGCACCCGTGAGAGCCTTGGCGGAGCGAGAGAGCCGGGGTTCATCTTTAATTATCCTAAAGATATCCCTCTCCTTAATCTCTGTGAAGGCACTATGCAGGATGTCTTTGAAAATATGTTCAATAACGCCTATGATGCTATTGTAATCCATGATAAAAGGAAGATTGAGCCGCTGCCTTATCAGGGCGAGATTGCCATAAATATATCACGAAAGGAAGGCTCCGTTATTATAGCTGTAGAGGATAACGGCATAGGTATTCAGAAAGATAATCTTCATAAGTTGTTTACGGATTTATTCACCACCAAAGCTACGGCAGAAAAAGGGGTCGTAGGCGGCTCGGGTCTGGGGCTTGGCGTAATGCGGAGTTTCGTGGAAGGCCATGGCGGCGCTATTGCTGTTGATTCAGAATATACCAAGTGGACCAGGTTTACCATTACTTTGCCGGTAGATTTTAAACCGCCCAAATAACAGGGGGCAAGATGTCAAATAACAAGCTTGTAGTTATAGACGATGAGGAGATAATCCTGCGTCAATTTAAATTCTTCCTGGGAAGAAAAGGCTATGAGGTTTTTACTGCGTCTAAGGGCGAAGACGGCCTGGCGCTGCTTAAAGAGCACGATCCGGATTTAATGATCTTAGACCTGCATTTAGCAGAAGGTGTCCAGGGAGTGGATATTTTAAAGCAGGCTCTTGAATTTAAGCCCGGATTAAAGGTAGCAATCCATACAGGATTCGGCAACGATAAGGATGCCGTTGATATGTGCCTTAAAATGGGGGCAAGAGTAGTATTACCGAAACCCATAACTTTGGATGTTCTCAAGGAAGAGCTCGATAAGCTAAAAGAGTTATAGCGGGAAGATATTCACATGACTATACCAGAAAGGAGTTAGATGGCCACTATACGGGAATTATTTCATAGTTTAGGTAACAAACACAACATTGTAACAATAGGCTGCGGCGCAACTATGGCAATAGTCGATGAATGTTTAGAGGCCGCCGGGCTCCCCCAAATACTAAAAGACGATCTCATAGAAATGCGAAAAAATATGGAAGAGATAACAAAGGAAGCTATGGCTGCGGATAAGATAACTGTAGAAATCCACGACAAGATTTACAGTATAATTGATCCTGATACCGGCAAGGTACAATAGGGGTAAGGATCACTAACAAGGGGGTGCCGGATGCAAAAAGGCATTCTGATCGTTGACGATGAGGTTGAGCTTACCCAAATACTTGATGGATATTTCCGCGTGTCTAAAGGTTATAATGTCTTTATTGCCAATGACGGCAATACCGCCCTGGATCTGATCAAGAAGAAAACTCCGGAGCTTGTGCTTTTGGATATGAAGCTTCCTTCAGTCAACGGCCTTGAGATCTTAAAGGTGCTGCGCAATGAATATCCCAAGACAAAAGTTATCGTGATGACCGCCTATGATCTGGATTACAAGAAAGAGATCGACGCGGTTGGCTATGATGCCTTTTTCGTCAAGCCGATCGCCTTTGAGGAATTCAAAAATGCGATAGAGGACCTATGTGCAGGGAAAACTCTATCGCAGCAGCCACCGGTAGATGTTGTCTCCGGTTTAAGCTCTAAAGAAAAACAACCCGCCTTGCAGGGGGGAGAAAACTGTGTTCCCTGCGCGCGCATAGTCGTAGTTGAAATAAGAGACAATGTCGCGGACATGCTTAAGGATTACCTTGAGAATCTGGAAAACGAGGCTAAATATGCGGTGCTGGTTGTGGAGTCCGGGGCTTTTAAGTTTAATAAGATCGCGGAATTTAAGCCGGATATCGTATTGTATGATGTTTTAGAAATAGACGATTTCTCGGATTTTGCCTCCCGGCTGATGAAATTAGGCAATCCGCCTAAGGAAGTCATCCTTTTTGGCGACCCCAAGTTTAAATGGGAAGAAGTAGATTCACTGGTAAAAAGAGGTATGTATTATATTCCTACGCCCCTTAAGGCGGCTGATAAGAGATTGTCCAAGTATCCGGACTTGAATTTTCCGGCAAAAGAAACCGTCCAGCGCTTAGCCCAGATCATAAAGGAAGTTTGTTTTAAACGGGGATTAATAACCCCTAAAGGAGAAACCGACCATGCCCAAGAATAGACCTAAACTGCTGATCATTGACGATGAAAAGGATGTTTGCGCCTTCCAAAACTGCCCCAGCTTGAGAAAAGAGTCTTAGAGCTGATCAACAAACCAGACAGAAAGAGGAGGGGGTAACATGGCTAATCCGCTCCCTAACGAAAAAGAATTATACGATAGAATAGAGAAAGAAAAGCTTTCTATCCCCGCGCCTATATTTGAGCTCCTGTATCATCATATCGGGAACGACGTTTATGCTATCGCTTCGATCGCAGGTTTACACGTAACCGGAGAGGACAAAGAGGTGGTTCCTGTTGAAGACGCGGAAAAGATCATCAAGCATTGTTCCCAGATAAAAATCCTTTTAAAGAAGATAGACGAGGCCACCAGACACAAATAAGCGATGTTTGGCGCGAGAGAAATTTTTTCAAAAAATCTCTTGACAACTTTTTTATTTATGTTAGCTTAATGATTGTTAGAAACAGATAACAACAGCTAATTATGATTAGATAGTCAATGGAAGATAGGTTCTTTAGTTTAAACGAAGTTGTTGCATACCTGAAAATCCCCAAAAGCACCATCTACAAGCTCTCCCAAAAAGGCAAGATTCCCTCGGTTAAGATCGGTAAACAACTACGCTTCCGTAAATCCAGCATTGATGCCTGGCTGACTGACAAGGAGACCGGAAACAGGATCATCCCCATCAGCGCCTCTGAAGCTAAGCAGGTCCTGGTTATAGATGATGACCCGCTTGTGCTCAGGTCTGTGACTAAGTTCCTGAAAAGCCAGGGCTACGGTGTGGAAATAGCCAAGAACGCAGAAGAGGCCATTGAGAAGGCAGGGCAGTGGAGTTTTGACCTGGTTATCACCGATATCCGCATGCCGGGTTTAAACGGCATCGAAACCATAAAGGAGATTCGAAAGATCAATACCGAGCATAACCGCAAGCCTGTGCCGGAGATCATCATTACCGGCTATATGGATCCTGCCGCAGAGAAAGAAGCTCAAGACCTAGGGGTCAGCGATTACCTATATAAGCCATTTGTCATCAGCGAATTCATTAAAACAGTTCAGGAAAAGCTGGATTCAGAGGTAAATCAACATTAAAGGCCGAAAATTATTCTTAAAAAAGAAGATGCCTTCGGCTTGAAAACAGCCCAAGATATGTTATACTTTAATTTACCTGCCACGGGATAAAACCAAGGAGTTTTATGCCCAGGTTAAAGGAAACGCGTAGTTTAAGGATAACCTTAAAGGGGGTCAGTTTGACCCTCTTTTTTTGTCTCTTTTTAAGCCTTGCCTCTGCCGCCAGTGCCTCAAACTCAGCCCCCACAATCGACTCAGTTTCTCCTTCAAACAGCTCATGCCTGGTTAATAGCCCCATTAATTTAACTACTACTTTTTCCGATGCAGATGGTTGGCAGGATATCCAGACTATCTATTTTCTTATAAATACCTCGACTAACAGCTCAAAGTGCCTTTGTGTATACTATAA
>JAPLLV010000002.1 GCA_026387405.1 Candidatus Omnitrophota bacterium
CCATACTTGCCAGGATAAAGAAAGTTCGTATGTGCGAGGTTCCCATATCTCATCGCAACAGGAGAACAGGCAAGGTCTCTATAGTAAGCTGGAGACTGATCAATTTTGCCTTTAGGGGGTTTAAAGAGCTCCTCTTTTGGAGAATAGAACTAACAGGAAAAAGATGAAGATCTGTTCAATTATCCATGCCTTTTCCCCTTTTCAGTTCGGCGGGGCGGATATTTTTGCCGAGAACATCGTGGAAGAACTTTCCAGAAGGGGTTATTCGCAGTCGGTCATTAGCATCAACCCGCTTAAAGGCGATACCTGCGAGCGGCGTCCGGGGTTGACGGTCTACAGATTCCATCCTATGAATGTTTCTACGGCTCTTCGCATCGGAAAAGCGGGGTTGTTCAGACAGGGGGTATGGACAGCCCTGGATATTTATAGCCGTTATTCATACAACAAGGTCAGGTTGATACTCGAGAAGGAAAAACCCGATGTCGTGCATGTGCATACCCCGCCTGATTTTACAGTATCGGTATTTGACGCGCTAAAAGATTTAAACTTGCCTACGGTATTTACCCTGCAGGACTATTTTTTGCTTTGCAGGAGAGTGGTGCTGCTTCATGGAGACGCAAGGCTATGCACCGATTCGAATATTAACCCCTTATGTAAGCTATATAGGATGATCACCCGGAATTTGACCCGGGCAAAGATCGACATTGTTACCAGCCCTTCCTTATTTACTCTGGAGCTTCTTAAGGCTAATGGATTTTTTGAGAATTGCAGTAAGTATATAGTGCCTAACGGCATAAACACCGGAGATTTCCGGAGAAACAATGGGAAGAGTAAGGGTGCGATCACCTTTTTGTATATGGGGGGATTAACAAGGCATAAGGGCGTGCATATTTTGATCAAGGCCTTTCGCCGGATCGAGAACCCGAATATCAGGCTGCAAATAGTAGGGCGCGGGGTTTATGAGAAGGCGCTGAAGAGCCTGGCCGGAGACGACAGTAGGATAGTTTTTTATGACAACGTCCCTCATGGGGACACTCCCAAGTTTTATGCCGCTGCGGATGTCCTGGTAGTTCCTTCGATCTGGTATGAGGTCTTCGGCCGGGTTATCGTGGAGGCTTTTAGCGCTGGATTACCGGTCATAAGTTCCGATATAGGAGGGATGCGCGAACTGGTAAAAGACGGGTTTAATGGATTTTTATTTGAGCCGGGGAATATTGAGCAGTTGAAAGAGAGCTTGCTCCGGATCATTGCGGATGAACAGGTCTTAAAGAAATTAAGCGATAATGCTTATGCCTCCAGGAAAGAATATGAGTTTTCCGAATGCGTAGATAAATTCATAGAAATTTATAAAGAGGCCATCAGAAGGCGGGCGGGTTAAAAAATATGGGCGTAAAGATGAAGAGGTCGGTAGATACTTTTAAATTCATTTTGGCTAATTTTTATTTCGTCCTTCTAAGGAAACCCTTAGCCATAAAATTGCTCGGCCTTAAAAACAAACGCAGCAAGGATAGGATAGAGATAGACCTGACCTATGCTTGTCAATTGAAGTGCTACAATTGTAACAGGTCATGCAGGCAGGCGCCGGGCGTAGAATTGATCTCTATCGAGCAAATAAAAAAATTCGTTAATGAGAGTAAAAATAAGGGGGTGAAGTGGAACAGGATACGGGTATTGGGCGGAGAACCCACCCTGCATCCCGACCTGATAAGTATCCTACGGCTGCTTCTGGAATATAAGACATCCTATTCTCCTGACACCTGTATTCAGCTGGTGACGCATGGTTTTGACGAAAAAACCAGGGAGATCTGTAAAAATATTCCCCAAGGGATCGTAATCATGGATTCTTCCAAAAGCGGGGCGGTACAGTTTTTCAGTAGTTTCAATCTGGCGCCGGTTGATTTCCCAAATTATAAAGAAGAGGAATACTCCGAAGGTTGCATCAATTACATCGATTGCGGGATAGGACTTAACCGCTACGGATACTACTGTTGCGGTAATGCGGCGGGGATTGACCGTGTTTTCGGATTTGATATAGGAAGAAAAAATATCCCGGAGGCCGCAGATCCCATGATTGACCAGTTGCAGGTTTTTTGTCCGCTCTGCGGTTATCATAGGCGCTTTAGGCTGACGCGTAAAGAGTTGATATCGCCGGTATGGAGTGAAGCCTACAAAAAGTATGAGAAGTCAAAGCCCAAGATGACCCCGTATTAATAAAACGCAGACTTTAGCTTTTTAGGTTTTGGCAGGCCTCCGCAAAAATATCCCACATTTTACTTGATTTTTCCAGAGTTTAAACTACAATATGTTCAATGATTGAACAGGATACCAAAGAAGAAATCCTTTCTATTATACGGCACATCGAATCCGATCCGGCTATTACTCAGCGCGACCTCTCTTTAAAACTCGGTGTTTCCCTGGGAAAAACGAATTATTTACTTAAGGCCCTGGTAAAAAAGGGGTTGATTAAAGCCGGAAGTTTTTCCCGTAACCCCGGAAAAATGAAAAAGATACACTATGTCCTTACTCAAAGGGGATTTGAAGAGAGAATTCAGCTTATGCGCCACTTTTTATTAAGGAAAGAACAAGAGTATTACCGGTTAAAAAGAGAGTGGGAATCATTAAAAAACTTCAAGGATTTATAATATGAGCGCATATCCAGCTTTTAAGCGGACAGGGCTTTATCTTAAGACGTTATCCTTGCGTCAGCATGATTTGGGACTGGATGTCATTAAGGGATTAAACCGCAAAGTAGATAAAAGATTAAGTAAAAGGTTTATTGAGGTCGCCGGTCATATAGTCAGGGCTAAAGGCAGAAAGAAGGCGGTTATCTTAATGATCGGCGGCCACGTGCTGCGTTCGGGAGTTCAAAAGTTCGTTATAGATCTTATGCGGCGAGGATATATTTCATGTATAGCTATGAACGGCGCAGGAGTAATACATGATTTTGAGTTTGCCTTGATCGGAGCTACAACGGAAAATGTAGCAAAATATATTAGTTTAGGGGAATTTGGGCTATGGAAGGAAACGGGCCGGATTAACGATTATATAAATAATGGCCATAAAAGAGGCCTTGGCTTGGGAGAGGCTGTGGGTAAGGCAATATCAGAAGGGGATTTTCTCTATAAAGATATCAGCCTGCTTGCCGAAGGTTGGCGGTTAAGAATACCGATAACCATACATGTTGGAATAGGTTACGATATTATTCACGAACATCCTAATTGTGATGGAGCAGCCACAGGGGCTGCCTCATACCGCGATTTTTTGATTTTCACTAAAATCCTTGAGCGCCTGGAGGGCGGGGTGGTGATGAATTTCGGGAGCGCGGTAATGGCTCCGGAGGTTTTTTTAAAGTCCCTAAGCATGGTAAGGAATGTCTCCCGACAAAGAGGAAAATCCGTAAAACATTTTACTACATTAGTCTGTGACCTTTATGATCTTCCTAAGGATTTCTCAAGCGTGCCGGATAATGAGAATCAACTATATTATTTCCGCCCCTGGAAAACAATGTTGGTGCGCACGGTAGCAGATGGAGGTAAGGCTTTTTATGTAAAAGGCGATCACTCTATGACTATCCCTGCGCTCTGGGATGCTGTTAACGGAATAGACAAATACAAGAAGCAGTCAAGATGAAAATTTTTGCTATTGACGAGATCGCGAAGATCGTTAAAGCCTTGAAGGCGAAAGGAAAAAAAATTGTCCATTGTCACGGTTGTTTCGACCTTATGCATCCCGGCCACATTAAATATTTTCAGGCGGCCAAGAAGATGGGGGATACGCTTGTGGTGACCGTTACCCCGGATATTTACGTTGATAAAGGGCCCGGGCGGCCGGCTTTTAATCAGAGACTGAGGGCTGAATCTATCGCAGCCCTTGAATGCGTGGATTATGTGGCGGTTAATAAGTGGCCAACGGCTGAGCGGACATTGAGATTGTTACGGCCGCATATTTACGTTAAGGGACAGGAGTTTGAGCGTCTGAAAGATAAGACCGGTAAGATCCAGAAGGAATACAAGGTGATCCGCGAGATCGGAGCGGAATTAAAGTTTACCCATGAAATCGTTTTTTCTTCCACTAGGCTGTTAAAAAAACATTTCTCAAATAAAGGTTGATGCAGATGGATGTCGGCACAGAGAAAATATTAGTTTTGGATGAGTTAGTAAATAAGGTAAGGGCCTTGAAAAAAAGGGGGAAAGTCGTGGTGCAAAGCCATGGCGTTTTTGACCTTATCCATCCCGGAGTGATAAAACACCTTAAGTCGGCTAAAGAACAGGGAGATATCCTGATAGTGTCGGTAATAAGGGACAAAGACGTGCATAAGGGGCCGGGAAGGCCGATCTTCCCCGAATCTCTAAGGGCCCAGAATGTCGCCTGCCTTTCCATGGTTGATTATGTCTGTGTTGTAAATGATGAAAAGCCTTTCGAGTCGGTTAAGATCGTGAACCCCGACATCTTTGCCAAAGGCCATTCTATCAAAGATTACGGCAAGGATATCCATAACCGGATATTCGAAGAAGAGAAAGAGCTGTATTTCGGAAAGATCAGGATCCTGGAGGCGGAAGGGTTTTCCTTTGATTCCTCGGATATAATCAAGAATCTTTTGAATATTTATCCCAAAGACGTCTCTTTATATTTGAAGGCCATCTCCAGGATATATAGTTTTGAAAAAATAGCCCAAAAAATAAGCAGCCTGCAGAAACTAAAAGTTTTGATAATTGGAGACGGCATTATCGATGAATATCACTACTGCGAGACTCTGGGCAAGGCGGCAAAATTCCCATTAGTGGTAAATAGATATCTGACGCATGAAGTTTTTGCGGGCGGGGCATTTGCAGTGGCTAACCATGTTGGGGGGTTGTGTGACGATGTCCAGTTAGTTACGCTGCTGGGCCTTGATTCCCAAAGAGAGGGGTTTATCCACGCCAATGCCAGGCCGAATATAAAACAAAAGTTTTTTTACCGTGAAAACGGCTCAACCATCGTTAAGAAGAGGTATATTAATCAATACCTGAACCAGAAGTTATTCGAAGTCAATTATTTAAATGACAGCTATATTGACGGCGGGCTTGAATCCCAAATTATCGAGTACTTAAAAACCACCATTCCTTCATATGACCTGGTTTTAGTTTCAGATTACGGCCATGGTTTCATCACTCGCAAGATGATCAAGCTTATTGAAGAGTCTGCTGTGAAGTTTGCGGTGAATACCCAGACCAACGCGGCTAACGCCGGTTATAATATGATCACAAAATATAAAAAGCCGTATTATATCTGTCTGGATGAATCGGAGCTTAGATGGGCGGCACAGGAAAAATTTGCCGAGATAGAAGATGTTGCCAGGCAGATATTAAAGTCGGTAAAGCCGCGCTCACTCATCGTCACATTAGGCAGGAGAGGCTCTCTGGGTATAAATATCAAGGGCCAGGTAGTTAAAACCCCGGTTTTTTCTACCAAGGTAATTGATACCGTTGGCGCCGGCGATGCTTTTTTTGCTTTTACCGCTCCTTGTTTAGCGAAAGATTTCCCGCTGGACCTGGTATCTTTTATCGGTAATGCCGTGGGCGCTTTAGCGGTGCAGATCGTCGGCAATAAGAAACCCGTAGAGAAATACGAGTTTCTTGAATTTGTGCACGCGCTCTTAAAATAGGGGAAGGGGCATGAAAGATATTATCGAACGTTACCATAATGATTTTGCAGGCTTGATTAATTCCATCGAGGTGGGCCACAAGAAGCAAAAAAATATAGATTTTTATCAGGGGGTGGAAGCTGCCTGCAAGATGGTCAAAAGGCAGTCATCCCGGGGCGGAAAAATATTTTTCATTGGTAACGGAGGGAGCGCGGCCATTGCCAGCCATATGGCCATTGATTTCTGGAAGAACGGTTTTATGCATTCTATGTCTTTTAATGACGGAGCGCTGCTTACTTGTTTAAGCAACGATTTTGGTTACGAAAACGTCTTCTCCAAGCCGATCAAGTTCTTTGCCCGCAAGGAAGACCTGCTTTTTGCCATAAGCAGTTCCGGGAAATCAAAGAATATACTCAATGCGGTCAAGGCTATGCGTTCCAGAGGCTCGAAAGTGATCACCCTTTCCGGGTTCAGGCGCAATAATCCTTTAAGGCGGATGGGGATTTGTAACTTCTATGTCCCTTCCTGCGAATACGGCTTGGTGGAAGTGACTCACCAGTATATCTGCCATATCATACTTGACGTAATTATGCGAAAGAAGAAATGAGAAAGTTTAAAAAGGTCTTAGTGACAGGCGGCGCCGGTTACGTAGGGGCGGTCCTTGTGCCGAAACTCCTGGCTAAAGGCTATGAAGTAACGGTTATTGATCTATATATTTATGGTGAGGGCGTTTTAGACCCGGTTAAAGATGATCCGCGTTTAAAGCAGGTCAAGGGCGATATCCGCGATAAAGCCTTAATGGAGCGAGAGCTTAAGACGATGGATGCGGTGATCCACCTGGCCTGTATTTCTAATGACCCGAGCTACGAGCTTGATCCTGTACTGGGAAAGACCATCAATTACGACGCCTTTATCCAGTTGGTTGATATCTCTAAGTCCTGCGGGATAAAGAGGTTTATTTACGCCTCCAGCTCCAGCGTCTATGGCATAAAGGAAGAGGAGAATGTTACCGAGGATCTGTCTCTTGAGCCGCTTACCGATTATTCCAAATATAAGGCGTTGTGCGAGGAGTATCTCTTAAAAGAAGGCTCTGCGGACTTCGTTGTCTTGATACTCAGGCCGGCCACCGTCTGCGGGTATTCTCCGCGCCTAAGGCTGGACCTGTCGGTGAATATTTTAACCAACCACGCGGTTAATAAAGGGAAGATCACTGTCTTTGGCGGAAAGCAGAGAAGGCCTAATATACACATTGAAGATATGACTGATCTGTATGTAAAGACACTGGAATATCCTGATGAAAAGATCAACGGCAAAATTTTTAATGCCGGGTATTACAATATGAAAATGATGGAGATCGCCCATACGGTGCAAAAAGTTGTTTCCAATGAAATGGGGAACGGCAATATTGAGATTATCACCAGCCCTACAAACGATAACCGTTCCTATCATATTTCCTCGGAAAAGATCCGGCGCGAACTGGGTTTTGAGGCAAAAAGGCCGGTTGAGCAGGCGGTAAAAGACATCTGCCGGGCTTTTAAAGCGGGTAAAATCCCCAACGCTATGGAAGACAAGCGGTATTACAATATTAAGACCATGCAGGCGATCAGCCTAAAATAGAAAAATTCATGGATAAAAATACGAAAATATCATTGTATCGCAGTATGCTAAGGATCCGCATGGCAGAGGAGAGAATATGCGAACTTTATCCGGAACACGAGATAAGGTGCCCTGTGCATATTTGTATAGGCCAGGAAGCAGTGGCATCCGGAGTATGCGCGAATTTGACAAAGGACGATTATCTTATGAGCAATCACCGTTCCCACGGCCATTATCTGGCTAAAGGGGGCAGCATAAAGGCGATGTTCGCGGAATTATACGGCAAGGCAAGCGGTTGTTCTGGAGGAAAAGGCGGTTCAATGCATCTGGTTGATCTCTCTGCCAATATATTGGGGACAACGCCGATCGTAGCCGGTAGTATCCCCGTAGCCGTTGGGACTGCCTTTGGCAGTTCGATCAAAAAGGAAAACAGGATATCTGTTGTTTTTTTTGGCGACGCGGCAACTGAAGAAGGCGTATTTTGCGAAAGCTTAAATTTCGCTGCCTTAAAAAAGCTTCCCATAATCTTCGTTTGCGAAAACAATTTATACTCGGTCTATTCGCCTCTATCTGTGCGCCAGCCTAAAGGGCGCGATAACTTAGCATTGGTGCGGGCCTATGGTATCAGGGGCGCTATGGGTGATGGCAATGATGTAACAGAAGTATACAAGCTTGCCAAAGAAGCTGCGGCGTATGTCCGCAAGGGGCGGGGTCCGTATTACCTTCAATTTAATACCTATCGTTGGAAGGAACATTGCGGGCCTAATTATGATAATGATTTAGGCTATCGCACAGAAAATGAATTCCTGGCATGGCGTAAGCGCTGTCCTGTCAATAGGTTTGAAAAAGAACTTATCCGGGGAAAAGTTATTGATGCGCAGAAAATGGGGGCATTGAAGCAGGAGATCCGGGAAGAGATCGAGGATGCGGTCAGTTTTGCAAAATCAAGCAGTTTTCCCCGGCCTGAGGATTTGAAATCTTATATTTATGCCTAAGATGAAGAGAAAAATTACCTTTGCCCAGGCTATTTTAGAAGCTACCGGGCAATGCATGGAAAAGGATAAATCTGTATATGTAATGGGATTAGGGGTAACCGATCCTAAAGGGGTTTTTGGCACAACCCTGGGGTTGAAAGATAAATATGGGGCAGAAAGAGTGCTGGATATGCCGGTTGCCGAGAATGGGATGACCGGCATTGCTATTGGATCGGCCCTTGTAGGGATGCGCCCGATCATGACCCACCAACGCCTGGATTTTATGCTCCTATCCTTAGACCAGATAATTAATAATGCCGCCAAATGGCATTATATGTTTGGCGGGAAGATGAAAGTCCCGCTGGTCATCCGCCTGCTCATCGGCCGCGGCTGGGGTCAGGGGCCGCAGCATTCCCAGAATCTCTGTTCTATATTTGCCGGTATACCGGGATTAAAAGTGTTAATGCCGACAACCCCTTTTGATGCCAAAGGGCTGCTTATCTCGGCAGTTGAAGATGATAACCCGGTCATCTTCATCGAGCATCGTTGGCTTCATAGTGTAACAGGCGTTGTCCCTGAAGAGGTATATAGGGTGCCGATAGGTAAAGCTAAGGTTATTTCAGAAGGAAAAGACATCACAGTCGTTTCCGCTTCTTTTATGACATTAGAAGCAACGCGGGCTGCTGAATTATTAAGTAAGGATGGTATCAATTCGGAGGTTATAGATCTGCGCACTATCAGGCCTATGGATGAGAGAACGATCCTGGATTCGATCGAGAAGACGGGAAGGCTGGTGGTTATAGATGGGGCATGGCGCAGCTTTGGCATCGCAGCCGAGGTTATCAGTCTGGTTTCAGAAAAGGCGCATAAGTATTTAAAATGCGCTCCTTGCCGAATAACTTTTCCGGATATCCCCATTCCGACCAGCCATGCTTTAACAGGAGATTTTTACCCGCGGGCAATAGATATTATTAATACCGTGAGGATGATGTTCGGACTTCCTGGACAATCTGAAAAAGAAGTAGGGATCTGTCATGAGTCGCCCCTGGATGTTCCGGATAAGGCATTTGCCGGTCCTTTTTAGCGTGATTAGGAGATTTTGATGCGCGAGAAACAAAAAGTAATGGTGATAGGCAGTAATTCCTTTTCCGGAAGTGATTTTATCGATCTGTTACTTGAAAAGGGCGGATATTCTGTAGCAGGGATCAGTCGTTCGCCGGAAAAGGACATTTTATTTTTGCCTTATAAACTCCGTCCAAATGTGGATTTTAAATTTTTTCAGATGGACCTGAATAAAAATATGGAAGAGATCAAGAAACTGATAAGCGATTTTAGCCCTGAATACATAGCTAATTTCGCGGCTCAAAGCGAGGTAGCCCCGAGTTGGAAAAATCCCGCACAATGGTTCCAAACTAACGCTGTAGCCATAACAGAGCTGGCTGATTTTCTAAAAGAGTGCAAATTCTTAAAGAAATATGTTCACATATCTTCGCCGGAGGTCTATGGGACATGTAACGGCTCCGTTCTAGAAGAGACTCCTCTTAATCCGAGCACTCCATATGCGGCGTCAAAAGCGGCCGGGGACCTATCGCTTTTTACTTTTGTAAAGAATTTTAAATTGCCCCTGGTTATGATCCGGTCAACCAACGTATATGGAGCGCATCAGCAGTTATTCAAAATAATCCCCAGGTCCGTTATCTATATCAAGTCGGGGAGGGTCATCGAGCTTCACGGAGGGGGCAGGGCCGTAAAATCCTATATTCATATCCGGGATATATCAAGAGGGGAGTTGGCGGCTATGGAAAAAGGTCGATCCGGCCAGATATATCATTTGTCTCCTGACCGCGGGGTTGCCGTGAATGATCTGGTCAGGATTATTTGCCGCAAACTAAACGTTTCTTTTGATAAAGCCACTAAAGTTGTAGATGAGAGGCTTGGCCAGGATGCCGCTTATACCATCGATTCCAGTAAAGCAAGGAGAGAACTCGGCTGGCGGCCTTCGATCAGCCTGGATGACGGAATATCAGGGGTGATAGACTGGATATCTGCCAATTGGGACCAGATCAATAAGGAATCTTTAGAATATATTCATAAGCCGTAATATGACTATCAAGCCGAAGAAGATCAGAAAAATACTTTTAACACAGCCTAATTATGCCTGGCTTTCCAAGAGGACATGGTTGTTTCCTCCTTATACGTTGTGTTTATTGTACGCGGCCATTAAAGAGCATTCGGAAGCGATCGTATTTGACCCCAATTTCAAAAACCTCTCCGAAGAAGAAACGATAACCTTTCTAAGGAAAATTAATCCTGATTTAGTCGGGATCAGCTCTGTTTCAACTGAATATTTCAAAGTCACTACGCATACCATCGCTCTTATTCGTAAACACCTTCCGGAAGCCGTGATCGTTCTGGGAGGAGTGATTCCTACTGTCATGATAGAGGAATCCATGAAGATTAGGAACGTGGATTATTGGATTATGGGAGAAGGAGAGCATTCATTTACGCGTCTTATAGAAAAGCTGCGTAAAGGCTCAAAAGACCTTTCCGATGTCAGCGGCCTGGCTTATTGGCAGGGGGCTACGCCGGTTATCAATAAAGTGGAATTTATCAAAGATCTTGACCAGATACCTTTTCCGGATTATTCAGCCATTGTCGGCGCCACCTTGCATGATTATGGCAATATCAAATTCAAATATGCTCCGGGTTTATTGGCGCGGAACTATCCATCCGCTGTTACTGTTACTTCCCGAGGATGCCCTTATCGATGCATATTTTGTGCCGGTAAGACGGTAAGCGGCGAGAAGGTACGTTTCAGAAGCGCAGAAAATGTACTCGAAGAGATAGCTGTTTTATACAAACAGGGCATAAAGGAAGTCATTTTTTTAGACGACCATTTTTTGGCGGATAAGAGGCGGGCTTTGAAAATAATGGAAGGCATTGCGAAAAGCTTTAAAGGCCTTGTTTGGAAATGCGTTAACCTTACCGTGTGGCTGCTCGATGAAGAAATCTTAAGGCTTATGTATAAGAACGGATGTACTCATATCACTGTTTCTATCGAGTCGGGAAATCAAGATGTTCTCACGAATATAATAAAGAAGCCGATTAAGCTGGATAAGGTTCCTGAAAAGTTAGATTTAGCTAAGTCGATCGGATTTGACGTAATCGCTAATTTTGTTATCGGTTTTCCGGGAGAAACCTGGGAACAGATTCGAGATACGTTCAGATATGCCGAAAAACTCAATGTTGATATCGTAAATTTCCACATAGCTACGCCGCTTCCAAAAACAGAACTGATGGATATTTGTTTAAAGGATAGATTAGTCCCAGATGATTACTTGGAAAACATTTCTAATTATTCCGGATACGGGAAAGGTCTTATCTCAACTAAGGAATTCACTCCTATAGAGCTGGAGGTTTTAAGGTCATTTGAATGGGATAGGATAAATTTTTCTTCTCCTGAAAGAAAAAAGGCAATTGCGAGGATGAATGGGATAACCTTGGAAGAGTTGGAAAATTGGAGGATGAATACCAGGAGAAATTTCGGAGTAAATAGTATGGTAAATAACATAATGTCTTCTTCGCGGGGATAGGGTATGATTAAAAATAAAACAGATAGAAAGAATGTTTTTATTCTTGGGATAAGCAGCGACATCGGCAGGGCCCTGGCAGAGCGTTATCTAAGAGATGGATACGTTGTTACGGGCACCTACAGGCATAAAGACAGCGTAAAAACACTTTTGGGAGTACGCGATATAAGTCTTTTCAATTGCGATGTCAAGAGTAAGTCCAGCATAAGAGAATGTTTGCGTAAATATAAAAGGTTGTCCAGGCCGTGGGATATTTTTATTTCAGGCGTGGGTTCCATGGAGCCTATAGGAAGATTCTTTGAGTGCGATTTCAATAAATGGGAGGAATCCATAGTTGTGAATTCAATTTCACAGCTGCGTTTTTTGCACGAAATATACCATTTTAGACGCAGGGAAAAGATCTGTAACGTTGTATTTTTTGCGGGAGGCGGGACGAATAACCCTTTCACTAACTATTCCGCTTATTGCGCGGCAAAGATCTTGTTGATAAAGAGCTGTGAACTCCTGGATGACGAGAACAAAGATCTCAATGTTTTTATCATTGGGCCGGGCTGGGTCAGGACGAAAATACACGCCCAGACGCTTAAGAGTCGTTTGGGGGCCGGCACCAATTACGAGCGGACAAGAGAATTCTTAAAATCAGGTGATCCGGGCACTGATTATCAAGATATCTACGATTGCATTAATTGGGGTATCAGGCAGGGGGGCGAGGTTAGCGGAGGGCGTAATATTTCCGTAGTCCATGACCCTTGGCGCGATGGCGGGATGTCCCTCGCCCGCAAGCTGCGCGCGGATACGCATAAATTTAAATTAAGGCGTTTCAAAAACAGCGACAAACAAAAGGGGTTGCAATGAAGAGCGCTAAAACCCGAAAATCCGCACAAAAAGCCTATAAAGAAGGAACGGATTATCAGTTTGACACCCAGGAGTTGAAGCTGGGGCCGTGGACATCGTACAGCCTGATCAATGACCCCAAGCATATGTGTTTTGTTCTCTCAAGGTATAAATTTTGCGCAAAGATGTTGGAAGGCAAGAAGAGGGTTATGGAGATCGGCTCGGGAGATGGTTTCGGCCTCCCCATAATCGCGCAAACGGCGAAGAAGGTATACGCTGTAGATTGGGATAAACGGCTTCTCAGGAATAACGCCAAACGGCTGAGGCATATTAAGAACGTTGAATATCTGAACGTGGATTTGAATAAAACATCTCCGGACTTAAGGGTGGACGGCGCGTTCCTTATAGATGTTATTGAACATCTCGAACCCAAAAATGAGAATGTTTTTATAAGCAATATTGTCAGGTGCCTTAATGTAAACGGCGTTTTGATAATCGGCACACCTAATATTGCCGCTTCCAGGCACGCAACGCCAAGAAGCAGGGTGCAGCATATCAATCTTAAGAGTATGCAGACGCTGCGTCAGACTATGGAAAAATATTTTGAAAATGTTTTTATGTTCGGGATGAATGATGAGGTTTTGCATACCGGTTTCGCTCCGATGTGCCATTATCTCTGGGCCGTGGGCGCGGGTTTGCGTTCAAATGCAAAAAAGGTGATATGAAGCTTTCGGATTATGTAGCAAGTTTTTTGGCAGGATTGGGCATAAGGCACGTATTTGTTATAACCGGAGGGGCCTCGGCCCATTTAATTGATTCTATCGCCAGGACTCCCGGAATAAAGTATATATGTCCGCAGCATGAACAAGCGGGGGCGATGGCTGCCGACGCCTATGCCAGGGTCAGCGGGAACCTGGGGGTGGCAATAGCAACCAGCGGCCCGGGCGCTACCAATATGCTTACCGGGGTTTGTTGTTCGTTTTATGATTCGATCCCTGTATTATACATCACGGGCCAGGTTTCCACTTTCCGCTCAAAAGGCGATGCCGGAATAAGACAGTTGGGATTTCAGGAAACAGATACTGTCGAGATATTTAAGCCCATTACTAAATACGCCGTAAAGATCGTTGACCCGAAAAAGATCAGATATGAATTAGAAAAGTCTGTTTATATCGCGCGCTCGGGAAGGCCGGGCCCGGTATTGATCGATATCCCGGATAATTTGCAGAGAGTGGATGTGAACCCGGGATCATTAAAACCGTTTTTACCCAAAAAATATGCGAAAAAATCCCGGGTTCTCAACCTGCAGATCGAACAATGCATAGAATTGCTTTCTAAAGCAAAAAGGCCGGTTATTATCCTTGGCTGGGGGATCAATCTGTCGGGCGCAGAAAGGGAGGCTGTTGAATTCGTAGAAAAAACCGGTTTCCCGGTTGTTCCCACCTGGGCGATGAGATATTTATTGCCGGCCGGGCACCCGCAATTAATAGGCGCGTTTGGAACGCACGGTACGCGTTACGGTAATTTCGCGGTGCAAAACTCAGATCTCATCTTGGCGATCGGAGCCCGCCTGGATACCCGCCAAGCAGGCTCGCCGCATTCGACATTCGCCAGAGGCGCCAAAAAAATAGTCGTTGATATCGATCCCTGCGAACTGGGAAAATTCAAAAAATTAAAAATGAATGTAGAGCTAAAGATCAACGCGGACGCAAAGGACTTTCTACGGCGTTTAAATAAGAAGACTATCAAACAAAGGCTGCTGGATGTATCAGCATGGCATAGGAAGATCGTTGAATGGAAGGAGCGGTTTCCTATCTGCCGGAAGGAATATTTTAAAAACCGCGGCGTTAATCCCTATGTTTTTGTAAAGGCGCTCTCAAAAGAAGCGAGGCCCGGAGATATTATTCTTGCCGATACCGGTTGCAGCCTGGCGTGGCTGCTCCAATCGTTTGAATTCAAAAATAGACAGAGGCTTTTTAGCGCCTTCAATAATACTCCTATGGGTTATGCCTTACCCGGAAGTATCGGAGCGTCATTTTCCATTAATAAGAAACCGGTCATATGCGTAACCGGCGACGGAGGACTGCAGATCAATATTCAAGAGCTAGCGACAGTAATCAGGCACAAGCTCCCGATAAAGATCTTCCTGTTTAATAACCACGGCTATGGGATGATACGCCAGACCCAGGATCAGTGGTTTTGTTCCCGGTATGAGGCATCTACCGTGGAAGGCGGCCTGGCCTTTCCGGATTTTATTAAGGTAGCCGATGTTTATGGGTTTAAAACGGTAAATATAAAAAGGGCGGAAGATATCCATAAAGGCATTAGGGAAACCCTGCGAGCTAAAGGTCCCGTATTATGCAATATTGAGCTTAGAGGCGATCTTAGAGTGATCCCACAGGTTAAATTCGGAAGAGCCCTGGAAGACGGAGAGCCTTTGCTGGAGAGAAAAGAATTCTTTGAATGTATGATCACCAGGCCGCACAAGGCATCTTTTGATTAGAAAGCAGGAGGAACGGTTGGACAGGGAAGTAAACCTATTAGATTCTCATCCAAAAATAACCCGGGATTACGATTTGCGGGCAAAAGAAAAAACGCCGGAAATTATCCGGATAGCCAAACAGTTTGACAGGGATTTTTTTGACGGGGATAGAAAGTGCGGTTATGGCGGATATAGATATGACGGCCGATGGAAATCCATTGTTAAAAGGATGAAAGAATATTATAAGTTGTCCGAACATGCCGATATTCTGGATATAGGTTGCGCTAAAGGTTTTATGCTCTATGATTTTAAAGCGCTTATGCCTGATTCCAGGGTTGCCGGTATAGATATCAGCAGCTATGCCATAGAACATGCCATGCCGGAAGTTAAGCCGTTTTTAAAAGTGGCCAGCGCGGAAGAACTCCCCTTTCCCGACAAGAGTTTTGATTTAGTTATTTCTATTAATTCCATTCATAATCTTCCTTTAGAGCGCCTTAAAAGGGCCTTGCGTGAAATCCAGCGTGTTTCGCGTAGGCATAGCTATATTACCGTTGACGCCTGGCGCAATGATCGGGAAAAAGAGAATCTTATGAAATGGGTTTTAACCGCAGAAACTATGATGTGCGTTGAAGATTGGAAAAGGCTTTTTGCTGAAGAAGGATATAGCGGTGACTATTGGTGGTTTATAGCCGAATAAATATGATAACGCGCGCAGCCGTATTATACAAAACAAAAGGTCCGTTACGCATTGAAGAACTCGAGGTCCCAGATCTGCAAAAAGGCCAAGTTCTGGTTAAAGTCCGTTATTCCGGAGTCTGTCATTCCCAGTTGAATGAGATCGACGGCCTGAAAGGAAAAGATGTCTTTCTGCCGCACACCTTAGGACATGAAGGTTCCGGGGTTGTCGAGCAGGTAGGGGCCGGGGTCACAAAGGTAACCCGCTGGGATAATGTGGTATTGTCATGGATCAAGGGCAAGGGTTTAGATGCCCGTCAATCTTTATATAGAAAGGCGAACGGTTCAATAGTTAACTCAGGCCCAATTTCTACTTTTTTAACAAAGGCCGTCGTATCTGAAAACCGGCTGATCAAGATACCAAATAATATCGATCTGAAAGAGGCTGCATTGCTTGGTTGCGCTATAACTACCGGCGGCGGAATGATAATACATTCAGCTAAACTAAGAGCAAGAGATAGCCTGGCTATTTTTGGCGTTGGCGGTATCGGCCTGAGCGCCTTAGCTGTAGCGAAAACAAAAGGCGCCTCGGTTATTATCGCGGTAGATATCTCCGGGAAAAAGTTAGCCCGCGCCAAGAAATTCGGCGCAACACATTTTATTAATGCCCGCCAAGAAGATCCATTAAAAAAGATATTGAGAATTACCAAAGGCAGGGGAGTGGATTATGCCATTGATGCCGCAGGAAAAGCAGAAACAATGGAGTGTGCCTTTAAGGCGGTCCGGAATAACGGCGGCTTATGTATTGTGGCCGGTAATTTAGCTGCCGGCCAAACCATTTCGATCGATCCCTTTGAATTGATCCGAGGGAAAAGGATCATTGGTTCATGGGGAGGAGAAGCCAGGCCCGATGCAGATATCCCATTTTATATAAGATTAATTAAAAGCGGGAAATTGAATGTAAGCTCGATGATAACCCATAAATTTAAATTGCATGAAATTAATTCCGCCTTTAGCTTATTAAGAAAGGGCGATTGCAGCAGGATAGTCGTCGAACTATAAGTATTTGAACATTTAATTGATGAATGAGCAGCTCAATGACCATTAAATCGGATTTGACAGCATTTATACCCAGGCTTATTAAGATCGAAAAAAAACAGCAGGATTTTTTTCAGTGGCGGCTTAATTACCTGACCAGCAATAGATCACTGCGCATATTTTCTTTTATTTATCTGGAAATATATATGCTGCTTTTGCTGCTGTTGGCTGTCCCGGGAGTCATTATCATACGCCTGTTGCGGCCGATAATATTGGTACGTTTTATGCTGGGTTCCGGCAAAAGAATAGGGCATCTAGCAATCGATACAGAATTATATCTGTGCGAGCGTGACGCCGGTATGCATAAGCCAAGAACGTATGATATTCTTTATTTCTCGCTGCCGTTTTGTAATCAGCAATTAAAAAAGATGTGGAAAAAAAAGATACATATGTCTATGTTACCACGTCTTACGCATCAGCTGTTCCGTCTCAATCAATTATTGCCGGGATACGAAAAACATACAGTGCCGGAGTTTTCTAAGGACTCCAGGGATCTATATGGGCTATTGGAGCGCATACCCCCGCATCTTTCTTTTTCTGCCGCAGAAGAAAAAAGAGGACTTGAAGGTATGCGAAAAATGGGTATCCCTGACAACTCACCTTTTATTTGTTTCCATGTGCGGGATTCCGCCTATCTAAAAGCAACAATGCACAGCGAAGGTTATTCTTATGCATTCCGGGATTCCACGATAAGTAATTATATTCCCGCGCTGGAAGGATTAACCAGAAGAAATTATTTTGTGATCAGGATGGGGGCGGCAGTAAAGGATAAGCTCGGTACAACTAATCCGAAAATCATTGATTATGCCTATGAATATAGAACGGATTTCCTTGATATATATCTATGCGCAAAATGTAATTTTTTTCTGGCTTCTAATTCCGGGCTAGAGTGTGTCCCGGTGATCTTTCGACGTCCGATTGTTTGTGTAAATTTTGCGCCTTTTGAAAACATTCCTACTTCATGGCCGGTTGAATTATTTATTTTCAAAAAGTATTGGCTGCGTAAAGAGAAACGTTTTATGGCTTCCCGCGAGATCCTCGATTCCGGCGTGAGAAGGTTCGATAGAACGGAGCAATTCGATAATTGCGATATAGAACTTATAGAGAATACGCCCGAAGAGATTGAATCCGTATTGTCCGAGATGGATGACAGGTTAAAGGGAATGTGGCAGGAAGGCGATGAAGATAAGGAACTACAGCGCCGTTTTTGGTCTCTGTTCAGGCACAGCGAGCAGCAGGGAACAAATAATGCAAAAGTTGGCGCTGATTTTTTACGTCAAAACAAAGACTTATTAAGGGTATAAATATGAAAAAAATATCTTTTATACGTGAAATTTTTAAAAGATACCCTATGCTTATTTTTTCCAATATTTTCTCGCTTCTTTTAGTTACTTTAATGGATGCCGTTACGATATTTTCCTTAGTCGTAATAGCCGATTTATTTTTTAACCCAGGCTTGAACAACGCAAGCCTGATTACCCAGCGCGTTATCTCATTGTTTAAAATTATCGGGTTACCTTTTTCTTTGCTCTGGATCTTAATATTTTTCTTGTTTTTTAATCTTTTAAAAAATGTTTTGCAGATTTATGCCCAATATCAGATTCTAAGAATAAAATATGTGATATTGACCGATATCACCCTGGAAACATTTAATGATTTTTTTCGTGCGCGTTGGTATTTCTTTAGCAGTAATAAACAAGGGACTCTCTTGAACACCTTTACCCGCGAGCTTGGTATTGTCGGAGAGGGCGTGGGAACTTTAGGGCTTTGTTTTTTTTCTCTTGTTCAAGCCGTATTATTACTTATTGTGCCGTTTTATCTTTCGTGGAAACTTACCTCCATACTTATTATTATTGCGACTATTCTAGGCCTGCCGTTTTTATTGCTTGGGAAGGTTAATTATCGCCTGGGTAAACTCAGCACTTCAACTGCAAATGATATGATGAAGTCTATCAGCGAAAGTTTGAATTATGCAAAAATAATACTCGGGTTTAATAAACAAAAAAAGGTTTCCGAAGCACTGAAAAATAAATTACATATCCATAACCAGGCGACCCTTAGATCCCAGGCTTTTAGCCGCGGTATGCCCTTAGCGTACAGCCCCGTAGGCCTGGTAGTATTGGTTATCGGTTTGTTAATTTCGCGAAAGATCGCATTGCCTTTATCAGAGACAATGGTATTGTTTTATTCTTTATCCAGGGTTATCCCGGTATTCGGCACCCTGTTAGGAAATAAATCTTCTCTGGATAATTTATTCCCCAGTTACGAACAGATTGTGAACTTAAGGCAGCGCGCCCAGGAATTGCTGCAGCAGACCGGGGAAAATAAATTCAGCGGCTTTAAAAATGAAATGAGAATAGAAGACCTGTCTTTTTCTTATCCTGACCGCCAGCCAGTTTTAAAGAATATTAATATGGTTATACCCAAAGGTAAAATGATCGCCGTTGTCGGGTATTCGGGTGGAGGGAAATCAACCCTGATCGATATGATAATGCGTTTTAATGATCCAATCCAAGGGAGGATCATATTTGACGGTGTTGATGCTAAGGAGTTTGATATTGATTCTTATAGGAATTGCATTGGTTACGTTCCCCAAGATTCAGTATTATTCAATACCAGCATTCGTGATAACTTACTCTGGGCAAATGAGACAGCAACTGATGACGAGATAAGAGATGCGTGCCGACAGGCTAACGCGGAAGAGTTTATCGGCAAGCTTCCGGATGGTTATAATACCTTAGCGGGGGATCGCGGAGTGCGCTTGTCGGGAGGACAGGTTCAGCGCCTTGCCTTAGCCCGGGCTATCCTGCGTAAACCTGAATTATTGATCCTGGATGAAGCCACAAGCGCCTTGGATACTTATTCTGAACGGATGATCCAGCAGGCAATTGAAAATATTGCCAAAGGCACTACGGTTGTTATAATTGCTCACCGTTTATCTACCATAATTAATGCCGATTATGTTTATGTCTTAAAAAACGGGACCATAGGTGAAGAGGGGACATATCTGGAGTTGCTCCAGAAAGACGGTAATTTCAAGAAGATGGTTGAGTTGCAATCATTAAATGTTAAATAAGAGGAATTTAATTTTAAGGCTTAGAGCTAAGGGGAGGTAAAATGTCGATATTTATCATTGCCGAGATAGGTATTAATCACAATGGAGATATAAATGTAGCCAAGAAGCTTATTGACAGCGCCGTTTTCTGCGGTTGCGATGCCGTAAAGTTCCAGAAAAGGACGGTAAGCCTGGTTTATTCGAAAGAAACCCTGGATTCCCCCAGGGAAAGCCCGTGGGGCACTACTACAAGGGCGCAAAAAGAAGGATTAGAATTCGGCAAGAATGAGTATGACGAAATTGCCCGGTACTGTAAAGAGAAGAGGATTCTTTGGTTTGCCTCGGCCTGGGACAAGGAAAGCCAAAAATTCCTAAGGGCTTACAATTTAAAATACAATAAGGTAGCCTCCGCGATGCTCACGCATCGGGGCTTACTGGAGATGATCGCGGAAGAAGGGAAACATACTTTTATTTCTACCGGGATGAGCAGTATCGAAGAAATAGATGCTGCTGTTGAAATTTTTAAGAAAAGGAAATGCAGCTTTGAATTGCTGCATGCTAACAGCGCGTATCCGATGAAGGATGAAGAAGCCAGCCTTATGACGATCAGGTATCTTAAAGACAGATACAACTGTAATGTAGGTTATAGCGGGCATGAAGTAGGCCTGCAGATCTCGATCGCCGCTGTTTCTCTGGGTATTTCATCCCTGGAAAGGCATATCACCCTGGACCGGGCGATGTATGGTTCGGATCAGGCTGCCTCTGTAGAGATCATGGGCATGTATCGCCTGGTGAGAGATGTCCGGACGGTAGAAAAAGCCATGGGTTTGCCCCGCAAGGTAGTTACGTTAGCGGAAGAAAAAACCAAACAAAAACTAAGAAGGATAGATGACCTGTTGGTTACGAAGAATATGGAGACGGCTAAATGAAAAATAAAATAAGGTATGTTTTTTTAAACGGTAAATTTATTCCTGAAGGCGAAGCAAAAATATCTATTTATGATTCGGCGCTGATGTTTGGAGATATGGTATTCGAGATGACCAGGTCATTCAACAAGAGGCAGTTCAGGTTGCGAGAGCACCTGCAGCGTTTGTATTACGGGGTTAAGATCTTAAGGATTCCATTAAGATATTCTATGGATGAGCTGGAAAAGATCTGTTTAGAAACCGTTAAAAAAAATGAGCCGGCCTTTTTGGGCTCGGATGAACACAGGCTGATGATAAATGTCAGCCGCGGGCCTTTATCTATATACAGCCAGATTTTTAAAGGCAAATTAGAGCCTACGGTAATAGTCGCGGATTTTCCCCTGAAATGGACGGTAGCCGGTATGGGCAAGCTGTTTGATACCGGGATAAATGCCGTGATCACATCCCAAAGGGCCATTCCTGCTTACCTGCTTGACCCGAAAATAAAAAATCGTTCCAGGATACACTATCAAATGGCTAATATTGAAGTTTCTCAATTCAAGGGAGATAATAACTGGGCATTGTTGCTTGACCCGGATGGATTTATAGCTGAAGGGACGGGCGACAATTTCTTCATTGTCAAAAATAAGCAACTGGTGACTCCGGAAGGCAGGAATATATTAAGAGGCATAAGCCGGGATTATATATTTGAACTTGCGCAGCGGCTGGATTTAGGGTGCGGGGAGAAAAATCTGGAAGAATATGATATTTATACGGCCGATGAGGCCTTTATGACCGGGACTCCTTTCTGTCTTTTGCCGGTTACCAGCATAAATGGTGTTAAGATCGGGAACGGAAAAGTCGGCGGCATCACCAGGCTTCTTATTGAAACCTGGGGAAAGAGCGTGGGGTTAGACATTGTAGCGCAAATAAAAGCCTTTAATAGGGAGCTTAAGAGCGCTAAAGGCGGATCAACCCCGTATCAATTCAACCAGTAACTAAGGATCTCTGAATGGAAAGTCCTAAAACAAAAGTAAAAACACTATCCGGCCTGGCAAACGTGAATGTTGAATTGACTTCCAGGTGCAATAAAGACTGCTGGATATGCGGCCGAAGAGAAAGAGACAGGATTTATAAAGATCTCCAATATGGGGATATGGCTTTTGAGATAGTAGAGTCAATAGCCCGCCAACTGGAGCCGGGGATCATTGTTCAATTACATAACAACGGGGAACCATTATTATATCCGCGCTTCAAAGAGGCAGTCTCTTTATTTAAAAAAAGAGGGATTGTTACAAATATCGTGACTAACGGAAAGTTGATCGTAGAAAAAGCAAACGAGATCATCGGATATTTAGATACAATGTCCATATCAATTATAGAAAATGACCCGAAGGCGGATAATCAATTAAATATTATTAAGAATTTCCTTGAAAAAAAGGGCCGGAGAAAGCCATTCACCTCGTTAAGATTTGTTGGAAGGGTAAACGAAGAGAAGTATAAAGATATCGGCGTTTTAAAGATCCGGAGAATTTTACATTCTCCAAAAGGAAGTTTTGATTACCAAAGAAAAAATCCTACAATACCGGAAATAGGCATATGCTTGGATTTTCTTCATCATTTAGCGATCGATAGGAGAGGGGATGTTTCGGTATGCGTAAGGTTTGATCCGGAGAGAGAATTAGTGCTGGGCAATATTAAAAAAGATAAGCTGGCGGACCTTTGGAACTCTGAAAAACGGCGGAGATTGTTAGAACTGCATATTTCCGGCAAGCGAGAGGACATTCCCTTTTGCAATAAATGCCATTTTTGGGGGGTACCTACAGGAGAGTAGTTTTTCTATGGAGAAGAGTATAGTCGGTATCATCCAGGCCCGTATGGGCTCTAAAAGGCTGCCGGGAAAATCAATTTTAGACTTAGCGGGTAAGCCGCTTTTGTTCAGATTTATCGAAAGGGTCAAGAGGGCCGAGACCCTTACGCAGGTTGTTTTAGCTACCACTGAGAATAATGAGGATGATATCCTGACACAAATTGCAGAAGGACTGGGGATAGATATATTCAGGGGATCCGAGAATGATCTGATCGACAGGTATTATCAAGCGGCAAAAAATGCTAAAGCTGATCTGATTGTAAGGCTTTGCGCGGATAACCCCGTGGTAGAGCCAAAGGAGATAGACAGGATTGTCAGAGTACATCTAAAATCCGGAAATGATTTTTCTGCAAATACTCATAATATCGACAATAACGGCTATCCGGACGGCCTGGGGGCAGAGGTATACAACTTTGCCTTGATGGAGAGACTCCGGCAGATTACTAATGATCCGCGCAATAGAGAGCACCCGCATTCTTATGTCTATGAGCACAGAGAGTGCTTTAAAACCGGCACCGTAGAGTGTCCTGCAGAATTTCGCAGGCCGGAATTAAAGCTGGATGTGAATACGCAACAGGAATATCGTTTCTTAAAAGATATCTACGATTATCTATTCCCGAAAAAAAGTGATTTCCATATCACTGATATTATCCATTGGTATGATAATGTATATCGAAAACATTAAGCTAAAGAGTAAGCGCATGCAAATAAACGTATTATCGGAGAGGCTCAAATATAGGAATGACCTCCTGGTGCAGGGCCTTAGCAATATCCAGATTGAAACAAAACATTCTTTTGAAAAGAAAATTAATGAAAAAATATACAATTTCGAAGATTGTGATTGTTTTTGCGGATACAGAAATGACATCCTTCTTGCTGATCGTGATTGGTTCGGCCTTTATTATCCCATTGTGATCTGCAAGGAATGCGGGCTTATCCGGGCAAACCCAAGGCTGGACTTCCTGTCGTACAAAGAATTCTATGATAACGAATACCGTAAGCTCTATGGAGAAGGCGATGTCGAAAAAAATATTCTCTGGGAGCAAAAGGTAGCTCAGGGTCAGGGGGTCTTTGATTATATTATTCCGAAGCTGCCAAGTAATATAAAAGTGGTATATGAGATCGGTTGTAATATGGGCTCGACCCTGTCTGTATTTAAAACCGAAAACTTTGAAGTAGCCGGGGTGGATTTTGGAAGTGAAAATATCGAATATGGCAGGAGAATATCCGGCATAGATGATTTATTCGTGGGAGGGATTCCGGAGTTATTGAAGAAGAAATCCGAAAAAAGCGCTGATCTGGTAATTCTTAACCATGTATTTGAGCATTTGCTGGATCTGGAAAAAGAATTACTGGATATCAGAAGCCTCCTGAGGCCGGGTGGATATTTATTTATTTCTGTCCCGGGGACATTCTGGTGGATAAAGAATATTTGTAAAGATAATATTCTGGGTTTGCTGCAAAATGCCCATACTTTTCAGTTTTCCCTTGCCTCTTTAAGCTATGTTTTGAATTGCGCGGGTTTTGAGATGGTCTCCGGTGATGAGACTATCAGGGCTATTTTTAGAATGGATCAAAAATTCAGAAAAAGGGGTTCCCCGCCTAAAAATGAATATTCTAGAATAATCAGATATTTTAAGCAGGAAGAGGCAAAATATGCCTTCAGGTTAGCCGTTTTGAACGGGATCAAAAACTTATTAAGAAAGATAAAAATGTATAACTATTGTAAACAACTTAAAGAAAAAATGGCAAATTTGCATAATTTATTTTAGCGGATGAAGCCAGAGATAGATTTTTTAATGATATATCCTCACCGTGACCTGCAGGCTTATTCTCAGCGGGTCCTTTTGGGGGTACTCCAGGATAGAGGCTTTTCAGTACATTTATTGTTTGTCTCAGGTACCGAGGGTATCCAAAAGGATGATAAGATCAGGGATCATTTTTTAAGATTAATAGAAAGGAGTAAGATCATCGGGTTCGGTTTTATGTCAAACGGATACCCTTCTGCCGAATACTTAACGAAACTTATTAAGGCTAATTTTTCTAAACCCGTGATCTGGGGAGGACCGCATTCTACTATTAATTACCGCAATATGTCCGGCCATGCCGATGCGATCTTTGTCGGGGAGGCAGAAGTAGTGCTGCAAAAATACGTGGAAGCAACCATTAATAATAAAGATTTTTCGCGATTGCCGCAGATCGTTAATGGAGAAGATGACTTTATCCCTGCGAATAAAGACTTTTTTATAAAAGAACTGGATGAGCTGCCGCTTCCTTTTTATTCTAACAGCGATCAGTCATTGATCACGCCCGACCATTTCATAAATAGCCCGGATTATTTTCGGAGCCATTTCAGGGATTTTCATATTATGACTTCCCGGGGATGTCCATACAGCTGCAGCTACTGCGCTAATTCTTATTTAAATAATTTTATTCCTGACGGAATAAAACATTTTCGTAAACGAAGCGAGGATTATGTTATACGCGAGATTAAGCATTGCCAGCGGGCTTATAGCTTATCGAGTATTGCTATTGAGGATGATTTATTTTTGGCTCGTTCAAATGAGGAGTTGGAATTATTTGTGGAAAGATATAATAAGGAAATTAACTTACCGATCGGTATAACAGGGATTACGCCTAGTTTTTTTCATAAAGACAAGATCAAGATCATTTCCCGGCTGCCCCTGATACATCTTAGGATAGGGATCCAGACATTAAGCGCTGCCGGATTAGAGGCCTATAGAAGGAAAACAATAAATAAAGAATTAGACAACTGTATTGATCACGTAAAAAAGTTGAATAAAAAGGGTATCTTGTTCTGTTATGATGTAATCCTGGATAATCCCTATGAATCTGTGCGCGATAATATTAAAACGCTTCGATACGTGTCCCGTTTACCCAAGCCTTTTCAATTGCTCCTCTATCATTTGACTTTATACGAGGGGACAGAGCTTCGGAATAGGGCGATCTCTGATGGTTTTATTGATATTAATGACCTGGCTTATATACAGCGTCCGTATACGCAATTAAACAATACATACATAAATACACTTTTTAGATTAATTGAATCGACGTATGGTTTAGTCCCTGCCGGACTAATATACTTATTATCCTCTCCTTCAGTTTTAAATCATGAATGTTTACAAAAACCGATCAAAAAGGTAATAGATATCGCAATTACGCTGTTAAATAAGATCTCCTTGCAGACTTATATATGGCGTTATTTGGGATTTAAAAGAAGGCTGTATAAATAATGAGCGACCTATTTCTGGCTGAACATGATTTTCAGGTCAAGGATTTTATCCGCAGGGGCTTCAGAAACTCCGGCGACTGGATCACCCTGGGCCCCTCTGCCATGATGGCGCTGGACAACGAAAAGATACCCTATAGGATCCCGGAGGACTTCTTTATGCCGGAGGACTTAGAAAGCGCCTGCTTGAAGAGCCATGAGAGGGTCGAGTTTTTATCTGAACGTTTAGACCAACTGGCGGTTGAAAAATACACTGAACTTAGAGATTACGGCATAAGACCATTTCTATTTAGTATTTTTCCGCTGACGATCATATTTGACGCCCTGGTTAGCAGGATATTCATTCTAAAGGCGATCCTTGAGGCAAACAATAACTGCAGGATCTTTATCCATAGCAATACAAGTTCTTCTTTCGGATTTTTTGAGATCGCTTTTACTATGGAAGATACGCTTTGGGGACAGGTCCTGTCGTTGGCAGGATGGGACAGAGAGATAGAGGTTTTACCCGATCCCATAAAATCAAAAGACAATGCATTATTCCACTCAATTTTAGACAGGTTTTCTGTTGATGCTATGCAACGGATTCTTAAATCCGCTTATTTTTGTAAAGTTCGCAAAAAGAAGTCTATTCTTATTAAAGGCGACGATATGTGGCACTATGTTGAGCATTCTCTTAAGGATAAGGGCTGGCGGATAATACGAGGCCTGGGCGTAATAAAGAATGCCGAGTTGCCTGGTCGTGAACGCCCAAGCGTCGTTGACAGTATAAAATCTAACCCGGAATTAATGGATTACTTTGGATACCGGGGTATTTGTTTCTTTTCTTTGATCGAAAAAAGGCTGTTAATGCTTGAGTCTTTGGCCGCCGGTTCTCCCAGCCGGATTCTCGCAAGACTTCATAGCTTGATTGAGGGATCTGGCCTAATCGGCATCTTGATTTCTTCTTCCGCAACGTTTACTGATCAGGCGATAAACCAGCTCGCCAAATATTTAGGTTTACCTGTTATAAATTGGCAGCATGGGTTTATTTATTACGACCAGAGCATTAGCCAGTTGAGCGAATATAAGGAACTGATGGGGAGTAAGGTATTATTTACTTATGGTCAGGAAGTGACAAGGGGATTCAACCATTATTTGGATAAATTCCCCTGTAAGATTTATTCTGTGGGTTCTCCAGCCATAGAGGCCATAAGAAAAAAACCGGCAGCCCTGCGAAGGTACACGGCTAAAAAAAAGATGCATATACTTTACGCTACCTCCACATATTATCAGAACTATTGGTATTTTGGTTTTTCTCCGCCTTTTAGCGACCGATTATTTTATCAAGATCAACTTATAATTATTGAATCTTTGAATAAGATCGCTTTATCATATAAGCATAAAATCACTATAAAGTTGCATCCGTTATTGCATGATCAGATTTTCTGG
>JAPLLV010000005.1 GCA_026387405.1 Candidatus Omnitrophota bacterium
GCGTCTGCTCTGGATTTTGCAGGAGGCGTTAAAGGCTCAACGGATCCAAGCAAAATAGATACCGTGGCAGGAGGAATAGCCTTCTGTTCTTCTTTGGCTAAAAGCGCTGCTCGATACTTCCAGCAATTATTCGCAAATATATTGGACAATCTTTTTTCTTGCTCAAGAATACATATTACAGAATCAGGTAAGGTAAGCAAGAAACCCTTCTGTTGCCCAATTACAGTTTTGAGGGCAAAGAACTCATCTTTCGCCTTTACAGCAGCAGCCATCTCTGCTTGAAAAGATGCGTTGATCTTCTTCTGAAAGAGCGCCCGGCTATACCACAATAACGCCGATTCCCGCTGTACCCATAATCCAATAATGAATGAAACAACCATCTCTCTCGTAACACACTGCGTGCCGGGCTGCTGCAGGATAATCCACTTTAAAACCCAGCCTAATTGGTTTTCAGCCCTCTCATACAGAGAGCTTGCTCCGGTATAATTATCACGGGATTGCCGGCCATTGCCCTTTTCCCTTAATTCTCCTGCAGTTTCAATTGCTTTTACGAATTTCTGCAGACCGGGCTGGTTAAGAGAAACCGCCCGGTACCAATAATGCAATCCCGGCAGCAGATTAAACCGCAATCCCGGAGAAGGTATCTCTTGATTCGCTGCAGGAAGCAACGCAGGAGGCATAACTACAGGGGAAGAAACAAGAACAGACGCAGGTGCAACCGTTGCCGGAGCAGACTCTATTGGTTTAGGTTTTTCCTTGGGGTCAACAACAGCGATCCCTCCTTTAACGCTTTTTAAGGCAAAGCAAGCATCTATGAATTTTGTTCTAACAGGTACTACCAAAAAGACAAATCCATGTACCTCCTGCTGGACTCCGACCAAAGCAACAATACCATCTTTGATCCCGGGCACAAGAAACTGCATTGGCTGATGCTCATTACTATCCGACGGGATAATTAACGTTTCCCTCAACACCCGCCCTGCCCGATGGCCGCCAACAGGGCATGCTGCCTGCAAATTGAGCCACTGCTGCATCTGGATAAAGGTAATACGCTGCCCTTGCCAAGCCTCTTCTTCCTCCTGCTTAACGCATACATGAGTAGCTACTCTTAACTCCGCTTGTAATTTCGTGCGCTCCTCTTTTAACCGCGTAACGTCATCCCGCACTGCTTTTCTCAAATTTGCTTCTTCTTTCAGCACGTGCAAAACCAGGCTACTTGTTTCCTCGAAAATTCCTTGCGCCCCTGCAAAGTTTTTTTGCAACAGATACAATGCCGCCACCCTGTCAAATGCCAAAACACGATATACCTCATTTGCTGCATTGCCCGCTGCACTGCCTTGCGCAGGAATATCTGCCGCCTTATATAACAAGGCCTCTGCGTCATCAAATCTGCTTTCCTGTTGGGCGACTTCTGCTGCAGCTAACATTTGATCAAACGCTGCCTTATCAAAGGTATAATTTAGCCGTTGTGCTTCCTCATCTTTAGCGCGATTAGCCAAAATCTTCTGCTCTGCAGCTGCCATGCGCACCTGAATCTGCCTTGTGAACCTGTCATCTTCCCTTGCCAATAATTGCTGCTGAGTTTGATTAAGCAGATGACGGTTTTGCGTAAGGGTATCTCTGATTCCCACGATATTCTTCATCTCGCCTTGCGCCTGCTTCAGCCGATCCTCTCCGGCACTCATCTGATCAAGCATCATCAACATCCACTCATTATGCGCAACCAGAGCCAGAAGATACCGGGCAGCGCCATTAACGGTTAATGAATCGACGGCAGGCAATTTACCAATCTGGATAAACGCATTGGTAATATTCACACTCAGCTCAGCGAATAACCTTCGATGCCGAAGACTGTTCTGATTTTGGGTTTCATTCACCATATCAGCAATTTTTCCCCTTTGTTGAACAAGCATATCCGTCGGATAGATGCTCCCTTCAGGAAGCAAAGTTATAGCCGCAGCAGGTTTTTCTTCTGTTTCCTGCAACAAATAACCATACTTTTCAAGAAAATCATGATACCAAGGGCTACCCCGCCGATATGTATGCAATAACCGCTCCACCGCATCTCGAAGTTCCTGCTGATAGCTATCGCAAGAGTGCTCTTTCATTAAATCCCGCGCTCTCCGGATATCATTTTGAGCATACAACAAATACTTTGTTTCCTTACGCTCTTCATACGCATCAATATTTGCCCGCGCTAATTCAATATGTATTGGGATTTGCCTGACATCCCCCTCGCAAAATGAAAATAACCTTCTGCGTATCCGTTCAATGGTCAGTCGCGGGTAAGCATGGCGCGGCGCGTTGCCATCATCAGGTTTAGAGTCCGACTCCGCGCCCCCACACCACAACAAACAGCCAAAGCCCAGCCCCGCGGCGCAGGCGATGGTAACTTTTGCCGAAAAAGCAGTAATCAGCCAGCCCAAACCGTATCCTACTGCAAAGACGGAAACCGCCGATAATGTCCCCTGCAGGAAATACGCCAGCCAGTGCCATCGACGAGTATCTGAGATATGCAACAATGTGTGGCAAACTATCTCATGGCCAAAGTGCACAAACGGGTAGAGAATTACATAGTGGATAATCTGGAGTAATCTTAATATCGGAGAGAAAGGATACCTGCGCAGGGCTTCATTGAGTTTATTGAGGGAATGAATACCGTCTTGGTCATTGGCTATTTCCTTTATGGCTCTTTCCGGCGGGCCTCTGATATCCTTTGACAGGGCCAACCAAGTCAATTGAGGGATAAGGCAGCTAAACAAAAACAAACCACAGGTAACTATCGCAGGCAAAACAAATAATTTACTGCATAACCCCAGTAATAAAAAGCCTAGACAGACGCCTGCGGATATGAGAGCTCCGGCATAGGTCATAGGCTGCTTGGCAGTCATCTCTAAAGATCTTTTAATAGCAACACTCAATGCATACTGCCCTAATTCGCCTTTTTGAAGCGAAGTAAGAAATGTTTGCCAATCTCTTTCACTCTTCCCCCTAAAACCGCAAATAATATCCTCTAATTTATCTTTATCTTGATACTCGGATCTCCTGCCTATAATAATCTTTGACATATAATCAGCCAATATCATGCGCCGTGCTTCTTTAAGCCTTTGCGCCCATACCAAAGCTTCTTCACGCGATTGTACTTTTTCCCTCAATTTTACATAAAAAGATACTGCGTATATCCTTAAGAGTATACTTGGAGTATAAAACACATCGTAACACTCATATTTTCGACCATAATCCCTTTCTTCCCCTGTAAGATTCACCGACACTATTGCACAGCCTTGTTCTTCTAACTCATGAATAGTTTTACCAAGATACCCGCATTCGGTTGACACAACTGATTGGGAATCGCTATATTCTCTCTGTTCTTCAACATACCAGCCTGCCCAATTAAATTCTAATTCTAATATTACGCGCAGTTCTTCCACGTCAGTGTTTTCGCTTAGTATTTTCTGCCACGCAACCTTTATTTTCTCATCGCTCAATCCTAAGTATTTTACTCTACGAAACCAAGCGTCAAGCAAATCAGTAATTTCCGGATAAGGGCAATCTGGCATTGCAACGGGCGTACTCCTCAATCTCAAATCCCAAAGGTAAACTAAACCGTTTTCCAAAGTAGCCAATAATGCATTATCCGGAGAAAATTACATTCTCTCATGAGTTTTATTTCCATCCGGATTCTTAAATTGCGTGACAAATTTTGGTTCAGATGGATTACTGATATCCCAAATTTCACGCTCGCCAAAAGCGAGCAGTTTGTTATCTCCTGAAAATGCCACACTGCTGTTTTCAAGCGGCCTTTCTAAGGGAATTGTTGACACAAGGGTAACGCGCGCAGGATTCCTGATATCATAAATTGCGACTGATGAAGCAGTAACCGCTGCCATAAGAGTATCGTTTTCTGAAATATCCAAAGATATAACCTCCCCCAAGGGGAAACTAGCCATAAATTGGGGCGGGAGTGGATTTTGCGTATACTCATACGGATGCATATTCCAAAACTCCATAACGTAGGCAAAGGGTTGTTCCTGAATCCGTTGCAGGGCCATGACTAAAATCTCCCGGCTGGACAATGGCTTAAGAAATACGACGTCTCCCTGCTCTTGAGTTGTCAATGAATACTTCAATTCAGGCGGCCTAAAACTCTCAACATACCAAAATTGCACTGTATTATTCGGTAAACCGCTTAAGCGTCGAGAATTGTCAACACAAGCCCACAGATGATCATCAAACATCACCGTTGAACAAACTATGGTTGTAGGATACTTGTCATCGCGAAAAGCCGCGCTGCAACGAGAATTAGAATAATCAAAAGAACGATCAATATGCCATCGTTCAAACCAACGGTTGCCGAAAACAATCCCTACCCTATCATTATTCGAACTACACATAGGTAAAATATCAGTAATCGGCGCTGCCTCACTCTTACTACCTATAAGCCCACCCTTAGCTGACCCGAGATAACCGGGTTGAAAAGGATCGCCTACCTCCCAATTAATTACGTGGCCATCGTCGGTACCACAGAGTAACGAAGCTGGTTTCTGCATAAACCGCATAGCAGTAATCCTTTGAGTGAGGCCTGTGGTTATATTTCCTAACACGCAGACTAACCCAAATCGGGCCAGATTGACAGGAGATACCGTATATGCATTTCTGTAGGCGTTCTCCCAAGAAAACATGGTCCTGTCTTGCCTTAATAAATCCAACGAATAAGCCATTGTTTCTTGCTCTGCCTCAAAACCAAAAACCTGCGGATACAAATTCCTGACCAGCTCGTTTTTCCCTGTAGGCACAAAATAGCCCCTTACCCCTGCCCAATTTTCCTTTTTCAAGGCATCTATTACCGATGCCATAAATCCCCGCTCCACATAAGGAGACGCAATCAATACCCTGCAACTCAAGCAAAAGGCATCAATTACCAATCTACTCCCAGTACAGAGGTGCATGATCATTACCCCTACCACGCCGGCATTGCCAAACCTATCGCGATATTCCAGACTGAAAATCCGATATTCAGAGCTACCAAGAAACTTCTTAATTTTATCTTTCGTATATTTTTTTCCGGTAAGATTAAACTGGTTGGTCCTTTGGGTCAATTCAGCTATTCTGATAACATGCGCGGAGTTTTCATTTCCTTCACGAATAGTTAACCGGATAGCAAGGCTGCGCTTAAAATCATCCAATGAACCGAATGCGGCCTTTGCATCCTCTCTCTGCGTATGCTGCGCATACAACGCAGTCCTTCTCCTTGCTTCTTCGGTAACTTCCTGTTGGGGAAATGCCGTGCTTAAAAATTTAATCCAATCTGCAGGATGGGCTGAATTATCTTCAGGGAGGACCAAAACTTCAGGGCAATTATCGCGGACCCAAGCTCTTTCTTGAGGGCTGTCATCAATAAAGACTAAACTGTCTAAGCCTATATTTAATTCTTGGGCGATTGCTCTAAGGTTAGCAGCTTTATCCTGCCAATTGGCTTTCACTACTGCAAAATCACTTCGCTGCAACACCATATCGGCACGTTTACTGAATACCTGTTCAATATCAGCTAGGTCATTCTTACTGTTAATGGCCAAAATAACCCCTCTTCGCTGAAGGCCTTTTACCGTCCTCTGGAATTCCAGATACTCCGCAGGCAAGCTGATTCCTTCAACCTCGTCTTCAGCCACCACTCCTGACCACAAGGTATTATCGCAATCAAGGACAAGGCATTTCCTTAACGGTACTGCCGTAGACTTCTCGTGGATATCCTGTGTATTATTCTGGGACGCTCCCAAAGGAGACACATCTCCCACGCCCCCCACCAAGCCGAAGAATAGCGCGCCGAGGAAAAACGCCTGTAATTTCGCGATAATAACGCTTGATACAAACATGATCTCCGGCCACAGAAATAACACGGCGATAAATAACCCGACAACGGACAGAGAAATCGTTGCCGAAGGAACGTGCAGCGTGAAATAACCATCATCTCTTTCCCCCTCCAGAAAATAAGGAAGAATTATCCCCCAGAGCAAGTGTGGGAAGGCAATTGCGCAAGGAAATAACCTGTTAGAATAAAGGTTACCAGAGACAGCTACGATAACTAATACTGCCAATGCCGCGACCGTATATGCGACGAGTAATTCCAGGGAATAATAATATAAATCTTTGTCTTCCTCCTTTAATCCAGTCAAGGAATATCCCGGGATATGCATCGCGTACCACAGACATAGCAATACGACTACGCGAGAGAAATGCTCAACGCCAAAATTATACGCCAAACCGAAATAGCAACTAATACCCCAATCTCCCAATACGATAAAAAATAAAGATTCAATTAATACCGGCAGGATAATCCAGCCAGCCGTATATCCACATTTGCCGGCAACCCAACGATATAGCCAACACATTATCGGCCAGGCGCCGCCAAAAGGACCAGTATTACCTCTTTGCGGCGGAAACGGCATGGCAGCAGTAAGAGACATAATGCCGCCTGGAGCCTTGTTACGGCCATCTCTTACAACAGGAGGCGCGAATATCCCGGGGAGAGTTTCTAAAAGCTCGGCGCGGACGTTAAACATAGCTTGATTAACCAACCTGCATATCCCCGGAGGAATATCATTTTCAGATATCTCCGGGTTAATAACGGCTGCCATAGCTAAATTCCTCACTACTGCCGCAATATCACCTTTCTGCGTAAACAGAGCCCTGCCCCAGTTTAAATACGCGTCGGCAAGGTCACGGCGATAATAAGCATCTTTTGGCTCAATTCTTACTGCATTCAAAAAGGCATCAATCGCTTCTTCATGCCGCTGCAACTTAGAAAAAATCATTCCCAGCCTATAATGAGCTTCTGCCAGCAATTTCTTATCTTTAGGTTTCAAAACAATGAACCTCTCGAAAGACTGCGCAGCTGCTTCATGGAATCGTTTTTGTCCGTCCAAAGCAGTTGCCAACCTAAAGTAAAACTCTGGAATAACTTCGGGGCTCAAAGCAATTGCCTGTCTGAATTCCGCTTCTGCTTCTTGATACCTGCATGAATCCAATAAAATAGCTCCCATAATTGAATGATTCTCAAAATATTCCGGATTCTCTCTTAGCGGCTTTTTTAAGATCATCTCTGCTTCTTTTAACATCCCTAAATTTCTCAAAGTTATTGCCAAGTTCCCTTGTATTGCCCAGCTAAATCCGCGTTCGTCACTTAAACATATATAAGGATACTTTGGAACAGAAAATTTATTTTTGCGCGGGCGGGTATTCTTTAACAACCAACAGGCGCCCTCCTGCCTACTTTCATACGAACCGCTTAAGTCTTCTACTATTACTAATGGAAAGTCTACGCACAAGATTCTATTGTTCCCAAGCGGGATAACCGGAAAGATATGCTTAGGCACATTCGCCGCTTGTACTTCAAAACCAAGAAGTTTAATCAACACGCAGAACAACTGGGAAGTGGGCGCGCAAGAAACTATGGATCTTGTGAACTTGCGCCTCTCTGCTTCTTTCATCTCGCCATTATTCAATAACGGAAGAATATCTCTGTCGTAGAATGCGCTGGCCAGCAATTTGAGAATGGCGCAATCAACTCTGGCATCTAATAACGATTCCCATAATTGCGATTGTTGGGAAATAACCATGTCAAGCACTAGCCTTATTCCTGCAGGGATACCCCTAAGATAAGCGACAATTTTTTGCAGGTCGGAAAAAGTGTAACTTTGCTGCCCTGATTCTTCTCTTTTAGACAGGAGTTGCGCAACCTCATGATTACTGACGAACGGAGAAGATAAGATTTTAATAAAGTAAGCAGTAAACGCCATCCCTTTCAATAAATTTTCAAACTCAGCTATCAACGCGGGTATCTTATCCAGAGGATATCCCAAATAAACCAGTATCTGAAGTAACTCCAATCTTATTCCTACTTCAGGATAATCGTTTATTCTTCTTTGTGCGTCAATTGCCTGCTGGTGAGATTTGTTTTCATGGTGAGAAGTTTCATGCCAAGAAATAGCCGCATAGACAATATTCAGTAATTCTTCATTTCTATCAAATATGTTTTCTAAAATTCTTCTTGCCGCGGAAGATACATAGATTTTTAATGTGCTGTTTTCATATACATAAAAAATACAAGCCTCCGGCATATCTTCCGGAGGAGCGCGCCCGGCAAAAGACATTTCATAAAACTCGGCGGTTATAGTACATGCACCATTGTTTTGGGTAACCGCGCTTCGCACGGTACGAAATGGCTGGTTAGAAATTACCCGATTGGCGATTAACCATTCATACTGCTTCGGGCTTATATTATCAAAAAATCCTTCCCGCTGTTCATCTTCCGGGCTTTTTACCGGGGCCTGCGAAGGAATAGCCGCGGGCGTATTCTGACGTGCCGCTGGGGACGAATCAGGGGACGTTCCCCAAGGGGACACCTTAGGCGTTTTGGGGCCATTACCATTAGGTTTAGAATCCGACACGCCCCCCACCAACAGGCAGCCGAAACCTAACCCCGCGGCGCAGGCAATGGTAGCTTTTGCCTTCATGGCGGCAATCAGCCAGCCGATTATGCGAATGAAAACATCCAGAACCAAATCGTGAAATAAAAAACTAAGGGCAAAAGCGCATACGGCTGCGATAAAAACTCCGTACAACCACAGGTGTTTTACGCGCAAAGTACGGATTGTCCACGTATCAAGCAG
>JAPLLV010000047.1 GCA_026387405.1 Candidatus Omnitrophota bacterium
GTAAATCTGCTCTTCTGACCTTATCTGCTTCTCTGCCCCATTCCTTAATTGCCCATTTTTTACCTTGAGCTCATCAGCTTGTTGCTTGACTAATCCCTCAAGACGCACACGCTCCCCGTTTCGGATTTTATTTCTCGATACAGGATTTTTAGTTTTCTTTTTCATTATCATTTATAGTTGTTTACCCCGTAACACCCAGAAAGCCGCAGCCTTCAGGCCGCCGATAAATGGCAGATTAAATTTAAACCAACAGGGACAGCCCAGACTCTTTAGGGCGGGGTGTAACGGGGTTTACTGGTCTATTTCGCACAGTCAGAAGTATTCCCTGGACCACACAAATCCTGTGTATTATTCTACTATACGCGAAAACACTTTGTCAAACATTTTTTATTGTTTAGGATGCACCTTGCGGAGGGACATATTCCTTCATTACCATAAGATATCCGAAAATGCCGCTTCCCTGGATCTTGACGGGGATGCGGCGCTCATCAGCGGTTATCCAGATATCTATTTGCCTGGGGATACTTTCGCAATGAAAAGCCTTGAAAGTACCTGCGGGGACCACTACTTCGTCTATAGAGGTTAATTCGATCTTGAATTCCCGGTTGGGTAGATTCACGGTAAAAACTGTCCCCAGGGTGAGTACGGGCAGGCGCCGGACATAATGCGGCAGGAGTATGGCGTTCTGGATGGGACCTGACTTTTTTATTACCAGGGGAGCCTCCGCCCTCTTCCCCTTGGTCTTTTTAATGGTAACACTGTGCGCGGACTGATCATAGTTTTCTATAATATGCTCGCGGCTAAACCAGTTGATAATATAGCGCTCGATCCGCAGCGGCAATAGGGTTACCGGATCGCCATAGATCTTTTCGGTATCCGAGAACCTGGCCAATCTTGTATCCAGGGTCATAAGCAGCGCGGGCCGGCCGTTGATTTCGGCCTTTGCCAGATAATTGAACCGGGAACTACCCAGCCTAAAACCTCCGAATCTTATATCATAGGTTATTCTTTCGCCGAGGTAGGCATAGAGATTACTCTCTGCCTCCGGAGACGCTGACTTCAGGACCACGGCCTCCTTCCGGTTCATTCTTATTCCCAAAAATATCAGGCCGGCGATCAAAATAATAATATTCAGCGCTACAAACAATAATCCCAATACTAACGCTATTTTTCCTTTAGGCATTTACTTTTTGGCCTTTCCTTGACTAGCCACTTGGGCCATGGCCTTAGCCACCTCTTCAGGATCACCCAGGTAATAATGCTTTAGGGCCTTGAGGTCTTTATCAAGTTCGTAGATAAGCGGTATTCCCGTGGGAATATTCAAGCCCACGATCTCCTGGTCAGAAACATTATCCAGATATTTCACCAGGGCCCGGAGGCTGTTTCCGTGCGCGGCAATTATCACCTTTTCGCCTTTTTTTATTGTCGGCGCGATAGTTTCGTGCCAATAAGGTAAAAACCTGGCTACGGTATCCTTAAGGCACTCGGTTTGAGGAATGTCTTTTTTATCCAGGCTGCGGTAACGCGGGTCATTTCCCGGATAGCGACTATCAGTTTTTTCAAGCCCCGGAGGACGAATATCGTAACTCCTGCGCCAGATAAGCACCTGCTCCTCGCCGAACTTAGCCGCCGTTTCTGCCTTATTCAAACCCTGAAGCGCGCCGTAATGCCGTTCATTCAATCGCCAGGAATTATACACCGGTATCCACATCAGGTCCATTTCGTCAAGCGCGATCCAGAGCGTGCGGATCGCCCTTTTTAATACCGAGGTGAAAGCCAGGTCAAAAATGAATCCTTCTTTTTTGAGGGCCTGGCCGGCCTTCTTTGCCTCGAGCATCCCCTTCTGTGACAAATCCACGTCGGTCCATCCGGTAAAACGGTTTTCCTTATTCCAGATGCTCTCTCCGTGGCGTAAAAGCACTATTTTATACATCTTGCAATCCTTTCTTCTTTCGCAGGTGAGATAACCAGCAAAATGTGATTAGATAAGCGATGAAACCAAAGACCAGTGAAATCACCAAATACCCTAACGCAACCGGAATGAATACATTCAAGAACGACGCCTTGAATAATTCGCTCCACTTAAGATTCTTTAAGATAGCTATCCAGCTATTATACACATCATGCCAGTGCAGATGCATTATAGCCGAGCCCAGCCGGATTGACAATAAAAATGTGACGATGCTCAACCAGGTATTGGTCACGAGCACACCTAATAATGTTGCCAGTTTATTCAGGCCAAAGACGGCTGCGAAGACCAATGCCGCGATAATCCCTAAACCTGGCATAACCCCTAAAAAAACACCCACGCCTAATCCCAGGGCGATCTTATGCGGAGAATCATTGATCTGGAATAATCTCTCTAAGATAAATTTTTTTATTTTTGCCATATTTTAAACTTTGGCCGGCCTTATGTGTATCCCCGCCATGGCCTCCAGGCCATACTCCTCCTGAATCCATCCGTTATTCAGGCCGAATTTTTGCAGCGCCTCTTTAGCCGCCTCGTATTCCTTCAGGCTGATCCGGCGGGATATCTCTTTAAGTTGATCCGCCTTATAACAAGGCAGATACTGGCTCATAAGGCTTATGTAGGTATCCGGAGAAACCTCCCGGGCGATAAATCCGGCTATCCCTTTCGTTCCGGAGACACCCCCAGGCAAAACAAGATGCCTTATGATCACGCCGGATCTGATTATACCATCCGGGTCGAACTTGGCAATGCCGACTTGCCTGTGCATTTCTTTTACCGCCCCTTGGTTATATTCGGGATAATCCGGGGCATTTGAATATTTAACCGCCTTATCGTTATCAAAATAACGCATATCCACCAGATAAATATCTGCTATACCTTTAAGCAACTTTACGATCCGGGGTAATTCGTAACCGCTGGTATTATAAACAAGAGGGATATTTAATCCTTTTTTTATAGCCGCAGACAAAGCCTTCAATATCTGCGGCATGACATGCGTGGGAGTTACCAGGTTGATATTATGACAATGCTTATTCTGCAGCCCAAGCATGATATCGCCTAATTCCTCCGGTTGGAGCTCTCTGCCGTTTTCCGCCTGGCTGAACTGATAATTCTGACAATAGACGCAACTCAAGTTGCACCCCGAGAAGAATATCGCCCCTGAACCGTTTTTGCCTGATATAGGCGGCTCTTCTCCGTGATGCGGCGTGAAGCTGTATACGCGCGCGTTCAGGCCTATCTTACAATAACCCTTCTGGTCTTTTAGACGGTTGACGCGGCATTTACGAGGACAGATTGCGCAGGACTCAAGCAGCCTGTATCCCTCTTCAATCGCCTTATCCAGCCTACCTGAAGCATACGCCTGTAGATATAAAGGATACTTTATTTCGGATATCATGGGTTGGGAGTGATCTGTTTCTTATATATTTCCCGCAGGTGATTAAATATCTCGATATATTCTGGGTTCCTGTAATCCGGATACGTCCATTCCCAAAACTTGAAACTCTTATCCTGGTAATAAAGGGTTACCTCCGCAAAAATGCCGTCCATTAAATAAATGCGGTGGCGAAAATCCTTGGTAGTAGCTAAAACAAACTTGGGAAGTTCCAGATACCCGGGGTCAATATTTATGCGGCGTTTCCCCCCTGCGGAGAGTTTCGACTCTATTTTATTTGTGCTTATTTTGATCCTGGCGAGTTGCTGCGGGGAGATGAGTTTCTTAAAACCTATGAATCTTCTTTTTAGATCCGTCCCAAACTCATCCTTATAATAATCGGTGTGGTTAAAGGCGAACTCGCTGCTTTCATAATCAATGCTGCCAAAAACCCTGCTCAATACCGAAAGGGCCCGGGAAAGCGTATCCTCGTCTTTATAGATTAAACCGATGACCAGCTTAACGGGCGGGTGTTTTTTTATGCGGCTCATGCAAAGAAAGACTAAGAAACTACTTGGGCAGGAACTGGCTGATGTATTGCGATATCTTCTGCCGCTGGCTGTTGTTGATCTGATTGAAGAATACCGCGATATTGAAACCCCCGTCAGGCGCATCCTCACTCCTGACGATCACGCCTTTACATTCAATATCAAGCTTGCGCGCGGAATCTGCCTCTACTACCGGCAGGCTCATCCTCACCGCCAACCTGGTAAAAGGCGGCACGTATTTTTCTACCCGGCAATACGCACCCAGGCAGCTTATGTTTTGAGTCGTGGTAGAGAAATCATAGCCGTTTACCGCCAGTTTTATGGGCAGGGTATGATCAATGCGCGGGTGTATCCTTCTTTCAGATTTTAGTATCTTATTCATTTTTCTCTTCTTTGGGCTTTTTGCTGTTTTTCCAGCACTTCTTAGTGCAATAAAACTTTCCGTCGCGGTAATAGCGCTTTATCCTCTTCATGGGCTTGCCGCAGGATGCACAATTGGCCTTCTTCTCTTCCGCAGTCTGTTTTACTTCTTCGGCGCTCATTCAATATCCCTTTCTCTAGGCGAGCTTATTCATCCGCATGGCAACATAGTCACCGAGATAATTCTTGTTCGACTGGTCCATTTCGATAAATTCTACTCCCACCCTGTATCGGTGGGAATAAGGAAGCCGATTTACCCAGGCAACCCTGCCCACAGGAGTAAGCATGGTTGAAAAAATATTAATCTCTAGGCCTACACACGTATTAAGCGCGATAAATCTGTCATTGACAAAACTCATACCCTGGACGCTTATGTCATCGCTTAGGGCGTTATTAAAATCCCCTGCCCCTCGCGGTTGATACCTTAGTTCCAACCGGCAAGGTAGACGCGAACAACGCCTTTTATCTTGCATGCCTGCAGGCATATGCGCCCTAAAATTAAGTAAGAGGAATCCGTGGCGTCCATTCCTCTAGTGTTAAATATAACACAAAACCACCTCTCTGTCAATATCTTATAGCCAGCCTTCCTGTTTTTCGTTCGCGTCGGGACATTGTTCGCGCACGAATTTTTTCGCCGTGCACTACGGCTTACGGTTCGCGTCAGCTCGCTTCTTACGCCGGTGAGCGTAGGTAACTCGCTGCCGCTCGCCGTAAGGCCTTGTGCACTTTTGCCGAAAAAATTCTAATTGTGCGCTCACAATATCCCGAGCAAACGAAAAACAAACTGCCAGGAGCATCTTGCCAGGAGCATCTTGCTTTACATTTCGCCTATTATTGATATAATAGCGATAGAAAGGAAAATGCCGTGTACTGTAATTTTTATGGGTTAAAGGAAAGGCCGTTCAACGTCACCTCTGACCCCGCCTTCTTCTTTGCCAGCAGACAACACGAAGAGGCCCTCTCCCACCTTATCTACGGCGTCACCCAGCGAAAAGGCATCATTGTCATCACCGGCGAAATAGGCACCGGCAAGACTACCCTCTGCCGGCTCTTCCTCAGCCAGCTTGAGGAATCACGCCAAAAGACAAAAACCGCCTTTATCCTTAATCCCCACTTTTCCGATATCCAGCTTATTGAGGCCATTGTAAAAGACTTCGGTATCAATACGAAGAACGATTGCCGGACATCCTTCTTCAGGGAACTGAATCAATTCCTGCTGCGCGAGGCCCAAAACGGGAATAACTCTATACTGATCATCGATGAATCCCAAAACCTGCAGCCTAACCAGCTGGAACAAATCCGGCTGCTCTCAAACCTGGAAACTGAAAAAGACAAACTTATCCAGATCATACTGGTTGGCCAGCCGGAATTAAACCGCAAACTTGACCTTTATGAGCTGCGGCAGCTGCAACAACGTATCATGGTGCGTTACAATATCACTTCCCTGGACGGCGACGAGCTCAAAAAATACATCTACCACCGGCTTGATGTGGCAGGCTCTAAAAAAATCAAATTCAGCGAAGAGGCCATCGAAGGCATCACCGAATTCTCCGGGGGCACTCCCCGCCTTATCAATATTATCTGCGACCGGGCGCTTCTTGCCGGATTTGTCGCGGAAACAAGCCTTATCGATACCCGAATCATCAATAGGTGCCGCCAGGAATTAGGCAGCTACACTTTGCAGAATCAGGAAACCTCGTAAGAGAACTTGGTTCTCTAGCGGGGTAAAAATCCAGCCCTATGAGCATAATCTACGAATCACTGAAAAAAATTGAAAAAGAAGGAACGCCCACGCCTCACCCCATACCTAACGCGCCTGAAACACAAAAAACCTCGGGGTTAAAACTTCTGAAATTAATTTCGTTCTACGGGATATTCTCCCTGATAGGAGCTGCTGCTTGCATTTTTGCCTTTAAGGTCCTCCTCTCGCATCCTGCCGCATCCAAGAAAATACCCGCAACCGCTAAGAATAAACCAATAAAACAAATACCGGTAAAGATGCCGATACCGCTCAAAGAGGCCCCTGCCTATCCATCTTCGCTAAAGATAGCGGCGCCCCCTACCCTGAACGGAATATTCTTTTCATCGAACCTCGGCTATGCCCTGATCAACAACCAGATTGTAAAAGAAGGCGATATGGTGGAAGGCGCTATCGTGCAGAAAATATCTGAGGATGAAGTGGAATTGAAAGATAGGACAACGATAATAAAATTATCTACCCGCTCGAGATAGCAGCAGCCTTTTTTGTACGGCCTTTATTATTATCCCTGCAGGAATATTCTCCTGGACTTTTGCGATACCGATCCCTTCCAGTAAGACAAACCTGTTCTTTGCGCCCACGAATTTCTTATCATGGTAATGCGCGCTTATTATATCGTTCAATCTTAAATTCTTTATCTTAGTCGGCAGGGAGACCTTCCTGAACAAATTCTCGATCCTTAAAAAATCTTTCCGTGTGATCAGCTTCAAACCCAGGCTTATATCCGCGCAGACCAGCATCCCCAGGGCTATGGCCTCGCCGTGGTTATAAAGGCCGTACTTGCCCGCGGCCTCAATGGCGTGGCCTATGGTGTGGCCGAAATTCAGGATAGTCCTCAAACCCTTCTCTTCCCTCTCATCGCGCGAAACTATCTCCGCCTTGATAGCGCTTGCGCGTCCGACGATAAAACCAACGGCCTTGGCTTTTAAACTCAGCCCGGCGCGAAAGTTCCTCTCAAGATAAGAAAATAACCGACGGTCTTTTATGAGGCCGTATTTTATTACTTCTGCCAACCCGCTCTTGACTTGCCTGGCAGTAAGAGACTTGAGGAAATCGATATCGCTTACCACCAGCTTTGGTTGATAGAAAGCGCCTACCAGGTTCTTACCCTGTTTAAGGTCCACGGCGGTCTTGCCTCCGATACTCGAATCCACCTGGGCAAGAAGCGTAGTGGGAATTTGTATATACGGTATGCCGCGGCGGAAAACCGACGCCACAAATCCGGCCAGGTCCCCTACCACCCCTCCGCCGAAGGCAACGATAAATACGCGCCGGCTCCTGGAGAAAGAAGCGATATCTTCCAGTAATGAACCGGCTATAGCCAAAGACTTGGCTTTCTCGCTATCCGGTATAAGGCGAACCTTGGCGCAAATACCTGCCCTCCTTAAAGTATTTATTACGGCAGGACAGTATTTTTTATGCAGGTAGGCATTGGTAACGATGTAGGCGGTGTCGTATCCGGGAAGGTATTTTTCAACCAGGCCTCCCAGGCTTTGAATCACGCCGCTTCCGATAAAAACCGGATATGAATGCTTTCCCAAATTTACTTTAATGTGTTTCATAATTAAGTTGCTAAGAGCAGGTTTAAAATTAAATTTATAATGGGCATTATGGTGATATTAAGTATCCCCGAAGCCAGTAGCGCAAGCACTATAAAAAAACCGTAGGGTTCTATAACATCCAGTATCTCTCCCTGGCTCTCAGGTAATATGCCTCTAAGTATGCGTGAGCCGTCTAGGGGGGGAATGGGTATCAGGTTAAATACCCCCAATACGACATTGATGGCGATAAAATTCTCCAAAAGATTATTCAAACCTGAATTCGCGTGCGTAAACTTTAAGACAAGGCTCGCCAGGACAGCGAGGATTAAATTTGCCGCAGGGCCGCTTGCGCCTATGCGCAGCATATCCGCCCGGGGATTTTTAAGCCCCCAATAATTTATCGGCACGGGCTTTGCCGCCCCGAAAATAAACCTGCCGCCGGTTGTAAAAAAAAGCACCAGCGGCAAAAGGATCGTTCCAACAGGATCAATGTGGGCTAATGGGTTAAGGGTCAATCTGCCGGCATACCTGGCAGTAGTATCGCCCAGCTTATCGGCTACCCAGGCATGCGCGAATTCATGCACGCTCATGGCCACCAAAAGCAGCCCGAAAGATACGAGAACCCCTTGCAGGTTCAATCTCCTAACTCCAGTTTGCGTACTTCCACAACAGGGTATTTCTGTTTCTTTTCTTCGATGATCTTACCGATGACCCTCACCCTGCGGTAATTTACGGCATTGAGGGCTGACAGATCGCCCTTAAGCAAGAAAATCTTATAATCACCGGTAATAAGCTTATGCGTAGCCGTACGGCTCATCACCTTGCCATAAGGACGGATAACGCCGTCCAGGAAGATTTCATCCTTTGCTAGTTCCGGTGGCGGCTTCAGAACCTTCCCACCCGCCTCCGCAGAAGAATTCTTTAGCCTGGATTTATCGGCCAAGAAACTTCTGGTAACGAACATCTTATTCACCCAACCGAAGCTATTATTAAGCGGCTTGATCTTTAACCAATCGCCTTCGGTTGCCTCAACCGTAAGCACTTCGCCTTTATTTGTTTTACCTAATATAGAGGATGATTCGCCGGGCCCAAGCCTTACATTGACGTTCTCCTTTACTACCACAACGGTCTTCTCATCCAAGAACTCAGTCAGGCCCTTGGACACATACGAAGGAGCCCCCTTAGGCAGGCGCACTTTATACCAATCATAAAGCTCGCCCACAACTTCCACATCATCGCCTTTATTCAGGTTAATCACTACCTCTGAGGCCACGGTCGAGTCGCTGCGGATATTTATATCCTCCGAATTTATCTTTCCCCTAAAAGGGGTAGAATCATCGGCAAAAGAAGATAAAGTTCCCAGCCCAAGGATAAGACAGAAAAAAAATGAGATTATTCTCTTGCGCGGCATATCTATTTTTCTTTCTTTTCTGCAGCGCCTTTAGAAGGGGTCTTGGCTGCGCCTTGCCCCGGGGCCTGCGCGCCTGCGGCCGGCGCTGCGCCTTCGGCGGTCACTCCTTCACCCTCGACCTTCTCAGCCTTCTCTTTTTTAATCCTGATCCTGATGGTCTTGATCTTAGGAAGACCGTAGACCTTATCCCCTTCTTTCCATTGCTCCTTTTCCAGCATTGTTCGTAGGCGCTCAGTGCGCTTTAATACTGACCTCTGTTTCTTATCCCCTCCCGAAGAACCTAACGACGGATGAATTGACATCTTTTATAACCTCCACAGTAGTGGACACCGGCCTATCGCCGCAGGAGGCGGCGCACCCGCCAATCCGATTTGGCGGGGTGCCATAGGGCCGGGTGTCTAATATTGTTTACATTTTCCTTACTTGGCAATCGCGATATTGTTTTTTTAATTTTGTTAAAAACGTTTCTGCGGCCTGCCTGTTGGAAAAATTACCAGCGCAGAGGATAAAATATTTCCCCTTTGGTATAACTGTAGAGGGAATCCCTCTCTTACTAAGAGAGATGGCCTCTTTCTGGGCATGGTCACGGCTTACGTAACTGGCTATCTGGACCGTAAAGGCCGTTGGGGTAAACCCCGTTAGAGAATTACGCTCTCTATTGGCTGTTTTCTCTAACGGGGTAAAGGCCTGGACCTGGCTGACCACAGGCTGTTTTGGGACCTTGACAAGAACAGCGCGATTGTCATTGCGAGGGAGCGAAGCGACCGAAGCAATCTTAAAAGCGGGATTGCTTCTCCCCGCCGCCTTCGGCGGCGTGGCTCGCAATGACGGTAGAACGACACTGGCTTGAGCATCCAAATTCACTCGAGGAAAATTAACCACGCATCTCTTACCCCTCTCCACTCCAAATGAAAAAGCAATGACGCTCGTTATCAATAATCCCATAACAACAAGTATAACCCTTTCATAATGCCTTAAGAAAGATAATACTCTCGACGACAAACGCAAGTTTTTTGGAGAAGCAGCCGGCGCGCTTGCGGAAAATAATTCCAGCTGTGAATAGTTTTCGTTCTCCATACCGTTCCCCTAGGCTATTTTTTTGGTTTTATATTTTCAGGACTCAAATACTGTTTTGTCTTAATTTTTTTCACTATCTTTAAAAATGCCTCTACCACTTTAGGATCAAACTGCGTCCCGCTCTTCTTTTTGATCTCTTTAATAGCCGAACTTATATCCATCCTCTCGCGGTAAGGGCGCCCGTAAACCATAGCCTCAAAGGCATCGGCGACGGTCATAACCCGCGCGCCCTGCGGGATCTGGTTCTTTTTCAAACGCGACGGATAACCCGTACCGTCATATCTTTCATGGTGATGCATAATAATGGGGATCACCGGCCTCAAGACCTGCAAGGGCCTTAAGAGCTGCGCACCGCGCACCGGGTGTGACTTAATTATGCGGAATTCATTAGGGGTCAACTTTGATGTCTTGGTAAGTATGGATAACGGTATATCGATCTTCCCGGCGTCGTGCAGAAGGCTGGCGTATTTTAAACTCTCTACCTGCTTCTCGTCCAGGCGCATCTGGTGCGCGATAGACATTACCAACCTGCTGAAATACGGCGAATGGGTATATTCCTGCGGGACGCGTATATCCAGAAACGTAGAGAGCGCCTTTATGCTGCCCAAGACTATCCTTTGCTGTTCTTCGTAGAGCTGCAGATTCTTGATCCCGATGATAACCTGTTCCAGCATGGTGGTGAGGATCTGGGCGTCGAATTTATCAAAATCCGGCGCCTCCTTATCCCGTTTTATGATGATCACCCCCATCACATCTTCGGAGATAAGCGGAGTGGCCAGGAGATTATCACACCTTATCGAACCGAGGGTACGGATGATCCTTCTTTCCAGGCGGCTAGAGATCTTAGTTTTCTTATCACCCACAAACCTCTTGCGGCCGCTTATCGTGCATCTAAATAGAGAATATTGCTTTGTAGAATCCAAAAGCACCAAGACGCAATAACGGGCGTTGAATATCTGGCAGGTAAGTTTAGCCAGCCTGATAATAAGGTCATGCAGCTCGAAGGTAGAATTCAACAGCCGGTACACGCTGTGAATGGAAGAGATCAGTATTTTATACTTTTTCGTAGGGGTCAAATAATTTTTTGTATTCATCTAAGGCGTACCTGTCAGTCATGCCTGCGATATAATCGCAGACCACGCGCCTGGTGCCGTCAAGCGGGATCCTTACTTGTATATCAGGCGGCAATCCATCAGGCCTTTCCACATAGACCTGGAAAAGTTCCTTGATAAAACGTTTTGCCTTATTGCTCATGCGCACTACGCGGTAATGATGATATAGCTTTTCTATCAGTAACTGGCGTAGCGGCGACCTTAACTCCTGCATCTTACTGCTGAATGACGCGAACTTCACGTCAAGTTTTTTTATGTCTTTGTAAGATCCGGGCTTTAACCTGCCCAGCTTCTTTTGTAACTCCTCGATCAGGTCGGTAACCTGCATATTGATCAGGTTGCGGATGACCAGGTATTTCCTCTCTGAATTATCTATTTTACCATATTTTTCAAGGATTTTCCCGCAAATATTATCCCAGATAGCCAATTTCCTTAAATCCCCCTCTTTGAGCAAACCCGAAGTAAGGCCGTCGTCAAGGTCATGATTATCATAAGCTATTTCATCGGCTATGTCAACAATTTGTGTTTCCAGCGTCGGCATTTCGTCGGGAGCGAATTCATCCACAATCCCGGCCTTATCAAAGGCGGAGGAGTGTTTCACTATGCCTTCCCTTACTTCCCAGGTCAGGTTTATACCGGGAAATTCCGGGTACCTCTTCTCCAATATGTCTACGACTCTTAAGCCCTGAAGGTTATGGTTAAACCCGCCCTCTTCGACCATCAACTCATTGAGGGCGTCTTCTCCGGAATGGCCGAAGGCGGTATGCCCAAGGTCATGCGCCAGGGCAATTGCCTCGGTAAGATCGGTATTTAACCTGAGCGCAAACGCAATAGTACGGGCGATCTGGGAAACCTCGATACTATGCGTTAGGCGGGTGCGATAATAATCTCCCTCGTGGTTCACGAACACCTGCGTCTTATATTCCAGGCGCCTGAAGGCGGCGGAATGGATGATCCTGTCGCGGTCCCTCTGGTATACGGAGCGATACGGATGCTCTTTCTCCTTATGGACCCTGCCCTTAGAGCAACAGCTTTTCATTGCCCAAGGGGCAAGAAAATTATCCTCAAGTTTTTTAATCTGATTTTGGTTAAGCATGCCGACCTTCTGCCTTGAGCAGCCGTTTGTGCAATTCTTCCAGGGATTGGGAAATTACCCTGGTGTCATGGATAACGTACATAAAATTAGCATCCCCCTTCCAGCGGGGCACTATATGCACATGCAGGTGCCCGGGGACTCCGGCTCCCGCAGCCCTGAATAAGTTCATTCCTATATTATAACCGTGGGGCTTGAGCACTTTATCCAAAAGCGACTTGGTCCTTTTAAGCGCATCGTACAGATCCGCAACCTCTGCCCGGCTCAAAGACGAAATATCCGCCGTATGCCTCTTAGGGCTTATCAGGCAATGGCCGTTATTATAAGGAAAAATGTTCAATAAAGAAATACTGTGCCGGGTATCCAGGATAACGTAATCTTTGGCCTTGGTTTTTTTGGCCTGGCAGAAAATACAAATTTTGCGCTTTTTCCCGGATATATAATTGATCCTCCATGGCGCCCACAACCTATCCATACCACTCCTATTCTCGACGCGCCGTAAAATTTATTCTTCTCGACTCGCTCGAATAATATTACAATTGCTTTAAATCTTGATTATTCTAGCCTCTATCTCTTCCCCAATCTCGATTATGCCGTATGAATTGTACCGGGCGAACATCTTGTCGGTAAGGCTTCCGGGGTTGAAATAAAGTATCCCGTTTCTTTTCTCGTTTACGGCATTATGCGAATGGCCAAAAATAATCGCATCCACGCCTTCGTCCTGAAATGCCTTGGAAACGATCTCAATTAAAGCTCCGGGATGGCCATACCCGTGGATAACGCCGATCTTATATTTCCCCACGGAAATTATATCCTTAAAGGGAAGCTTATTCCTCGTCTCCGGCAAATCCATGTTCCCTGAGACTGCATAAACCAGGGAACAGGTCTCCTTGAGTATGTCGATAACCTTCATACTCAC
>JAPLLV010000062.1 GCA_026387405.1 Candidatus Omnitrophota bacterium
AAGGAATACCTGATCAAGATTTTGAAGGCGGCAATAGCTAATGCCAAAGTCAAGGGTTTTAGTGCCGATCAACTGTATATCTCTAAGATAACCTGCGATGGGGGGCCGATCTGGAAGAGGTTTAAGGCAGCCGCCTTTGGCCGTGCCGCGCCCATACAAAAGAGGACCTCGCATATCAGGATAGAGTTGGACGTAAAATCATAAAGTTATCACTATGAAAAATAACCAAATTCCAAGGTACAATAACCAAACAAATTCCAATAAACAATATTCAATAACCAATTCTGATTTGGTATTTGGGTATTGGTTATTGTTTGGTAATTGGAAATTGGTTATTGGTGATTTATTTATAATAGACGAGGAGAAGCATGGGGCATAAGGTCAGTCCGTATTTACAGAGGTTAGGCTTTATCAAGAATTGGCACAGCCTTTGGTTTGCCAAGAAGGCCGATTACGCTAGATTTATAGGCGAAGATTACAAGATCCGTAAGTACATCAAATCCAAGTTTAAGCAGGCGGCGATATCCAAGGTTGTGATCGAACGTCTGGCAGAGAAGGTGAGGATCCGTATTTATTCCGCCCGGCCCGGCATCATCATCGGGCGCCATGGTTCGGACATCGAGCGCCTGCGGGAAGAACTTAACGGTATGGTCAAGAATGAGATACTCATTGACATAGAAGAGATTAAGAATCCGGCGTTGGACGCGCAGCTGGTCGCGGAAAACGTTGCCCTGCAGATGGAGAAACGCGTGGCTTTCCGCAGGGCAGTAAAGCGCGCCATTGAACAGACGATGTCTGCCGGCGCAAAAGGCGTAAAGATCATGTGTGCCGGAAGATTAAACGGGGCAGAGATGTCGCGCACCGAGACATACCGCCAGGGGAAGATCCCGCTGGCCACTCTGCGCGCGGACATCGATTACGGATTTGCCGAGAGCCTTACCACGTTTGGCTTGATCGGGGTGAAGACCTGGATATATAAAGGCGAGGTCCTAATACCAAAACAGGTAAAGGTTTCGCCGCAGCAATCCCTGGACAAGCAGGCCCCGGCAGCTGCATAATATATAAGGATTATTGTCATGGTTTTAATGCCCAAGAGAGTAAAGTATCGCAAGCTGCAGAAAGGCGACCGCCGCGGTATTGCCACCACCGGCATTGAGCTGTCTTTCGGCGAATTCGGCTTGAAATCTCTTGAGAACGGCTGGATCAAGAACACGCAGATCGAATCCGTGCGCGTGATCCTCGCCCGTCAGCTGCATAAAGGCGGCAAGCTCTGGATCAGGATTTTTCCTGATAAGTCCATAACTAAAAAGCCGGCCGAAGTGCGCATGGGTAAGGGTAAGGGTGACCTTGATCATTGGGTATGCGTGATAAAAAGGGGAAAGATCTTATTTGAATTGGGCGGCGTGCCTGAGGAATATGCGCGCAGGTGTTTCCGCCTGGCGGCGTATAAGCTGCCGTTAAGGACCAAGTTCATTACAAGGACCCATCGTTAAGCATATGGCATATGGCTTATGGCATATTATAGTTAAAAGAAGGTTTTAAAGATGAAGATGCAGGAATTGCGAATTTTGGCGGGCGAGGAATTAAAGGCAAAATACAAGGGCCTTAAAGAAGAGCTTTTTAAGCTTAACCAGCAGCGTTTTGCCGGCCGGGTCGAGAAACCGCATAAATTCGGTTTGATCAAGAGGGACATTGCGCGCATACTGACTATACTGAACGAAAAGAAAGAGAAGAAGAATGGGTAAAAGAAAAACATACACCGGAGAGGTTATCTCGGATAAGATGCAGAAGACCGTTATCGTCAGGGTCAAGAGCTTAGCCAAGCATGCCAAATATAACCGTATCATGAAAATAATCAAAAAGTTTAAGGTTCACGACGAGAATAATAGCGCCAAGCTCGGAGACGTGGTGCGTATCGAGGAGACCAGGCCGCTTTCTAGGAGTAAATTTTTCAGGCTTATCGCGGTGCTCAAAAAAGCCCAGGCTCAAGGGGTAGAAGTTAAAGAAGAGATCACCGAGCATACCCCGTCAAAAGAGAAGCCCGAAGAGAAAGAGATAACCGAAGAGAAGAAGCCATGATTCAGTTACGCTCTATTTTAGACGTAGCGGATAACACCGGGGCAAAGAAGGCCTCCTACATCAATGTCTTGGGCAAAAAGAACTGCATGATTGCCAAGATAGGAGACATTATTAATGTGAACGTGAAAGAGTCTTCTCCCGAGGCAGCCATAAAGAAGGGTGAGGTTGCCAAGGCGGTCATTGTCAGGACCAAATTTCCTATCAGGAGGAAGGATGGTTCGGTATTGCGCTTTGACCGGAATGCCATAGTGTTTATCGACGCCCAGTTTAATCCCAGAGGCACGCGTGTTTTTGGCCCCGTAGCCAGGGAGTTAAGAGACAGGAATTTTACCAAGATTATTTCATTGGCTCCGGAGGTAATATAAGGTTATGTTCAAGCTCAGAAAAGGCGACGCAGTCCAGGTAACTAAAGGTAAAGACAAAGGAAAAAAAGGCCGGGTAATCACTATTTTTACGGGCAATAAGAGAGCGCTCGTTGAAGGCGTGAATATGCTCAAGAAACACAAGCGCCGCACGCGCGACGACCAGCAGGGCGGGATCGTTTCTATTGAGGCGCCGATAAGCATTTCTAATCTTATGCTCGTATGCAAAGGGTGCCTGCGTCCCGCGCGCATCGGTTTCAAGCTGGTGGAGAATCAGGCCAAGACAAGATACTGTAAGGCTTGCAATGAGGTAATATAGAAATGGTCCCAAAATTATTAGAAAAATACAGGAATGAGATAGTCCCCAAGATGATGGAGAAGTTCTCGCTTAAGAACAAGATGGCGGTCCCCCGGGTGGAAAAGATCGTAGTCAATATGGGCGTAGGAGAAGCGCTTTTGGATACTAAGATACTGGATAAAGCGATGGACGAATTAGGCGGGATCACCGGACAAAGACCCATAATGCGCAGGGCAAAGAAGGCTATCTCCAATTTTAAGATAAAAGAGAAGGCTCCGGTAGGCTGCAAGGTTACTTTGCGCCGGCAGATCATGTTCGAGTTTATGGAAAGGCTTCTCAATGTCGCGATGCCGCGTATCCGCGATTTCCGGGGCGTCCCCGTTGATTCTTTTGACGAGGCAGGAAACTATACGCTGGGTTTAACGGATCAATCGATCTTCCCGGAGTTAGAGATCGATAGGGTGACGCGGACGCAGGGTATGGATATTACTTTCGTGATCAAAAATTCAAAATCCAAGGAGCAGTCTCGGGAACTGTTACGGCTTTTCGGCATGCCCTTTGCCGTAAAAGAGCAAATGTAAGGATATTAAGCTATGGCAAAAAATTCTCAGATCGCACGCTGGAAACGAGCACCTAAATTTTCATCGCGTAAATATAACCGTTGTCATATATGCGGACGCTCAGGCGGGTACCTGCGCAGGTTCAACCTCTGCCGTATATGTTTCCGGGAATTGACCTGGGTTGGGGCTATACCCGGTGTAAAGAAGGCGAGCTGGTAGTCTAGAAAGTTACACCTGGCCCATATCGGAATTGGGCCAGTGTTCGCTACTGCGAAAAAGGAGTACAAAAAAGATGTCAAGGACGGATTTGATCGCAGATGTATTTACCATGATCCGTAACGCGATCATGGCCCATAAAGAAAACGTGGATGTGCCTTCTTCCAACAACCTGAAGGCAATAATGGAGATATTAAAGCAGGAAAATTATATTGATACCTATAAGCTCATAGAAGATAAGAAACAGGGTGTTTTAAGGGTATACCTGAAGTATATAACCGGTAAATCCGCCATCCGCAATATGCGGCGCGTGTCCCGTCCGGGACTCAGGGTGCATTTTAAACGCGACAAGGTCCCGCTTGTGTTGAGAGGGAAAGGCCTGGCGATCATTTCTACCTCTAAGGGCGTAGTTACGGACAAGCAGGCAAGGGATATGGGGATAGGCGGCGAGGTCATAGCTTACATTTGGTAAATGTCCCCGTCCCTGCACAGGGACGGGGTTAATTCGCAGACGCCCTACGGGCTACAACTTACGTCGCATAGACGTAGGCAATGGCTCCGTAATTTGTCTGCTCATTGAAATGTCAAGAATAGGTAAAAAACCGGTAGCAATACCGCAGGGAGTCAAGGTTGAGGTAAAAGACGGCAAGGTCCTTATCGAAGGGCCCAAGGGTAAGTTGGATTACGCTTTTTCCTTTCGTATAAAAGTTGCCGTAAAAGATAACCAGGTAATCGTGACCAGGGATCAGGATACTAAACTTGACCGGGCTTTGCATGGTTTGACCCGGGCGCTGATAAACAACATGATCAAAGGCGTTATCGATGGTTACACCAAGGAGATGGAGATCGTCGGGGTTGGTTTTAAGGCCCAGGTGCAGGGTAATATTTTGAATTTACTGTTGGGGTTTTCCCATCCCGTGAATTTTCCTATCCCGGAAGGGATCAAGATAGAGGCCCCAAAGCCTACGCAGCTGGTGATTAGGGGCATAGATAAGGAAAAGGTCGGCCAGACGGCGGCTGAGATTCGCGCTATATATCCGCCTGAACCTTATAAAGGTAAGGGGATCCGTTTTGTCGGAGAATATATCAAGAAGAAGGTCGGCAAGTCAGCCGCGGCAACAACGAAATAATTATGAAAAGTAAAAAGCAATTATCGCGTTTAAAAAGGCACAAAAGGATCAAGCTCAGGATGCGCTCGTCAAGTGAAAGGCCGAGGCTGGTGGTAAGCCGTTCTTTAAGGAACCTTACCGCCCAGGTGGTGGATGACAGCAAGAATATTACCATGTTTTCTCTGTCTACTCATGATGCTGAGATAAAAACCAAATTTCCCGCGGCCGGGAACTTGAAGGCTGCCCAATTTTTCGGAGAGGTATTTGCGCGCAGGGTTAAGGAAAAGGGTATCAGCCAAGTCGTTTTTGACCGGGCAGGTTATTTGTATCACGGGAGGGTTAAGGTTTTTGCCGAAGCCCTACGCAAGGGAGGCCTAGTTTTCTAGGTAAGGGAGTAAATTAAAAAATGCGCGAATTAAGGATCGAACAGCCTTCAGAATTCATCGAAAAAGTAATCACTATAAACCGCGTGTGCAAGGTCACCAAGGGCGGGAAGAAGCTGCATTTTAGCGCCCTGGTTGTGGTGGGAGATACCAAAGGCCGTGTGGGTTTTGCCTTGGATAAGGCTAATGAAGTTGCCGATGCCATCCGTAAGTCCCTGACTAAGGCTAAAAAGAGATTGATCCGTGTGCCTTTGGAAGGTTCGACCATCCCGCATGAGATCGTCGGACATTACGGAGCAGCCAAGGTCCTTTTAAAGCCGGCATCCGAAGGGACCGGGGTAATTGCCGCCGGCCCGGTAAGGGCGATTTGCGAAGCAGCTGGAATAAAGGATATCCTGACCAAGTGCCTTAAATCCAATAATCCCATTAATGTCATCAAGGCTACGGTGGATGGGTTAATGAACCTTAAGGTATAAATAATTATATGGAAAAAAAGATAGTAAAGGCAAAAAAGATTTTAAAAGAGGTTCCTGCTAAGAAGAAAGTCTCTGTTCCCGAAGTAAAAAAAGAAATCAAGAGAGCTGTTGTGCGCAAAGTCGTTGCGGCCAAGGTTCAGCCGGTAGTTCAAGTTGGGTTCGGCCTGCATAATCTAAAAGTCCCCCATGGAGCGCATAAGGGTAAGAGGATCCTCGGCCGAGGCCCTAGTTCAGGCCACGGCAAGACTTCTACGCGCGGCTCTAAGGGCCAGACTTCGCGTTCGGGCAGGGCTACCTATCCGGGTTTTGAGGGCGGCCAGACCCCGATAATCCGCAGGATACCTAAACGCGGGTTCACCAGCGTATTTAAAAAAGTTTACCAGATACTGAATTTGGATCAGTTAGACAAGCTCGGGCAGGCAGTTATCACTCCGGAGCTTTTAGAGCAAAAAGGCCTGATCAAAGATAAGAATAAGCTTATAAAGATCTTGGGCGACGGCGAGATGAAAAACGCCGTTACCATACGCGCGCACGCATTTTCTAAAAAGGCGCAAGATAAATTAAAGGCCTCGGGTTCTACCGTAGAGGTTATCCGAAATGCTTAGCAGCGCATTAGTTAATTCTTTTAAGATACCGGACCTTAAGAGGCGCCTGATCATTACCGGTATTCTTATCGCAGTCTACCGCGTAGGATGCTTTATCCCTACTCCAGGCATAGATGGGACCGCACTGGCAGAATTCTTTAACCGCATAGGCAAGACTCAAGGCGGAACGCTCTTTGGCATAATCAATATGTTCTCCGGCGGCGCAATGGAGAGGCTGACCATTTTTGCCCTCGGGATCATGCCGTATATATCAAGCTCGATCATTATGCAGCTTTTGACCGCAGTTGTTCCGGCGCTTGAGAAATTGGCCAAGGAAGGCAAGGCAGGCTACGAGAAGATCAATCAATTTACCCGTTACGGCACGGTAGGGCTTTCCATAATCCAGTCGTTCTTTATTGCCTTGTGGCTGGAAAACCCGGCGCGTTTTGAAGGCCTGAAGATAGTTATGCATCCCGGGTGGGGATTCAGAATCCTCACCGTGCTTACCCTGACCACCGGTACCATATTTATCATGTGGCTGGGAGAGCAGATACAGGAGCGCGGTATCGGTAACGGTATATCTCTGGTGATCACAGCCGGTATCGTTTCCAGGATCTGGCCGGCATTACAACAATTGTTTCTTCTTATTTCCCCGTTTAATCCTTCCCATCGCCAGATCCAGCCGGCAACGCTTATAGTGATGGCAATATTCTTAGTCGGCGTGGTATTTTCGGTAATTATGATCACCCAGGGACAGAGGAAGATACCCGTGCAGTATGCGCGGCGCGTGGTGGGAAGAAAGATTTACGGCGGTCAGAGCACCTACATACCGCTTAAGGTGGATACCTCAGGCGTTATCGCTATTATATTCGCCCAGTCGATCATTCTTTTCCCGGCGACTCTGGCGTCCTTTATCCCGAGTCCCGGATTTCAGAGGCTGGCGCAAAATCTTATCCGCGGGCATGTCCTCTACACCATGATCTACGCCCTGCTGATCATATTTTTCTGTTATTTTTATACCGCTATAGTTTTCAATCCGGTAGACCTGGCGGATAACATGAAGAAATACGGAGGTTTTATCCCCGGCATCCGTCCCGGGACATCCACCGCGGAATTCCTGGATTTCGTAATGACCCGCGTCACTCTGGCCGGGGCGTCGTTTATCGCCGTTATCGCCATTTTCCCGGATTTTATTATGGCCTGGCTTAAGGTGCCGTATCTAGTGGCTTCATTTTTCGGCGGCACTGGAATACTGATCATCGTAGGCGTCATGCTGGATACGATTAAACAGATCGAATCGCATCTATTAATGCATCACTACGAGGGATTCATTAAGGGCGCGCACATCAGGGGAAGAAGGTAATGATAATTATTCTATTAGGCCCTCCCGGAGCGGGGAAAGGCACTCAGGCAAAGGTTTTAGCCGAGAGGCTTAAGCTGCCGCATATCTCAACCGGCGATATGCTGCGTCAGAATGTTCAGGCCCGGACGAGCCTGGGTCTGGAGGCAAAAGATTTTATGGATAAAGGGGCCCTGGTCCCGGATGAGCTTCTTACCGAGATGCTAAAAATGAGGATCGCCGGAGCCGACACAGGAGAGGGTTTTATCCTGGACGGTTATCCGCGCAATAAAAGTCAGGCCGGGATCCTGGACGCTATGCTTAAAAAGATGGACCGGGAGTTAGATTTTGTGGCATACCTGGATGCCGGCGAGCCGGTAATCATCCAACGCCTCTCGGGCAGGCTGGTATGCCGTTCCTGCGGAAGCAATTTTCACGTTACTAATATGCCGCCTAAAAGGAAAGGCATTTGCGATAATTGCGGGGGGGAGCTTTATCAGAGGCAGGACGATAAGGTAGAGACCATTAAGAAGCGCCTAGAGGTGTATCTAAAAGAGACTTCGGGCCTGATCGATTATTACAGCAAACAGAACAAATTGCATCGTATTTCCGCCGACGGCGCCTCGAGTGTAGTCTTGGATCAGGTTATCCAGTTGGCTAAAGGCGCAGATGATTCCCTTAAAGTCTGAAAAAGATTTGGTGATGCTCAGGGAATCCGGCAGGATCCTGGCTAAGGTTTTGCGGCAGTTATGTGAGTACGTCCGGCCGGGGATATCTACCGCACAAATTGACAATTTAGCCGAGCAGCTGATATCCGAAACCAAGGGGAAGGCTGCCTTTAAGGGGTACAAGGGGTTTCCGGCAAGCGTATGTACTTCGGTTAACGAAGAGATCGTGCATGGTATACCTGGGCCCCGGGTACTCCTGGAAGGCGATATCCTGAGTCTTGATCTAGGCATCAATTATCAAGGTTATTTTTCCGACGCGGCAGTGACCGTGCCCGTAGGCAGGGTGGACTTCCGGTCCAGCAAGCTCATTGAGGTAACGCGCAAGTCCTTATCCGAAGGGATAAGGCGGGCAAAAGCCGATAATCATTTATCGGATATTTCCCACGCGATCCAGGGCTATGTGGAGGCGCGCGGTTTTTCCGTAGTGAGGCAGTTTGTGGGGCACGGCATAGGGGTATCGCTGCACGAAGAGCCTGAGATCCCCAACTTCGGCGCTCCGCACAAGGGGGTTGTTCTTAAGAACGGTATGGTGTTGGCGATCGAACCGATGGTCAACGCCGGCGGCTGGGAGTCGAAGATCTCCGATAATTCCTGGACCGCGCTCACCAAAGACGGGTTGCGTTCCGCGCACTTTGAGCATACGGTGGCTATCATCCCAGGAGGCCCGGAGATCCTCACGGCCTAACGGATATCGCCGAAGTAAAATATTGGCCGAGTCGAGAACATAACAGAAGGATATGGCGAAAGAAGAATTAATTGAGACAGAAGGGGTAATAGTAGAAACGCTGCCCAATGCTATGTTCCGGGTGAAATTGGAGAACGGCCATATCGTTCTAGCCCATGTATCGGGTAAGATGCGCATGAATTTCATAAGGATCCTGCCGGGGGATAAAGTAAAACTGGAACTTTCTCCGTACGATTTGAGCCGGGGGAGAATTACATTTAGGGTGAAATAAATCAGAGGAATTGGAGGTCTAACGGGGTGAAAGTAAAAGCGTCGGTTAAGAGGATCTGCGATAATTGTAAGATAGTTAAAAGAAGAGGGGTGGTGCTTGTGATCTGCACAAACCCCAAACACAAGCAAAGACAGGGTTAACGAAAGTAGGAGAATATGCCCAGAATATTAGGCGTAGATATTCCCAAGGAAAAAAGAATAGAGATCTCTCTCATGTATCTCTACGGCGTAGGCAGGGATTTATCCAATAAGATCCTTAAAGAGGCGGGGGTAAGCCCGGATAAACGCGCCAAGGATATGACTGAAGAAGAGATATTGCGCGTGACCAATATTATTCAGAAGGCAGGTTATAAAGTCGAGGGAGACTTGCGCAGGGATATCTCTCAGAATATAAAGAGGCTGGTCGATGTCGGTTCCTGGAGGGGGATGCGTCATAAGAAGGGGCTTCCGGTCAGGGGACAGCGTACCCGCACTAACGCCAGGACGCGTAAAGGCCCGCGCAGGGGCGGCATGGCAGTGATCAAGAAGGCGGAAAGCCCTGCTGTTAAGAAGGCAGCGCCTGCTGCTGGAGTAAAGCCGGCGAAATAGTCGTTGGTCGTTAGTCGCTGGTCGTTAGTTAGTAAAATAGAGAGGGGAAATAGAAAAATATGGCGACAAAAGAAAAAGCTAAAAAGAAAAAGATGGCCAAGGGGATTACCTCGGGGATAGCCCATATCCAGGCTAGCTTTAATAACACCATTATTACTATCACCGACAAACAGGGCAATGTATTGGTCTGGTCTGCCCCGGGGATCGTCGGTTACAGCGGATCGAAGAAATCCACGCCCTTTGCGGCACAGATGGCTGCCTCTGACGCGGCGCGCAAGGCTAAGGATATCGGGATCAAAGAGGTGGAGGTATACGTAAAAGGGCCCGGTTTTGGCCGGGAGTCAGCCATCAGGGCATTGCAGGCATCGGGCCTGGTGATTACTTCGATAAAAGACGTCACTCCTATCCCGCATAACGGTTGTCGTCCGAAAAAGAAAAGGAGAGTTTAATTTATGGGCCGTTATACTGAAGCAAGATGCAGGTTGTGCCGGCGTGAGGGAGAGAAATTGTTCCTCAAGGGGCCGCGTTGCAGCACCCCCAAGTGCGCAATAGCCAAAAAGCCGGCTATGCCCGGACAGCATGTGCAGACCCGGCAGAAGCTTTCCAACTATGGCGTGCAGCTTCGCCAGAAACAGAAGGTAAAGCGTATGTATGGGGTCCTGGAGAAACAATTCCGTCGTTATTTTAAGGTTGCCTCGCGTTCCAAGGGCGTTACCGGGAAGGTGCTTTTACAGTTATTGGAACGCAGGTTAGATAACGTGATCTTCCGCTTGGGTGTAGCGGTATCCCGCTCGCAGGCCCGGCAGATCGTGCGCCATAATTTTGTAATCGTGAATGACAAGAGGGTGAATATTCCGTCGTTTCTTGTAGATGTCAATGATACGGTCCAGTTAAAGGCCAAAGACAAGGCCAAGAATAAGCTAAAGGAGAACCTGGAACTTTCCAAGGATAGAAGCGTGCCGACGTGGCTTGAGTTCGCGCCCGCGGAATTAAAGGCGCGTATCGTCAGGCTTCCCCAAAAAGAAGATATCGCGGCGACTATCCAGGAACAGCTTATCGTAGAACTTTATTCCAAATAATAGATTCAAATCGCTAGGAGGAAATAGATGGGTATAAAATGGAGAGATTTTCAGCTGCCAAAAAGGCTCGAGTGCGATGAGTCTACCTATACGAATACCTACGGGAAATTCTCCGCCGCCCCTTTTGAGCGTGGTTACGGCGTGACTCTGGGTAATTCCCTGCGCAGGGTATTGTTATCGGCGATCGAGGGCAGCGCCGTTACGTCAGTGAAGCTCGCAGGTGTCCAGCATGAATTTTCCGCCATCCCGGGCATCCTGGAGGATGTCACGGAGATAGTGCTTAACCTGAAGAGCCTGGTGTTAAATTCACATTCCAAGATCCCCAAGACGATTTCCATCAAGAAGGACCACAAGGGAGTGATTTTGGCAAAGGATATCGAGGCCGACGACACAGTAGAGATAATCAACCCTGACCTGCACATCGCCACCCTTACCAAGGATGTCAAATTCCATGTAGAGCTTGAGGTGGCAAGGGGCCGCGGCTATTGTCCCGCGGAGCTGAATAAGAAAGAAGAGACGACGTCGGGGGTCATACCGGTAGATTCGCTTTTTTCTCCGGTTAATAAAGTAAATTTCAACGTCGAGAATACCCGCGTGGGCCAGCGCACAGATTATGATAAGCTCAATATAGAGATCTGGACCAACGGCGCCATTACTCCAAAGGACGCGCTTTTGTACGCCTCCAATATCCTGCAGAGGCACCTGGATATCTTTGTCAATTTCGGGCAGCTTCCCGAAGATGCCGAAGAAGAAGAGCTTGAGATGAGTAAGGAGGAAGTGGTGCTTTATGAGAAGCTGCGCCTGCCGATATCGGAACTCGAGCTTTCGGTGCGCAGCTCAAACTGCCTGCGGGAAGCCAATATCAAGGTGATCGCGGACCTGGTGAAGAAGACAGAGGACGAGATGCTCAGCTTCAAAAACTTCGGAAAGAAGTCCTTGACCGAGATAAAGGAGCTTTTGGCCGGAATGGGGCTGACTTTGGGTATGCAGGTGGATAGCAAGAAATTGAAGAAGGGATAGCCAAAAAATGAGACACAGGGTAAATCACTTTCAGCTAAACCGTTTCGCCAGTTGGCGGCGCGCTACTGCCTTGAGCCTGGTAAGGAACCTGCTTATCCGGCAATCCATAAGGACTACAAAGGCAAGGGCTTTGCTTGCCAAGCCCATGGTGGACAAATTGATTTCGTTGGCTAAAGATAATTCTTTGGCGGCAAAAAGGCAGGCGTTTAAGCTGCTGGGCGACCATGAACTGGTGAGCAGGCTGTTTAAAGAGGCCCCGCGTTTCAATAATCGGGCGGGAGGATATACCCGTATACTTAATTTTGGCTCCCGGCGCGGAGATAACGCCCGGATGGTGGTATTTGAATTGACCGAGATCAAGAAGAAAGAGCCCCCCCTGAAAAAGAAGAAAAAAGATACAGAGTCACATGATAAGGAAGAACCGATCACCACTACAGCCGAAACGATAAAGGAAACTGCTCCTAAGGAGCAAAAACCCGAGGCGAAACCCGCGGTTAAGGAAAAACCGCCGGTCAATAAAAAGCCTAATAAGAATTTCTTAGGCGGCTTAAGAAGCATCTTTAAAAAAGAGAGAGATTCTCTGTAGGGATGCGTATAGATAATCGTCTTGCCGAACGTCTAAAGAAAATAAAACCCTCCTCGACCCTTGCTATCACTTCCAAGGCAAAAAAATTAAAATCCGAAGGCAAGGACGTCATAAGTTTTGCCGCAGGCGAACCTGATTTTGACACCCCGGATTTCATCAAAGACGCCGCGATAGAAGCCATCCGCTTGGGGTTCACCAAATATACTCCTTCCACCGGTACCCTCGAATTAAAACAAGCCATCATAGAGAAATTCAAAAGAGATAACGCCCTGGAATACGCCCCTAACCAGATCGTCGTATCCTGCGGCGCAAAGCACAGCATATTCAATGTTATCTTGACGCTTATAGGGCCTCAAGACGAGGTATTGGTGCCGCTTCCTTTTTGGGTAAGCTACCCGGAAATGGTGTATCTTGCCCAGGGAGGCGTGTGTTTTATTAAGACAGAGGCGAAAGACAGCTTTAAGGTCACCCCGGAGCAACTCTTACGTCATATAACCCCAAAGACAAAATTGCTCATCCTGAACACTCCTTCCAATCCTTCGGGATGCGTTTACACGCGCCAGGAATTGGATAAGATCGCCGCTATATGCGTTGAGAAGAACATTTTTGTCATCTCGGATGAGATCTACGAAAAGCTTATTTACGATAATTTAAAACATGTTTCTATTGCTTCATTGGGTAAAGAGATTTATAATCAGACTATCACTATCAACGGCCTTTCCAAAAGCTACTCTATGACCGGATGGCGCATTGGCTATCTGGGGGGGCCGGTTGATATCGTTGAGGCCGTATCCAGGCTGCAGGATCACTCTACTTCCAATCCGGCATCTATTTCGCAAAAGGCCGCGTTAGCTGCCTTAAAAGCCCCGGACGATTTTATAAAAACTATGAAAGGGGAGTTTCAGAAACGCCGTGATTATCTGGTTGACAGGCTCTCTGCGATTAAAAATATAGGTTTCATCCGGCCGCAGGGCGCTTTTTACGCCTTCTGTGACATAAAAAATACCGGCCTTGACTCCGTAACTTTATCCACGCGCCTGCTTGAAGAGTCGCTGGTTGCGGTAATACCGGGTGAGAGTTTTGGCCGGGATGATTATGTGCGTTTAAGTTTCGCCGCCTCCTTAGAGCAGATTGAAAAAGGTATGGACAGGTTCGAAGGGTGGCTGAAAAAAATATAGACCATGGGACATACGATCGCCGAAAAAATACTGAGTAATCATTCCGGAAGGGATCTTGAGGCCGGGGATTTCACCATCTGCAAGGTGGATTTTACCTTTGGCCAGGACGGCACTTCCGCGATCATCATTGATAGGATGAAGGAGTTGGGCGTTACGGTTCCTAAGACGGCCTTTTGCATGGTGATCGATCACAGTTCCCCGTCTCCCAATGAAGGGGTTTCGCGGGTGCATAAGAAAATGCGCGATGCCGGCCGCCAATTCGGCGCGGAGCTTTACGATATCGGCTGCGGCGTTTGCCATCAGGTTATCCCTGAATCCGGAAGGATCCTTCCCGGAGACCTGGTCTTGGGAGCGGATTCGCATACCTGCACCTACGGGGCGCTGGGCGTTTTTTCAACCGGCGTGGGCTCAACGGATTTAGCGGTTACTCTGGCCAATGGAAAAAACTGGTTCAAGGTCCCTGAGACCTTCAAGATAATAGTCAAAGGAAAATTGCCGAAAGGTGTATTCGCTAAAGACGTAATACTCTATATTATTACGCAAGTGGGCGCCTCGGGGGCGACTTACAAGGCAGTGGAATTCAGCGGTCCGGTAATCGACTCTTTGGATATGGACGGCCGTTTTACGATTTGCAATATGGTGGTGGAGATGGGGGCAAAGTGCGGCTTTACCCCCGTAGACAAAAAAGTAATTGATTGGTTATCCGGCCGGGGCGTTAAAACAAAGAAGATCAAGCCGATCTCAGCCGATAAAGACGCGCGCTATGAAAAGGTATTGGAATTTGACATATCGCGCCTTGCGCCGCAGGTATCCAGGCCGCATAGTGTGGACAGCGCCCAACCAATAGGCAAACTAAAAGCAGTCAAAATAAATGAGGCGTATCTGGGGACATGCACTAACGGAAGGCTGGAAGATCTAAAGATAGCGGCAAAAATATTAAGGTCTAGAAAAGTGGCAAAGGGAGTGAAGTTCATTATAGCCCCGGCATCCCGCACGATCCTGCTTGAGGCGTTGAGGCTGGGATTGATCGATGTATTTATTAAGGCCGGGGCAGTAGTGGTTGCCCCGGGCTGCGGGCCCTGCGTGGGCACGCATAACGGCATACCCGCTGACGGAGAATCCGTTATCTCTACGGCAAACCGTAATTTTAAAGGCAGGATGGGGAACCCCAGCGCCTTTATTTATCTGGCTTCGCCGGCAACGGTATGCGCATCGGCAGTAAACGGAAAAATCAGCGACCCTAGAAAATTCTTAAGAAAGAGGTGAGTTATGGAGATACGCGAACTGCTGTTGTTATGCATCGAGAAAAAAGCATCGGACCTGCACCTTACCGAGAATGAACCGCCTTTATTGCGTATCGACGGCAAGATCTTCCGCACCGACCTGGAAAAATTAAAGAGCGAGAAGCTAAAAAGCCTGATCTACAGCGTGCTTTCTAATTCTCAGAAGGAATTATTTGAACGGGACCTGGAGTTGGATTTTTCCATAGCCCTTCCCGGCCTGGACCGTTTCCGGGTAAATGTGCATATGCAAAAAGGATGCGTGGAGGCGGCCTTGCGCCGCGTGCCGCTGGTTATTCCCGGCCTGCAGGACTTGGGGCTGCCTCAGATAGTCGCGGACATGGCGCGCAAACACAGCGGCCTGATCCTTGTAACCGGGCCGACCGGTATGGGCAAGACTACCACTTTGGCTGCGCTCATCGATCTGATCAACAACGAACGGGAGTGTATGATCATTACTATCGAGGACCCGATAGAATTTATCTTTAGTAACAAGAAAAGCGTAATCAAGCAAAGAGAAGTTTACGCGGATACGCGGTCTTTTGCTGAAGCGCTAAAGCATACCTTAAGGCAGGACCCCAATGTGATCGTCGTAGGAGAGATGCGCGATCTGGAGACGATCGCTACCACATTGACGGCGGCAGAAACAGGCCATTTGGTCCTGGCAACGTTGCATACTCCCGATGCCCCTCAGACCGTAGAGAGGATTATCGATGTATTCCCGCCTTATCAGCAGCAACAGGTAAAGTTGCAATTGTCGGATTGCCTGCAGTGTGTGGTGTCGCAGCTATTGCTTCCCCGTGCGGATGGGCGAGGCAGAATCTTAGCTGCGGAGGTCATGGTCGCTACGCCGGGCGTAAGGAATCTTATCCGTGAACAGGAGATCGAGCAGATCCCCACTATTATGCAGACCGGCGCCCAGTATGGCATGTGCACCATGGATAAATCCCTGAAGGCGTTATATCAAAGCGGGATGATCAGCCTGGATGTAGCCATGTCCAAGGTAAAGGACATCGAGGAATTTAAGGAACTATAGAGAATATGCTGTCATTACGAGGGAGCGAAGCGACCGAAGCAATCTCTAAAACGTGATTGCCTGTCTAGCGGCAAGGCTGCTGGCTTCGCCCGCCACCTTTGGTGGCGAGGCTTCGCAATGACTACGATCTGAAAAGTATCTAATTATGGGCATTAAAGTAAAATCCCTGAAATTAGGCGATAATATCAACACGGATTTTATCATCTCCGGAAGATATAAATTTTCCATTACGGATATGAAGGAATTGGCCAGGCATATCATGGAAGATATCGAACCGGATTTCCCCAAGAAAATAGTCCCCGGCGCTACCGTTCTGGTGGCAGGGAGCAATTTCGGTATGGGCTCTTCGCGCGAACAGGCGCCGCTGGTGATTAAGGAGGCCGGGATTATAGCGGTCATGGCCAAGAGTTTTGCCCGTATTTTTTACCGCAATGCTTTTAATATCGGGCTGCTTTTAATAGAGGCAGACACGGATAAGATCGATGAAAACGATATTCTGGATATTGATATCGATAAAGGGATCGTCAGGAATACTACTAAAGGCATAGAGCTTGGCATTAAGCCGCTGCCCGTTTTTATGCAGGAATTGCTGCGCGCGGGCGGGATTGTGGCTTATCTAAAAAAACATGGAGAATTGAAAATTTAGCGTAGAGCGTTTAGCGTATAGCGTTTAATAACGATGCTATACGCTATCCGCTATCCGCTATCCGCTAAAATATGTCGTATACGATAACATTAATTCCCGGTGATGGAATTGGTCCTGAAGTGGCTGAGGCGGCCCGGCGCTGCATTGATGCCACGGGATTAAAGATCGAATGGGAAGAAGTGACCGCCGGCCAGGTTGCCTTGGATAAATACGGAGAGCTTCTACCCCAAGCAGTCATTGATTCCATAAAAAGAAACCGCATCGCGCTTAAAGGCCCGATTATTACGCCTATAGGCACGGGATTCCGGTCGGTCAACGTAGCTATAAGGCACGCGCTTGATCTATATGCCTGCCTGCGCCCGGCTAAGTCTTACGCGGGAGTAAAAAGCCTATACAAAGATATTGATCTGGTAGTGGTGCGCGAAAATAGCGAAGATTTATACGCCGGCATAGAATTTGAGGAGGCCAGGCCTGAGACACTGGCCTTGATCAAGGATATTGAAAAATATACCAGGAAGAAGATCCGCGCGGATTCCGGGCTTTCCATTAAACCTATCTCAAAATTTGCTTCGGAGCGCATAGCGCGTTTTGCCTTTGAGTACGCCTTAGGGAATGGCCGCAAGAAAGTCACGGCCGTGCATAAGGCTAATATCATGAAATTCACCGATGGGTTATTCTTAAGGGCAGCGCGCGAAGTGGCAAAGGAATACGAGGGGAAGGTGCTTTTTGAGGAAGCGATAGTGGATAATATGTGCATGCAGCTGGTGCAAAAGCCGCATAATTTTGATGTCCTCCTGCTGCCTAATCTTTACGGCGATATCCTGTCTGACCTTTGTGCCGGGCTTATCGGCGGCCTGGGTATTGCCCCCGGAGCGAACATCGGCGAAGGGATAGCGGTATTCGAGGCAGTGCACGGTTCAGCTCCCAAATACGCCGGTAAAAATAAGGTTAATCCCACGGCCATGATCCTGTCAGGTGTGCTTTTATTGCGTTACCTTAAAGAGACTAAGGCTGCACAGCGCCTGGAGAACGCCGTTAAAGAAGTGATCAAGGAAGGAAAATACGTAACCTACGATTTAAAACCCAACCGCGATGATCCTACCAGCGTCGGAACGCAAGAGATGGCCGACGCGATAATCGCCAGGATGAAATAATGAGTAATTCCTTGCAGACATCTGCCAAAAAATTTCTCCCGCTTTGCGGGATCCCGCTGAATTCAAAATTTTGGTGCGGGATAATTGTGCGCTCACAGGTATGTCCATTACTTGTAGGTTAATTATTACATGAAGATATCCGTTATCGGAGCAGGAAATGTCGGCGGCCTGGCTGCCATGCGCATTGCCCAGGATGGTCTGGTTGAGGTTTGTCTCATTGATATCGCTAAAGGGCTGCCTTGCGGCAAGGCGCTGGATATTGAAGACAGCCGCGCGCTTTTAAAATTTGACAGCCCTGTTTTAGGCACTGATGACCTGGTTGGCTTAGGCGGTTCGGATATAGTGGTCATTACTGCCGGTTTCCCGCGTAAGCCCGGTATGACCAGGGAAGACTTATTGAACAAGAACGCCCAGGTTATCAAAGAATTATGCTTGGGGGTGAAAAAATACGCTCCCGAGACAATACTCATCATCGTAACTAATCCCCTGGACCTGATGACCAGGTTGGCCTTAAAAATAACCGGGTTTAAAGCGAACCGGGTTATGGGTATGGGCATCAGCCTTGATGCCGCCAGATTCAGTAACCTGATCGCGGAAGAATTGAATATATTTCCTCAAAGTGTGAATGCCATTGTCATCGGAAGCCATGGCGAAGGGATGATGCCTTTGGTGCGCTTAAGCACGGTAGGTGATGCGCCGCTTGGTAAGTTGATCGACGCTAAGAAAGCAGAAGAGCTCATTAATAAGACTACCGGCAGGGGTTTGGAGATCGTTTCGCTGCTTGGTTCAGGCAGCGCCTATTTTGCGCCTTCCGCGGCTATCAGCTCGCTGGTTAAGGCTATTGCCCGGGATGAAAAACATATCATCGGAGTCTCGGCATATCTCAACGGAGAGTATGGCGTCAAGGATGTCTGTATCGGCGTACCCTGTCGTTTGGGGGCAGACGGCATTGAGCAGATCATAGAATTAGATTTAGATCAGGAAGAAAAGGATACATTTGTAAAGAGCGCGCTTCGCCTTCAAGAGCAGTTCAGTAGTATCCAATAATATGTCTTACGATGTAGCGATAATCGGCGCCGGCTGGGCCGGCGCTAATGCCGCTAAAGAAGCCAGGGATTTAGGGCTTAAAGTTGCCCTCATTGAAAAAGGCCTTATCGGCGGCACTTGCTTAAACCGCGGCTGCATTCCTACCAAGGCACTGATCCAATCCGCTAAAATATACAATCTCACCAAAAAAACCAAAAACTTTGGCGTTATCGTCGATAACCCCCGCATAGACTTTGCGCAGATCCAGGCGCGCAAAGATAGGCTGGTAGGGCAGTTGCGCCAGGGCCTGGATTTTATGCTTAGGGGAGTTGAGGTTATACAAGGCGAGGCCAGGGTCATTTCTTCTTCTTGCGTGCGATTAAAGGATAAAGAAATACAGACCAAGGCTATTGTTATCGCCAGCGGTTCGCGCCCCATGCATCTGGAGGCCTTGAAATTTGACGGCCAAAAAGTAATCTCCAGCGACGAGTTACTGGAGATCAAGAATATCCCCGCCTCGCTCTTGGTTATCGGCGGGGGAGTGATCGGATGCGAATTTGCCGGTCTTTTCGCTTCATTGGGCGCAAACGTTACTATCGTGGAAAAGTTACCCCAGCTTTTGCCGGGAGTTGATCGCGAGGTGGCCAGAAGGCTGGAGACGATTTTTAAGAAAAAGGGTATTAAAGTTAATACCAATAGCGACGCCAAAGATTTTCCCCTTAGCGATTATGAGCTTGTATTGCTTTCTATAGGAAGGGTTGCGAATTCCCGGGGTTTGGGGTTAGAGGATGTCGGGGTTAAAATAGAGAGAGAAAAAATATGCGTGGACGAGTATTTGCGCACGAGCGTCCCGGGAATTTATAGCGCGGGCGACTCAACCGGACAGGTAATGCTGGCGCATTTTGCTTCTTACCAGGGCGTAATCGCGGCGCAAAATATCGCTCGTCCCGAAAACCTAAAGAAAGCCGTGAATCCAATTGTGCCCAGCTGTATATTTACCGATCCGGAGATCGCCTGCGTGGGGCAGGATGAGGAGCGGCTTGCGCAGCAGGGAAAAGAAATAGATGTGCACAGGTTTGATTTTATGGGTTCAGGTATGGCGCGCATTTTAGATGAAACAGAAGGGTTTATCAAGATAGTTTCGGATAAAAGATCCGGGCAGATCCTTGGTTCAAGCCTTATCGGTCCCCGCGTGACCGAATTGATCAGCGTCTTAGGGCTTGGCGCGTCCTGCCGTATTACTATCAGTCAGTTAAAAGAAACTATTTTTGCCCATCCTACCCTTTGCGAAAGCATTCACGAAGCAGTAGCTTAATTCCGCCTTGCGTGCAGGAGCGGGGTTAATAATTTGATATGGATTACGAAATATATGATCTGGGGCTTATTGATTTTGAAAAAGCCTGGCAATTTCAGAAAGATATCTTCCTGAAGGTCAAAGCCGGGATTTATCCATCCGCATTGATTTTTTGCCGGCATTATCCGGTGATCACCCTGGGAAGGCTTGCGCGCAGGGATAATATTCTGGCAACCGGCGATGAACTTAAAATAAGAGGGATAAAGGTCTTGGAGATAGAGCGGGGTGGAGAAGTTACTTATCATGGCCCCGGACAACTTACGGTTTATCCTATTTTTAATTTTAGGTATCTCAAGAAGGATATCTGCTGGTTTCTTCGTCAGCTGGAGAGAGTAATTATTTTGTCTTTGGCTGATTTTGGGGCTAAGGCCGGACAGCGCTGCGGATTAACCGGGGTTTGGGTCGAGGAAAGTAAGATCGCCTCTATAGGTATCGCGGTGAAAAGCTGGGTAAGCTTTCACGGCCTAAGCATTAATATCAAGGAGGGCGATCTTGATAATTTCCGCCTGATCCGTCCCTGCGGAATGGATATAAAGATGGTATCGTTGGAAAATGCAGCAGGCAGGACTATCCAGATCGATGAAGTGAAAGATGCGCTGCTCGATAAGTTTAAGCAAATTGGAGGGTTAGATGATAAAAGTAGTTTTGCCTCCCTTGGGAGAAGGAATTGAAAAGGCCACGGTTTCCTATTGGTTTTCTAAGGAAAAAGATAAAGTAAATGAAAAAGATGACCTGGTTGAACTGGCTACGGATAAGGCAACTTTCAATCTGCCTTGTCCTGTCTCCGGCACGCTTGGCAAGATTTTACTGCACGAAGGTGATACAGCCCACGTAGGAGATACGCTGGCGGAGATAGAGTAGTTTAAAATAATTGGATATTTGAAGGGCGGTTCCTAAATTAAAATAAGGCCGCCCATTTTTTAGCTTTTTTTGTTCTAGACTCGGCAAAACTTTTATTCTTCGAGCTTCGTCCCTGCCTGCCGGCAGGCAGGGACGAAGATAAAGGTTTTGCCTCGCTCGAACAATATTGCTTGACAAAGCTTGGCTTTATATGTATACATATGATTACTGTAGATATGTCTAAATTAACAATTCTATATTTAAGTTTGCCCCGCCTTTACATCGGCGAAGGCACCAATCCTATCAGGCACCCAATTGCATTGGAGCAATTGGTGTGTCCCTTTCTGGGACAATGGATTGGTGCGCCGCCTGACTGCGGCGATGTCACTGAATGGGCAAGCCCGTGGAATGTTTCCCATAAGAGAAAAGGCGGTGCATAATGATTAAAGATAAAGAGATTATGACCACCAAAGAAGTCGCTGAATATCTGGGCATACATCCTTTGACTGTGCATAAATATGCCAGGCAGGGGAAGATACCTGCCTTTAAGATCGGCACAGATTGGCGATTCCATAAGAGATACATCGAGAAATGGATAGAAGAAAAACTGGATTATAATACCCAGCACAAGGAGCGCCGCATCAGTGTTTAAGAAGATATTTACCTTATTAGAGAAAACTGCTATTAGAGGACGAAGTTCTTTAACGGGGTTTACTTTTTTTAGCTGTCCGTCATTAGCTCAAGGCACGCGCAGGAAAAATGCTGTTTTGAAGCTGGAGAATCCCTGCGCGAATTCATTTTTTTCTTTGTTATGTCACGGCAAGTGTTTTGCGCGGAAAAAAATACGCTCGATAACGGGGGATGAGGTTGAAGGGTACTTTTTTAGCCGTTGTTTTGACGGGTCAAAGGATAAAATACTGAAAGAGTCATCGCTCATTGATGGGTTAGTTGAAATCGAGGCCTTTTCTCTAAAGAACGGCGCCGGTATCCTGGGGATTGATATCTCGGGTGAACCTCTGGCGCATAAATGGGGTGCGGTATGCGCTAAACTGAAGATCCCCCTGACTACCGGAAAATCCCTTATTGCCTGGTCTGCATACGAGGCGATCTATCGCATGGCGCACCTGAGGCGCATTGACCTAAAGAATACTTCGCTCGCGGCAATAGGCATAAGCGATTCCGCAGTTGCCTTATGCTGCAAAAAATTATCCGGCGTTGTTAAGAGAATAGCCATTTTTGACCCGGACAAGGATAAAGCAAAGCGGCTCAGCGAAGAGACGCTTTTTTTAAACCCAAAGATTGAAATTTCCCTGGCCGATACAATAGACGCGGCAGTCAAAGGTTCGGATATTGTGCTCCTCAGCGGTGATTTGCAGGACGAACTCAACTTTCTGGATACCATAAATCCCGGCGGTATTGTTTGCTATATTTTTAATCCCGGAATGTCCCTGCAGAAACGGAATCCATTTCGAGGCGCAGGCTTTATTAGCGCGGGCTTTATCAGGCTTCCCCGGGCAAATAATCTCCGCTTGATAAAAGGCCTGCCGCAAAACGTGGTTTTTGCTGCGATGGCCGAGACAATGCTTCTGGCTTTAGAGGGTAAATTCGCGGATTATTCCGGGAGCGAAGATACCAATATTGATAAAATGGAGGAGATAGCGGATATTGCCGCGCGCCACGGGTTTGAAGTCTGGGTGCCCGAGGCTCCGCTTTATATCTAGAATATGTGGTATTGGATACTCAGGTCGTTTTTCGTGTTTGTGGCTAAAGTATTCTTCAGGCTCAAGGTGGAGGGATTGGAGAATATACCTCAAAAAACAAATTTTATCATCGTGGCCAACCATAATAGTTTTCTGGACCCGCCTTTGATCATGGCGGCGGTCCCCCGGAAGATATACTGTATTGCCTTACGCGACCTTCACCGGATGCTCTGGGTCAAGTGGATCCTGGCTCTGGCCGAGGCCTTGCCTAGCGGCAGCGTTTCTGAGAAGGCCGTAAATCTGCTGATGAAGAATAAGAATGTGGGGTTATTCCCCGAGGGAGGGGTGAGCCGCGACGGCACTCTCAAGGAGTTCAGGAGAGGGGCTGCGCTTTTGGCATTGAAGACCGGCCGGCCGATTGTGCCTTGCGCTATATTGGGGACTTTCCAGGCGCTTCCTTTTGGCGAGCGCATACCCAGGCGCGTTCCCATAAAACTGAAAATCGCCAAACCCGTGTTTTTGTTAAAGGAATTCGATGATATCATTGACGACGTATATTTGCAGGAAGGTATCTTTCGTATAAGAAATATAATTAAGGAAATGTTAGACACCCCGCGCTAATAAGGCACCTGGCCTAGATAGGTTTTGGGCCAGTGTTCGCCTAGCGGCGAAAATTGCGCGGGTGTTGTCCTTGTGATACACCTTGCGCTAAGCGGAATTGCGCAAGTGTTGTCCTTGTGGACAAGGAGATGATCTATGCCGGATAAAGGATTGATCGAAATTAAGATTACCCGCGTTATCCCGGCCGAAAAATGGCGGGTGTTCCGTTTATTGACCAAGATCCAGGACTTCCCCGGTTATATACCCTGCATAAAAGAAGCCCAGGTCATCCAGAGGAAGCGTAACGTGATGCAGACCCGTTGGCGCGTGCAGGTCAACGGCGTTCCCATCAGCTGGACAGAGACAGATACCCTGGATTTTATTAATAATACGATTAAATTCGAAGCTATCGAAGGTGACCTGGCGGAGTTCAGGGGTAAATGGACATTGAGGGATCATCCCGCGGGTACGGAGGTCGAGGTAGAAGTTTATATGAGGGTAGGTATTCCCGGTATTTCTGATTTTGCGGATGCCTACGTGGAGAAGATACTCACCCGTAATTTTGAAACCATACTTGAGGCCCTGGAACGGAGATTGATTTCTTTACGTTATTTTAACTACAAGCAGGGGCTTAGTGAGAAGATCGCCGGCTTCGGTATCATCGGACACCTTTATAATTTCTATCATCTTGAAAAATCCCTGAAGATGATGAATCCGGATTTTAAAATGCCTTCGCGGGAATTCCTGGATAAGCTCTATCATATTACCCCTTCTTTTAAGCTCTGCGATATCATGGGTTTTAAGTCTTTAACCGGACAGACGGTGAACGGATGTCTGGTGGTAGCGACTTTTATCCCTGATATGATCGACCGGGATGTCTGGGTAGTGTTTTCCAAAGTGGTCAAGGCCTGCAAGATTGCCGAGAAAAACGGCGTGGGGATAGTGACCTTGGGAGGTTTTACTTCTATCGTAGCAGAGAGGGTGGGCCAGGAGATCGCCAATGAGGTGGATGTTCCGGTTACTACCGGCAATACCTTTACCGCGGCTATGGCTATAGACGGCGCAACCAAGGCCGCCGGGCTGCTGGGCCTGGATATCTCCCGCGCCAAGGTGGCTATCGTCGGAGGGACCGGCGATATCGGAAGCGCCTGCGCCAGGGCTTTTGCCGACCGGGCCAGGCAGGTCGCGGTGACCGGCAGGACCAAGGCAAACCTTAATAAGCTGCACGCGGAGTTAACGAAAAGGCGCAGGGCCAAGATAATCGCAACTACGGATAATCTGGAGGCGGTGCGGGACGCGGATATCGTTATTGCCGCGGCCAGCGCCAGCGCCTCTATCCTGAAAATCGAATGGTTTAAGCCCGGAGCGATCATCGGCGATGTGGGCTATCCCAAGAATGTTTCTTATATGCCCACGGATAGAAAGGATATCCTTATCTTTTCAGGAGGGCTGGCAACCTGCCCGACGCCTTTAGAGCTGCCTATTGATGTAGGTCTGCCTTCCACCAATACTATCTATGGGTGTTTTGCCGAAGCGATCATCCTGGCGTTTGAAAAACGTTATGAGAAATTCAGTTACGGCAGAGGGAATATCACCACGGAAAAAATAGACGAAATAAGGGCCCTCGGTAAAAAGCACGGTTTTGAACCGGCTCCCTTTTACTGGGGCAATAGATTGGTTGATGGTTCCCTGTTAGATAAAATAAGAGAATCCATCCATGTTCGATAAGAAGGTTCTGGTTACCGGGGCTGACGGCTTTTTAGGACGAACGGTAGTAAGGCATTTGATTAATGCCGGATACCCGGTCAGGGGGCTGGTAAGGTCGATAAACGAAAACAGCCCGCTTAAGGCATTGGATATTGAGTTAGTCTGCGGCGATGTGATTAATCCGCAGGATTTAGAGAGGGCCGTCCCCGGATGCAAGATAATAATGCATCTGGCTTCGATCTATAGATTTTATCCGTGGTGGGATAAAGATGTAAGTGATATATATGAGGTAAACGTCGGCGGCACGAAGAACCTGCTGGAGGCTTCTTTAAGGTATAATGCGGAGAGGTTTATTTTTACCAGCAGCGTCGCCGCAATGGCGGATAAGACCAGCCATTACGCCCGTTCAAAGCTTCAGGCTGAAGAGGAGGTTTTAAAATATTGCGATAGAGGCTCGGCGGCTTTAATATTAAGCCCCGGCATCATTTTTGGCGAAGGAGATTACAAACCCACTCCTTCCGGAGAAATAATCGTCAAGTTCTTAAACAGGCAGTATCCTTGTTATTTTGAAGCCCATCTGTCGATAGCGGACGTGGATGATGTGGCTCGCGCGTATGTCGCGGCGATAGAAAAAGGGCGCCCCGGCGCCAAATATATCTTATGTGACAGCCGGCAATACACTTTTCAGGAAATATTCAGCTTATTAGAGGATATCTCGCAAGTCAGGCGGCCGCGGACAGAGATCCCGTATCCATTATTGCTGAGTTTTGTTTATTTCGATGAGATGGTATCCGCTTTTATTTTAAACAAGAAGCCGCTTATCCCCAGTGAAGGGTTAAGATTCTGTAATACGCCGGTTAGACTTGACAATTCTAAGGCTATCGCAGAACTGGGTTATACAATCACTCCGATCAGGGAGACACTGGTCAAAGCGGTTGACTGGTATAAAAGGAATGGCTATGTTAAAGATGCGGCGGTTAGTCCATAACTGGACGCCAACTGTATTCCTCCTATTCTTGACGATTAAATTTTTACAGCTTTTTAAAAAGCTGGGTCTGAGGCCGAAAGAAGACGGCTGGCGAAAGATCACGCAGGTATATTTGCGCACCGAACAATCCAAATTTGCGCTGGCCTGTTTCGGTCTGGCTTTTTCTGCCGAGGAAGAGGTGATCCGGGGTTTGGTTGAGTTCTTCCGGCAGCATCCTGCAACGCATTGGCAGCTTGTCTGGGGAAATTTTTGCGCGAAGAGAATAAAGAAAAATGAGATAGATATAGTCGAAGCCGATTTTAATGACGATGGAACCTTAAAAGGCATAACTCCTTTTCTGGATCCATCCGGAGAGCCGCTTGATAGCATTGACGATAAGTCCAGGGGAGAGTTGAACAGGGGGTTCATAGAGATATATAACAGGACCAAGGGGCTGGATGATAAAAAGCGGCCGCTGGTTTTTAAAAGACAGTTGAAGAGATGGTTATCCGGCACGGGTATGGATCGCGCTTTGGCCCAACGTTATATCGATAGGATCCTGAGCAGTATTATCGTCCATTTTGAAAAGATGACCTCAGGGCAGGAATATGACCGGTTTTCGCCCCCGGATTTCATTAAACACAAACATCCCGGCTACGGAGTATTCAACATTATCTGCAGGCTAAATGATTCTACGCGTGAATCCGATCTATGGTTCCAGTGCCACCATGTTTGTATAGACGGCCTGCCGATGTTGGAAGCCCTGGAGGATCTAAAAGCTAAATGGGCTAAAGACAAAGAGGTAGTATATCCCGCGTCTACTTACAGGAAAGATATTGCCGCGGGATTATGCTCGACGCGGGATGGAAAGGACAGTACGTATAGCATTCATCGGTTTGTTAATTTTAAACATTTCGTTGACGCCGCCCATAAGGCTAATCACGAGCATATAGAGCATGAGAAAAAATGTATTACTACTTTCAGGCTGTTATTATGGAAGATGGGGAATCACCCTGTTTTTCGCGGCAAAAAATTCCTTATACCCATGAACTTGCCGGGGCGCAATAACCGGGAAAGGTCTCTGGGGTTCGTGCTGATCAGGCCCGGTTTATTTTTTGACAGGGATGATCCTGAAGGGGCATTTTTGAGATTCCAGGAAGAGTTCAACCGGCAGGTCAAATTGACGATGCTCCGTAAAAGCGAGAATTACGAATTATTCGAAACCTACACGTTCTTGCCGCCGGTTTTTTATACGCTGGTATCGAAAATTTTGCCCTCTGCGGCAAGAGAGTTTGCCGGCAGTATCGGCGTAAGTATCATTGATAGGGCGGATTTCTTTGTCGCCCCTTCAAGCGATATACATACAGACGGTTTTATTGCTATCGGGAACTTTTTTAAGCCGACCGAAGACAACGCGATAGTTTGTCCGGTAAGCATTAAAGGCCCTAAAGACAAGATCATGGATTATTTATCTGCGATCGAAGAAATAGCGAGGGAAGGATAACAGGCGCATGGCAAATAACATTTTCAGCCTCAATAATTACTTTTTAAATCTCTACGCCATCCCTTATTTTACGGTGGGGCTCCTGACCTTGACCGAGGGGATCTTTATCCTCATCCAGAATAGAAAATCGCTCATAAATTTTTCTTATATGCTGGCTTGCGTTTCCGTGATGCTGTGGTTGGTCGGACTGGGGGCTATCTATAGCTCGTTGGATAAGACAGCCGCATTGGCCTGGGCTAAATATGTTTCTTTCCTGGGGATCATCTTTATCACGCCTACGATCTATTTCTTCTCTGTATGCTGGAGGGCAACCACGCCTAATCTAAAAGGCATGAAAAGCAGCTGGGGCCCATTGTTATTCAATCTAACATGCGGGCTTACGTTATATTTTCTATGCGTTAATTCGGATCTGCTTATCAACGGCCTATGGCGCTATCGGTGGGGATTTTATCCTAAGGCGGGAATTGCCTATTTTCTGCTCATAGTATGGTTCTTTGTAATTATGTCGCTGGCAATAAAGAATTTTGTTTACGTTTACAAGAAAGAGCAGCTGCCGATAAAGAAGAAACAGGCCAAGTTGATAATAGCCGCTTTTTCCATCGCCTTTATCGGATCTATTGAATTTTTGCCCAATTACGGCGTCCCGCTTTATCTTATGGCCTTTATTACGGTATTTGCCTGTATTACCATCGTGGGTTATTCTATTATACGTTACCGGCTTATGGATATCGAGACAGTGGTGCATAAGACCATTGCCTGGATCTTTACCAACGCGGCTTTAGTCGCGCCGCTGGTTATCCTGTTTTATTTTATTTTGCCCTGGTATAGAGGACTTAATATCGCTGGAGGGTTTGCCGCCTCGGTAATTTTATTGATGTTATTTTTGTTCTTTGTGAAGACGTTCCAGCCTAAGATCGACCATTTCTTTCAGCGGGGGCAGTACGACCTGGAAGAGATATCCACCAGGTTTACGGAAGAGCTGGTCCACTTAAAAGGGATCAACCAGCTGATCGAGCGCATAGAACATACCCTTATGGATACCCTGTATCCGCAACGTGTGGCGATACTGATATATAACGAAGCGAAAAAAAGTTACCACTTGGCCGGCGCGAGAGATGAGAATACTCAGGCTAAAGGACTAAGCGTGAATGATGATTTTTGTCAGTGGCTGGCTAAAAATAATAAAATTATTCATAAGGATTTTGTGGATATCGACCCGGCCTACGCTCCGATAAAGGAAGCGGCAATAGATTACTTTAACCGTACGGAAGCCCTGGTAGTCGTTCCGCTGGTTTTGAACGAGAAGTTGTTGGGGATGATCAACCTCGGTAAAAAAGCGAATCTCAAACGGTATAGCGCGGCGGATTTTAACTTCTTGACGATATTAAGGAATCAGTCTACGATCGCTATCTCTAATTCCCTGTTATACGAGAATATCGAAGAGCAGGTTAAGCAGAGGACCAAAGAATTAGTTGATGTGCAGAAACAGCTGGTCCAGGCGGAAAAATTAGCCACCGTGGGTACCCTTGCCGGAGGGGTAGCCCATGAGATAAATAATCCGTTGGCGGCAATATTAACTAATGTCCAGATGCTTCTGTCCTCGGACACGCCCGACGCGGAATTTGACCGCGAGTCGCTCGAATTGATAGAAGAGGCGACCAAGCGCTGCCGCACCATTGTGCAAAAACTAATGGTTTATGCCCGCCGGCCTATGGATGCGGCCGACCTGGTAGAGGTGGATCTGGCGGGCGTGATAAATAATACCGTCGCCTTCCTGCGTTATCAACTCGAACAGGAGAATATCCATATAGCGGTCAACGCTAAAGATGAAAAATACACGGTTACTGCCAACCACAATGAGCTGGAGCAGGTTATTACCAACATTGTATTGAATGCCCGTGATGCCATCAGGCTGGTCAAGAGGATCGGCTTGATAGAAATATCGCTTTCTAAGACTCATGACTGGATCAGCATTAAAATCAAAGATAACGGGGCCGGGATGGCTAAAGAGGTAATGTCGAGGATATTTGACCCGTTTTTTACCACCAAGGATGTAGGCAAGGGGTTGGGCCTGGGCTTGTCCATCTGCCAGTCCATAGTCGAAAAATATAACGGTAAGATCACCGCCCATTCCGAGCCGGACAAGGGCGCGGTCTTTACGGTGCAGCTGCCGGTGGCGAAACAGGCATCTTTTGAAAAGTAATTTTACAACTTAAAAGTAGTAGATTTCCTAACAAAACAACTTTTATGTTGTAGAGATAAAATTTATTCTTGACAATCCGAAATTATAGGTTATACTATATATTAGATATAGGTTATAACATATATAACTTTAAGGGTTTAAAGAATGGACCATAAAATAAGACAGGCGCAGGATAAAATATTAGCTGTTTTTGCCAAGAAGGCGCGCCATTTTGCCCTTGCTGGAGGCACAGCGCTTGAGCTTTATTACTTAAAGCATAGATTCTCTGCGGATTTAGATTTTTTTTCTCCGGATTACGATATCAAAGAGATAGAAGAATTAGTTACGGCGTTTAGGGCTTCTGTCAGCAAGAAGCTAAAGCTAGAGAATGAATTCATTGCTCCTAGGAAGGCAAGGGTTAGGTTTTACACGGCGCCTATTATGGGTTCAAGCCGCCCATTGAAGATTGATTTCGTGGAGGACGTAGAATTCCAGAATCCGAAGATAAATAAATTTGACGGCGTGCGGGTATATAGCGCTAAGAATATATACTTCCAGAAAATCGGAGCCATCGCAGGTACAATATCCGCCATGGATGATATAGGCAGAATTGTTACACAAGGTCGCCAGAAGGCTCGAGATGTATTTGATGTCTATCTGCTATCAAAGAAAATAATGCCCCTGCATAATTTCTTAAAAGAGCTCCCCCGGCAGCTGCAAAGAGGTATGGTACATTGGTATCGCACATTTTCCCGCCAGGATATGAAATTGGAGCTTTTGGATTTGGGTATTTATGATAAGGAATTTAATTCCCGCGAAATGATACTTTATCTTGAGAATGAGATGAAAATATTCATCAGGGAGGAAATAGAGGAGTGAAGATAGCGAAATATTTTTGGGATTTGAATCCTAAAGCCTTGAAAGAAACCAGGCAGATACTCGCTGACCCGCGGCACCCTAAATTTGTTGTGCGGATGGTAAGTTTTCTCTCGCGTTGCGATAAGCCCAGGGAGCTTTTTTCGTTGCTCACTAAAAAAAAGTTTGTAGCCGCTTGGCCGGATATTAAGAAGTATTGGTTTAGGGTCGATAAGTCATCGGATTTCCGGGACTGGTGGCAGTCCATATACGAAGGGCTTTTGGAGGAATATGGGCGTAAACAAAACAGGCCTGTCGGAACTGCCCCCGTCCAATTCTTAAGGGTTGGGAAAATGATTAAGGAAGCGCGTTTACGCCGCAGGCTAAGCCAGAGAGAATTGTCAGTTATGCTTGGCATAAGCCAGCCCGATATCTCCAATATCGAAAAGGGCAATAATAATATAACCCTGGAGAGGCTGACGCTTATTTGTAAGGCATTAGGGATTAAGAAGATTGAAGTGTGATACTATATAGGGGGTATAAATGGCGAAAAAAATTTTGGTGATTGACGATGAGGAGTTGATTGTCAGGTCATTAAAGAAGTTGCTGGAGAAAAACGCTTTTGAAGTCTTTATCGCGAAAAACGGCCAGGACGCGATCGTTATGGCGGAGGAGGAAGATTTTGATTTGATAATCGCGGATATGCGCATGCCCGGTTTGAATGGGGCGGAAAGCGTCCATTCAATTTTCGAAAACTTAGATAAGAAAAAGGTTAAACGCACTCCGGTTATATTTATTACAGGATACGCGGACACAGAGATGGAAGATAAAGCCAAGGCCCTGGACCCGATAGCTTATATTTATAAACCATTTGATATCCCGGAGTTGGTGGATAAGGTGAGGGAGGCATTAAAATAATATGGCCACTTTGACTTCGAATATATTTGCCGAAGTTCGTTATTACCGTAAAATGAGCCAGCATTTTCAGGCGCACTTAGCGAAGGAGCCCGGGGATTGGATAAAATTCCAGGAGGTCTTCAATTTAGCCGTTGATAAGATTTATCGGGATATTCAGGTATTTGAGAAAGAAAATATTACCAGACTGGAGTCGAAAGTCTATAAACTAAAGAGGATATTCGAAAAAAGATACAGAAGGTATTTTTTATTCGGGGAATTTATAAAATGGAGCTTTGATAAGCCATTTGGTTATTCCGGAGACTTCAAGATTATCGACGAAATTTATCGTAATTGTCCCCGCACAAACGGTTTTGACAGGCTATGGGATAATTATTTTCAAGCTTTAGCTGTTTGCAAGGCTGTCCGGGAAAGAAAGGATGATTTTAAGAAAATTATTCTTGATGGGATAAAGGGGCGTAACGGAAAAGACATCCGAATAATGGATTTGGCATGCGGCCCGGCAAGAGAGATCAAGGAATTGATCGATGAAGATAAAGGGGGTTATTTCTCAAGAGCGATCTTCGATTGTTATGATTTAGACTTAAACGCGCTTGAATATGCAAAAAAACTTTTAAGCGAAGCAGGTAATGTCAATTTTTCACAAAAAAATGCCATTCGCATAGCTCTCAAGAAGGACGTAACAGAGGAGATCGCGAATAAATACGATTTGATTTATTCCACAGGTTTATTTGACTATTTAGATGAGCGAGTAGCTGTGCGTTTAGTCGGGAATCTAAGAAAATTGCTTAAAAACGATGGTATTTTAGCTGTCGCGAATGTCAGGGATAAATATAGTAATTCATCTGCCGGCTGGATGGAGTGGGTGGCTGAATGGAACTTGATTTATCGCTCTGAGGCGCAGTTTCGTAAAATCTTTCTCGATGCGGGTTTCCCCGCGCAGCATTTACAAATTATAGCTCAAGGCAGTAAAGTAATGCAATATTGTGTAGCCAAAAATAGTTTATAATATGCTAAGTTTATATGTGATCACAGCGTGGTTGACCACCGTTACCGCTTCTTATGTCGGTATCCTGGTCTATTTTAAAAATCCCAAAAGCAAAGTAAATCAGAGATGGTTCTTTATGAGTTTAAGTATTGCCTTCTGGAGTCTTTTCCTGGGATTAATGTTCAATTCGCGCAGTGATCAGGCAGGACTGATATATAGCCGAATTTTAATGATTGGAGCAGATTTTATTCCGTTTACTTTCTACTATTTCGTTTACTCATTTTTAGAGCTCGAGAATGATAAGAAACAGAAAAAAATTCTCTTTGCAAGCTATATAATAACTATTTTTTTCCTGCTGGTTAATTCCTCGCCTTTATTATATGTCAGAAGCGTTAGCTATAAGCTACCCGTGAATTGTTATTATCCCGATGCAGGCCCTTTGTTTAGTTTCTATGTTCTTTTTTATTTCGTGTTAATAGGTTATTCATGCCTTTTATTGTATAGAACATCTGCTCAATTGACTGCCCAGAAGAAGAACCAGTGTAAATATATCCTTTTTGCTACCGTGGTCGGATTTTTGGGCGGCGCAACAACCTTCCCTTTATGGTATAAGATTAAAATTCCACCAATCGGTTCTCATTTTGTATGGCTTTATGCCGTTACAATTAGTATCGCCATCCTGCGTTATCGCCTCATGGATATTTCGGTCGCTATCACCCGCACCGGTATTTTTATCGCGGTTTATACCCTGATTCTCGGTTTACCGTTTGCCGTTGCGGGATTCCTGCGGGGATGGCTAATTGAGTTTTTGGGCCCGCAGTGGTGGATATTGCCTCTGGGATTGATGGCCGGTTTGGCCACGGTTGGCCCGTTCGTCTATATTTTCCTCGAGCGCCGTGCGGAAAATCGGCTTCTCCGGGAACAGAAACGCTATCAGGACACCCTCAAGCAGGTTTCCATTGGTATGACCCGTATCCGCGATTTACACAGGCTGCTTAACTTGATCACCCATATCATCACCAAGACCGTTAGGATTGCCTACGCCGCGATCTATCTTTATGACCAGGATGTCCAGGAATATATTCTAAAGGTGAGTAGAGACAAAAATAGAGAATTTATTCCTAAGATTACTCCCGATGCTCCGCTAATTTCCTGGCTTATTTTGAAACACCAATCCCTTATTTATGAGGAAGTAAAGCGCCAGATGCAGGATGAAGCCAGTCCGGCATTTAAGAAGCTTGAGGATAATATGCGTTCATTGGGCGCATCGGTAGTTATACCCAGTTTCCTGGAAGATAAGCTTATTGGTATAATCCTTTTAGGTGATAAATTATCGGGGCAGATCTATACTCCCGAAGACCTGAATGTCTTTCAGGTGCTTGCCAATCAGGCCGCGCTGGCCATTGAAAACGCCCAGTTCTACGAAGAGACCCAGAAGATGCAGGAGCAGATCGCCCAGGCAGAGAAGATGGCTACCGTGGGCACTATGGCCGATGGGTTGTCGCACCAGATCAATAACCGTTTCCACGCGTTATCGCTTATTGCCGGAGACACGATAGATACTATAAGATTGACTGATACCTCAAATTGCACTCCTGAAATCCAGGAGATGATCAAAGGCATCAATTACGCCTTAGACCGCATCAAGTCCAATGTGATCCAGGGCGGCGAGGTAGTAAAAGGGATCCTGAAATATACCCGTAAAGGAGACGAGGGGTTGGAGCCGTTGACCATGGATCAGATCCTTGATGCTACTTTAGATATGGTTAAGTATAAGGTGAAGCTTTCAGAAATAGATATTATCCGGAACTACGCTAAAGAAATTCCCAACATCAAGGGTAACTTCGTACAATTGCAGGAGGTGTTTTTTAATTTCATTGATAATGCCTATGATGCCATCAATGAGCGTAAGGCTGCTCTCAATGAGCCGGGATACCGCGGCAAAATTACCATATCTGCCCGCCAGAAAACAGATAAGACAATTGAAATCCTCGTAGATGATAATGGTATGGGTATCTACGGACATAACAGCGAAAAAATATTCACCCCGTTTTTCACTACCAAGACTTCTTCCCGCAAAGGGACAGGGTTAGGGCTATATGTTATCCGCAAGATAATCACCGATACCCACAAGGGTAAGATCAGTTTTGAATCCACGCATAAATCCGGCACCCGCTTTACTATAGAGTTGTCCATTGCTATCTAGATTTTTCTTTGTAAAAAACTGCTTCAAAATTTTCCAAAAAATCTCTGTCATCGCAATACAATAATGTCCGGTTTTAGCAAAGCAAGAATGTCCTGTTCCAAAGTTGCTATAATGATCCTTTCCAAAGGAGGATCACATGGCAGGAAGGGACATTATAATGGCTACGCAGGAGGAACTAAAACGGCTTAAT
>JAPLLV010000063.1 GCA_026387405.1 Candidatus Omnitrophota bacterium
AAAAAGGTTTTGCCCGGGACGCGGAGAGACTCACCCGTTCACAGATCGCCAAGATCATTGAAGAGATACTTGAGCAGGATATGCTGCCTAATCCTACCTTTGTCACGGATTATTTTACCTCTTTGTGCCCTCTGGCCAAGACCAAGAAAGACAACCCGTTCATCTCAGAGAGGTTTGAATTATATATAGCGGGCTGCGAAGTGGGTAATGCCTATTCAGAGCTGCATGATCCCATAGAGCAGCGACTGCGCTTTGAAGAGGAGATCAAGGATCTTGACCCGGGTGAGCAAAAAAGCGTGGATGAAGATTATTGCCTGGCCCTTGAACACGGCATGCCTCCGGCAGGCGGCCTAGGGATCGGCATAGACAGATTGGTGATGCTCTTAACAGGCAAGACTTCAATACGGGACGTGATCCTGTTCCCGCTTTTGAGGCCGGTGGAATAAGCTGAACCCCGCACCTTCTATGTATTCATTGTAAGGTACGGGGATGAATAATTTTGGGTAAGGAAGAAGGTGCGGGGTGAAGACAGAGTTTTTTATAGCCTGGCGGTACCTGGTGACCAAGAGAAAAGAGAAGTTTATTTCCCTTATCAGCATTATTTCTATCCTGGGAGTGGCGATCGGGGTTATGGCTCTGATCGTGGTGATAGCGGTGATGACGGGCTTTGACCGTGATCTGCACGATAAGATCGTGGGAAATTATTCGGACATCGTGATCAACAATTACGCCACCATTGACAATAAGGCCTTTGATTCTTTGCTGCGTTTGATCGGGCCTAATCCGCACGTTGTAGGTGTCAGTCCTTATGTCCAGGGACAGGCGTTGATCAAGAACGACAGGCGTTTCTTTGCCGTAGGTTTGAAAGGCATAAATCCCTTGACCGAGCCGCTTGTCACGCGCATAGATAAATACCTCATCCGGGGGAGTATCGGCGGATTGGAAGACGGCTGCGTGATCATAGGCAAAGAGCTTGCCTCGGGATTGGGTTTATCCCTTGACTCAAAGCTGACCCTGCTTTCTCCGCAGGGCAAGGAATATAGTTTGAAAGTGTCGGGCATCTTTAATTCCGGCATGTATGATTATGACCTGAATCTTGTTTTTGTTAACTTAAAGACCGCCCAGGAGATATTTGCGATCGGGCAACAGTTTACCGCCGTGGCCGTAAAATTGGATAATCATTACCTGGCCCCGTTGATTAAAAAAGAACTGGAAGAGATATTGGGTCCCGAATATGGTTTAAAGACCTGGATGGAGGCGAACCAGAATTTTTTTGCCGCATTGAAACTTGAGAAGTTCACTATGTTCATCATATTGACCCTGATCATACTGGTCGCTTCTTTTAATGTCATCAGCACCCTGATAGTAATGGTGGTAGAGAAGACCAAGGATATCGGCGTATTGGGGGCCATTGGTATGAACCGCAGAGATATACGCAAAATTTTTACACTTTGCGGGATGATCGTCGGGCTGACGGGGATATCCCTGGGAACTTTGGGCGGCAGCGCGCTCTGCGCGCTTCTTAAGAAGTACCAGTTTATCAAATTGCCGCAGGATATCTATTACATCGACCGTCTTCCGGTATACATCGAGTTCTGGCCGGACATAGTCCTTATCGTAGGTTCGGCAATAATCATCGTCTTGATAGCTACCGTGTATCCTGCAGGCAAGGCTGCCAGCCTGCGGCCGGTTGAGGCATTGAGGTATGAATAATGCTTGAGGCAGCCGATATCCATAAGATGTATTCAAGCGGCGATAAGAATATCCATGTTTTAAGAGGGATAGATATAGTTGTTGAAAAGGGAAAGTTCATTGCGATCCTCGGGCCTTCGGGCGCGGGAAAATCCACGCTCTTGCATATTCTCGGAGGCCTGGATGCGCCTACGCAAGGCAGGGTTATTTTTGACCGGGATCAGCTTTATAGATTAAGCGATGCCGCCCTTAGCCGGGTGAGGAATGAAAAAATCGGTTTTGTCTTTCAGTTTTATCACCTGTTGGGTGAGTTTAACGTCTTGGAAAACGTGATGATGCCCGCGCTTATAAGCCGGGGTGCGAAAATGGCGCGCGGGGAGCTGAAAATCCGCGCGCAAGGGTTATTGACAGAGGTAGGGCTCAAGGAAAGGACCGCGCATTTTCCTTCCGAGCTTTCCGGGGGAGAACAGCAGAGGGTGGCTATCGCCCGGGCGCTTATTAACCGGCCGAGATTGCTTTTGTGCGATGAGCCTACCGGTAACCTTGATTCCGAAACCGGCCTCGGCATAATCGCGCTGCTTAAGAAAATAAATAGCCAGGATAAGACGACCCTGGTTTTGGTTACGCACAATCTGGAATTAGCCAAACAGGCTGACAAGGCATATTATTTGAAAGACGGGATACTGGTAAATTAGATTGCTACTACGGAGGCGAAAATGAAGATCTATATCAACGGCAAGTTTTATGATAAAGATAACGCCAGGATCTCGGTGTTTGATCACGGTTTTCTTTACGGCGACGGAGTCTTTGAGGGCATCCGTTCTTATAACGGCCTGGTCTTTAAACTTAAGGAACACATCGACCGGCTTTTTGAATCCGCGCACTCCATCATGCTCAAGGTGCCTGTGAGTAAAGAAGAGCTGGTTAAAAAAGTCATCCTTACCCTTAAGGAGAATAGACTTAAGGATGCCTATATTCGATTAGTTATCTCGCGCGGCGAGGGAGACCTGGGGCTTGATCCGCGTAAGTGCCTGAAGGGCCCCTCGGTGATCATTATCGCCGATAAGATCGCCTTGTACCCGGAAAGACACTATAGGGAAGGGTTAAGGATTATTACTGTGCCTACGGTGAGGAATCTGCCTGAGGCTTTAAATCCGCAGATCAAATCCCTGAATTACCTGAATAATATCCTCGCTAAGATCGAGGCGCAAAATGCCGGCTGCGATGAGGCGATAATGCTGGATTCCTTAGGTTATGTGGCTGAGTGTACTGGTGACAATATTTTTATCGTCAAGCGTAACCAGCTGTATACACCGCCGCAGTGCATGGGTACATTGCGGGGTATTACCCGCGATACCGTGCTTGAGATTGCCAAGAAGAAGAAGATTTCGGTGCACGAACATGTGATTACCCGCCATGAGGTATATATCTCCGATGAGTGTTTCCTGACCGGAACCGCGGCGGAGATCATCCCGGTGGTCGAAGTGGACGGCCGGTCTATCGGTTCCGCGAAACCGGGGAAAATGATGCTGAAGTTGACTAAAGAGTTTAAAGAGATGACTAAAAAAGAAGGGGTAAGGTATTCGTTTTAAACAAGAGAGGATTTAACTTATGCTTTGCGATATTTGCGGTAAGAAGCCGGCAACGGTGCACCTGACGGAAATTATCGATGAGCAGATGAAGGAACTGCATTTATGCGAAGAGTGCGCGCATCAGAAGAGCGCCCAGATGGAATCTCAGTTTGGCCTGGGAGACCTTTTGGGAGGCCTGGCAGAGTTTGAAAAACCGGCGGCTCAAGATACAGAAGCGGTATCTCTTAAGTGCCCTAAATGCGGCTTGACCTACGCCGATTTTAAAAAGATCGGCAGGCTTGGCTGCGCAGACTGCTACGTTGCCTTTAAAAAATATATCGGTCCTCTATTAAAGAGGATCCATGGTTCAAGTATCCATCTGGGCAAGACTCCGTTAAAGGGAGCAAAGGCGTCTGCGCCTAAGAAGAAGACGGATCTCGCGGAGCTGCGGGAAAAGCTTCAGAGGGCGATAGAGTCAGAGGCCTTTGAAGACGCGGCCAGGATCCGTGACCAGGTGAAAGAACTGGAAAAGAAACTTGCGCAACCAGAACCTGACAAGGGAGCATAAGTTACTAGCCCCGTCCTTCCTAAAGGGCGGGATAGAATAGGAGGAAGAACGGGGTGAAACTTAACGATCTATTAAACCATACCAGCGAGTGGCTGAGGGGCACAGGCCCAAATTCGGAGATCGTGATCTCCAGCCGTATCCGGCTGGCGCGAAATCTGGAGAAATTTCCTTTTCCCCACTGGGCCAGCAAGAAGCAGGGCGAAGAGGTAATGGGCGTGATCTGCTCCGTAGTGGCAAACGTAGATTATTTAAAGAACACCACGCTTTTCAAATTAGCGGATCTGGACTCCGTGGACAAACAGTTCCTGGTAGAACGCCACCTTATGTCGCTTGAGCACGCCCAGAAGAAAAATAACAAAGCGGTGATCATCGACGATGAAGAGAAGATCTCCATTATGGTGAATGAGGAGGATCATATCAGGTTCCAGGTCATGCAGTCGGGTTTTAACCTTTTCGAGGCCTGGAGTATTGTTAACAGGATCGATGATTCCCTGGCCAAGGAGTTGTTGTTGGCTTTTTCGCCGGAATGGGGATATCTTACCGCGTGCCCTACGAATGTCGGAACCGGTATGCGCGGGTCGGTAATGCTGCATCTGCCGGCCCTGGTCATGACCCGTCAGATCGACCGCGTACTGGCAGCGATAGCGAAGTTGAGCTTTACCACCCGCGGCTTATACGGGGAAGGAACCCAGGCCAGCGGTAATTTTTTCCAGATCTCCAATCAGGTTTCTCTGGGGCAGCGCGAAGAGGATATAATCGAAAGCATCAATGGACTTATCCGTCAGATCATAGAGCAGGAGCAGAATGCCCGCGAGGCGCTCCTTGAGCGGGAGAAGGCTGCGCTCGAGGACCGCGTAAGCCGCAGTTTCGGCATCTTAAAGAGCGCGCATATAATCTCCTCACAGGAGACGATAGAATTATTGTCTATGGTGCGGCTGGGACTGGACCTGGGTATTATCAAGGATATGGACCGCAGCGTTATTAACGAGTTATTCATTATTACGCAGCCGGCGCATCTGCAAAAACTGCAGGAGAAAAAACTTACTTCTCCGGAGAGGGATATTAAGCGCGCGGAGATTATTAGAGAAAAATTAAAAATATAATCACGGGACATATCTCGTCAGAGCGACTAATTTGGCTTGGGAAAGAGATGTGTCCCGACATTAGGGTGTTTTAATACGAGGAGGAAATAAATGTTCAATCGTTTTACTGAAAGGGCAAGAAAGGTTGTGATCCTGGCTAAGGAGGAGGCCAGGCGTTTTAATCATGATTATATCGGGACAGAGCATATACTCCTGGGGCTCATCCGTGAAGGGGAGGGCGTGGCAGCCACGGTGCTGCAGAAACTGGGAGTATCGCTTGAGAATATACGCCTTGAGATAGAGAAATTAGTCCAGCCCGGGCCTACCACCCAGATAATCGGGGATATACCGTTACCCCGCGGGCCAAAAAAGCCCTGGAGCTGGCCGCAGAAGAGGCGCGCTCGTTAGGGCATAATTATATCGGCACAGAGCACTTGCTCCTTGGCCTTATCCGCGAGGGAGAAGGAGTGGCCAGCCAGGTATTGTTAAACTTAGGCCTTGACCTGAACACGGTGCGCAACGAAGTAATGGAACTATTGGGTTCAGCGCTCCCGGGTTTTGGACAGAACCAGCAGGCCAAGACCAAGACCCCTGCGTTGGACGCCTTTGGCCGGGACCTGACCGCGTTGGCAAAAGAGAATAAGCTTGATCCGGTGATAGACCGTATCCAGGAGATCGAGCGTGTAATTCAGATACTCTCCCGCCGCACCAAGAATAACCCGGTTTTATTGGGTGAGGCAGGCGTGGGTAAGACCGCGATAGTCGAAGGCCTGGCCCAGTTGATCATCGCCGGCAACGTTCCCGAGATCCTGCGCGGCAAGCGTATCGTGGTTCTGGACCTCGCGCTCATGGTCGCCGGCACAAAATACCGGGGCCAGTTTGAGGAGCGCATCAAGGCAGTGATGGAAGAGATCAAACGTTCCCAGGACGTGATTATTTTTATCGACGAGCTGCATACCCTCGTAGGCGCAGGTGCTGCCGAGGGCGCGATCGACGCGTCCAATATTTTAAAACCGGCGCTCTCCCGCGGCGAGATCCAGTGTATCGGCGCAACAACCCTTGACGAATACCGTAAATACATAGAGAAAGACGCGGCCCTGGAACGCAGGTTCCAGACTATTATGGTAGAGCCGCCTTCGGTCACTCAGACTATCGATATCCTTAAGGGGCTGCGCGATAAATACGAGGCGCATCACCGCGTGGTCTTTAAAGATGAGGCCCTGGAGGCAGCGGCAAAATTGTCAGACCGCTATATCTCCGGAAGGTTCCTTCCGGATAAGGCTATTGATCTAATAGATGAGGCCGGTTCCCGCGCCAGGCTAAATGTTTTGATCGTTCCGCCGGACATAAAGAAATTAGAGGCTAATGTCGAGAACATCAGGAAAGAAAAAGAGTCTTTTATAAAGAGCCAGGATTTTGAGCATGCCGCTTCTCTGCGCGACCAGGAGAGGATTGCCCGTCAGGAATTGGAGCAATTGAACCGCGAATGGTCCCAGGCCAAGGATAAGATGCGCCCTGAGGTAGGCGAAGAGGAGATCGCTAAGATCGTCTCGCAGTGGACCGGTATACCGCTAATCCGGCTTGAAGAGAAAGAGAGCGAGAAATTACTTAAGATAGAAGAAGAGCTGCATAAGCGCGTAGTAGGTCAGGATGAGGCCATTGAGGCTATTGCCCATGCCGTCCGGCGTTCGCGCGCGGGTATTAAAGATCCGCGTCGTCCGATTGGATCGTTTATTTTCCTGGGCCCGACCGGCGTAGGCAAGACTCTTCTTGCGCGTGCGTTGGCGGAATATATGTTTGGCGATGAAGACGCTTTAGTGCAGCTGGATATGTCGGAGTACATGGAGAAATTCAATGTCTCTCGCCTTATCGGCGCTCCTCCGGGATATGTGGGTTACGAAGAAGGCGGACAGCTCACCGAGAAGGTGCGCCGCAGGCCGTATTCGGTGATCCTGCTGGATGAGATCGAAAAGGCCCATCCCGATGTATTCAATTTATTGCTGCAGGTATTTGAAGACGGCAGGCTTACCGACAGCTTTGCCCGCAAGGTCGATTTTAGGAATACCGTGATGATAATGACTTCTAACGTGGGGGCGGAATTGATCCGCAAGAGCGGCTCTTTAGGTTTTAAGACCCAGAGGGAAGAGATCACCTATGAAGATATGAAAACCAAGCTTCTTGACGAGGTAAAGCGTACCTTTAAACCGGAGTTCTTAAACCGCATTGACGATATTATTGTTTTTAAACAGTTGTCCAAAGATGACCTGCTGCGTATCATAGAGATCGAGCTGAATAATGTCGCCGCAAGATTAAAGGAGCAGGATATTACGCTTTCGGTATCTCCTGAGGCCAAGGTATTTCTCATCGAAAAAGGTTTTGACCCGGTTTTCGGGGCCAGGCCGCTAAAAAGGACTATCCAGAGATTTATCGAAGATCCGCTGGCAAATGAGATAATCTCTAAGAGATTCTCTGCCAAGTCCGATATCAAGGTGACAAAAAAGAATGAAGAATTGGTTTTTGAGTAAAAAAAGCGATATCGAAGAAGCGCTGAGCAAATTTTTCCTTGACTTCGGGCGCAGCATCCTCGGTTTCGTCTATTTCCTGGGCGGCCTGGCTAATCTCACCGGCCAGTGCTTCTATTATATGTTCACGCCTCCTTTTAATAAAGAGCGCATCTTCGAACAGGCCAAAAGGGCGGGTTATGATTCGCTGGGAATTGTTTCGCTTGTATCGCTTTTTATAGGTTTTATCTATGCCCTGCAGACCGCCTATTTTATGCAACGCATCGGTTCCGAGATCTACATTGCCAGCCTGGTCGCTATTTCACTGGTGCGCGAACTCGGCCCCGTCATTACCGCGCTGGTCGTAGCGGGAAGGGTAGGGGCGGCTATTACCGCGGAGATGGGTACAATGCAGGTCACGGAGCAGATCGACGCGTTAGAGACCCTGGCTACTAATCCCATAAGGTATCTTGTGATCCCCAGGGTATTGGCATTAAGCCTTATGCTTCCGTTGTTGACCCTGTATGCGGACGTAGTCGGCATATTCGGAAGTTACCTGATCTGCGTCTATAAATTAGGGATATCCTCAAACATGTATATCCACGCGACATTCGACGTGCTCTTCCGCAAGGACTTGTTTACCGGTTTGGTCAAGACCGTTTTTTTTGGTCTGATCATTGCCACGGTAAGTTGTTATGAGGCTTTTAACGTGGAGGGCGGGGCAGAGGGCGTGGGGCAGGCAACCACCAAAGCGGTAGTGAAGACCTTTATTATGATTATTGCCGCGGACTGTTTCTTTACCGCGTTGTTTTATTTTATATTCCCATAATGATCGATATAATCAAGGTAAGTAAGAATTTTAACGGGCACAAGGTTTTGGACAAGCTCAGCCTCAAGATCGAGAAGGGGCAGACCTGCGTGATCATCGGCCGCTCGGGGTGCGGTAAGTCGGTTTTATTGAAGCATATAGTAGGTATACTCAAGCCTGACAGCGGCAAGATTGTGATCGAAGGACAGAACATTCCCGATTTAAACGAGAAAGAACTGGATGCCGTGCGCATGAAGCTAGGCATGGTCTTTCAGGGCGGGGCGCTTTTTGATTCAATGACCGTAGGAGAGAACGTGGGGTTTGGGCTTATTGAACACGATCATGTAAGCCGCCGGGAATTGTTGGAGCGCATAGAAGAGGCGTTGTGCATGGTAGATTTGTGCGGTATCGAGAACCTGTGGCCTGCGCAGCTAAGCGGCGGCATGAAAAAGCGCGTGGCCCTGGCCCGGGCTATCTGCATACGCCCTGAGATCATACTTTATGATGAGCCGACTACCGGGGTCGACCCCATCACCGCCGACAGTATTAACGAACTCATACGCAGCCTGCACGATAAGCTCAAAGTAACATCTATCGTGGTCACTCACGATATGAAGAGCGCCTATCGCGTGGGAGATAAATTAGCCATGCTATATCAGGGGAATATCATCGCTGAAGGTACGCCCGAGGAAATACAAAAAGCCAAGAATCCTGTAGTACATCAGTTTATCAATGGTCTGGCCAAGGGCCCGATTACGGAAACCATCGACCATTACCGGGAATATTAGAGTTTACCTTTTCGCGCACGTCCGCCAAATTTGCGGCGGACTAATTGTGCGCTCACAGGTATGTCCATTACTTTATGTTAATTTATAACTAAATACGTATTCATAATTATGCGCCCGCCTGACGGCGAGGCAGGGAGGATAAGATGATATTCGGAAAATCAAAACTGGAATTAAAGGTAGGGGTCTTTGTTTTCTTCGGATTGATTATTTTGATAATGTTTGTCCTGATGATCGGGAATTTCCGCACCTGGAGCCTGGGTTACAGAGTGAACGTGATTTTCAATTTTATCAATGGTGTCAAGGTAGGCGCGCCGGTGCGCTTTGCCGGAGTGGATGTGGGTGAGGTAAAGTCTATCAATATCGTATTCGTTGATAGCCAGCCTCTCTCCAAAGTCAGGGTGACCTGTTGGGTGAAAAATGTGGTCAAGATACCCGCGGATTCCACGGTATGGGTAAATACCCTGGGGCTTTTAGGCGAAAAATATGTCGAGATTATGCCGGGTAAGGATTACAAAAACGTTCTTGCGGAAAACCAATCTTTGGACGGCAACGACCCGATCGCCATGCATGAAGTAGCGGCCCTGGCCAAGAACCTTGTCGGCGACCTTGATGCGAGTTTCGTCAAGATCAAAAACGGCGAGGGTACTATCGGTAAGCTTCTCAGCGATGAAACCATCTATAATGAATTAGAGGCGACGATGAAGGATATTCGCAGGAATCCTTGGAAGTTGTTTTGGAAGACCAAGGAAAAACCGGTTAAATAGCTTTATCCACCATGAAGACCAGAACCTTATTTACGTGTCAGAATTGCGGTTATCAATCGTCCAAATGGCTGGGCAAGTGTCCGGAATGTAACAGTTGGAATTCGTTGGTAGAAGAGGATTTTACCGAGGTTGCGGCAAAAGATAATTCCCGGCGCGCTCTTTACAAGGATGAGCCTGTGTTGTTAAAGGACGTGGAGGCAAAGGAGGAGAATCGCCTTAAGACAGAGATACGGGAGTTAGACCGCGTGCTGGGCGGCGGGATCGTTCCCGGCTCAGTGATCCTCGTAGGCGGTGATCCCGGCATAGGCAAATCCACCATCTCGCTTCAGGTATCCAATCAGCTGACCCAAAGAGGCCATAAGGTCCTCTACGTAAGCGGAGAGGAATCCGTGGCCCAGACAAAATTAAGGGCCAAGCGTTTAGGTCCTGCGGATGCGCACGGGGATATCTATATTGTCAATCAGACGGATTTATCATTTATCCTGCAGTATATAAAGAAGCTTAAGCCGGACGTGGTAATTATCGATTCCATACAGGTCATCTTTGACCCCGGGATCAGCTCTTCTCCGGGCAGCGTCAGTCAGGTGAGGGAGTGCGCCGGGATCTTGACCCAGCTGGCCAAGACTACCAACACCTCGATGTTTATTATCGGGCATGTCACCAAGGAAGGCGCCTTGGCCGGACCGCGCGTTTTAGAGCATATAGTGGATACCGTGCTTTATTTTGAAGGGGACAGGTTTTCTTTATACCGGATCTTGCGCGCGGTAAAGAACAGGTTTGGTTCAACCAATGAGATCGGGGTATTCGAGATGGGCCAAGACGGCCTAAAGGAGGTGAGAAATCCTTCCGAGATATTTTTATCGGAAAGGCCAAAGGATGTTTCGGGTTCTGTAGTGACTTCTGTTTTAGAGGGGAGCCGTCCGCTCTTAGTAGAAGTCCAGGCCCTGGTGACTAAAAGCGGCTTTGGCTACGCGCGCCGCAGGGCTCAAGGGTTCGATTTTAACCGGCTCTCCCTGTTAGTGGCGGTGCTGGAAAAAAGGATGGGACTGAATTTGGAGGCCGAGGATATTTTTGTAAATATTGTCGGAGGCATAAAGGTAGAAGACCCGGCTGCGGATCTGGCGGTCTGCGCGGCAGTTGCTTCAGCTTTTCACAATAGCTTGATCATCCCGCAGACTCTCGTCCTGGGAGAGGTGGGCCTGGCTGGCGAGGTCAGGAGTATATCGCAAGTTAACGTCCGGCTGAATGAGGCGGAAAAGTTGGGATTTAAGCACTGTCTCTTGCCAAAATATAATTGCAAGAATTTAGGTTTTAGTCAAGACAAGCTGGAATTAATGCCTGTTTCTTCGGTAAAGGAAGCCCTGGATACCGCAACTCTAAGGGTAGCACAATTATAATTTACATAGATAGGAGGAAGTCAAAATGAATTTGTTATCGGTGCGTATTTTATTCGTCTTAATCAGCATTGTGATCGGTTTTCAATCCGTGGTGTTTAGCGGTGCCGGATGGATCGGCGCTTTGATAGGCGGCATAGCAGCCTTGATTATTATTGTTTTAGAATTAGGGATGCGCAAGGTTTCGGTCAGGGGGCTCTCCAGCGCGGTGTTTGGTTTGATCCTGGGATTGATCATGTCAAAGCTGGTTTCCGACGCGGTCAGCATCGCCCCGATCAATGCGGAACAGTTGAATCAGATACGGGTGACCCTCACGCTTGTTTTTTGCTACCTGGGCATGGTTATCGGCCTGCGTGGAAAAGACGAATTCAACGTCATTATCCCCTATATCCGCCTGCGCCGGCAGGACCAAATGGATGAGATGGTTGTGATCGACACAAGCGTGATCATTGACGGAAGGATACAGGATATCCTGAAGACAAAATTTATCGAAGGGAAAATGATCATCCCTAAATTCGTGCTTAAAGAGCTGCAGCAGATCGCCGATTCCACCGATCCTATGAAGCGCCAGCGCGGCCGCAGGGGCCTTGAGATCCTGCATTCCATGCAGAAAGATATAGGGCAGGATATCACGCTGCACGACGAGGAATTCCCGGAGGTCCAGGAAGTGGACGCCAAGCTGGTCAAGCTGGCGAAGCTCCTGGAGGCAAAGGTCCTGACCGTAGATTTTAACCTTAACCGCGTAGCCACACTCCAGGGGATAAAAGTGCTCAATATCAACGAATTGGCTAACGCATTAAAGCCGGTGGTTTTCCCCGGCGAGGAAATGCGCGTGAAGCTCATCAAGGAAGGCAAGGAACACAACCAGGCAATAGGCTACCTTGATGACGGCACGATGATAGTGGTGGAGGAGTCGCGCCGCTCGATCGGCCAGGAAGTCAAGGTGGTGGTTACCTCTGTTCTCCAGACCCAGGCCGGGAGAATGATTTTTGCAAAGATAGAAAGATAATTTTTTAATGTTTGTTTCCTGTATTGTCCTTGCCGCCGGGAAAGGCGCCCGGTTTAGGTCGCGCATCCCTAAGCCGCTCCTTGAGGTCGAACGCCGGCCGATAATAATCCGCTGCCTCGGGATACTCAGCCTTAACCCTTCCATAAAAGAGATTATCGTTGTAGCCAATCCTTCCAACCGTGACGGCATCAAGGACAGGATACACAGGTACCATATTGATAAAGTGAAGGGTGTAGTCCTGGGAGGCAGGGAACGCAAGGATTCCGTGGTTTGCGGGCTCAAGGCTATAAGCGCGGATGCGGAATTTGTATTGATACATGACGCAGCGCGCCCATTTATAGATAAAAGGCTGGTTGCCTCTGTAATCAGGGAGGCTCAAAAAACCAAAGCGGCTATTTTGGCCGTGCCGGTGAAGAATACAATAAAAGCCATTTGCCATTTGCCATTTGCCAGAGAAAAGATTGTAGCAAGGACGCTGAACAGGGATGAATTGTGGGAGGTGCAGACGCCGCAGGTTTTCGAAAGAAAATTGATCTTAGAGGCCTATAAACGATTTGGCCATTGTCAGGTAACGGATGACGCGATGCTGGTAGAGAAATTGGGGACAAGGGTGAGTGTGGTGGAAGGCTCTTATGATAATATCAAGATCACTACACCTGAAGACCTGGTTATTGCGCAAGCAATCGCAAAATTGTCATTGCGAGGAGCCCGCCGAAGGCGGACGACGAAGCAATCTAAAATGTGATTGCTTCCCGCCACGCTTCGCTCGCGGCTTCGGCTCTGATCGCTCGCAATGACGTTAACTCGTATTTAAGATGAAACATAGAATAGGTTTTGGCTACGATATCCACCGTTTGGTAAAGAGGAGGAAGCTTTTCCTGGGCGGGGTGCAGATATCCTATCCTAAGGGGCTCTTGGGGCATTCCGACGCGGACGTATTAATACATGCCCTCTGCGATGCGCTCCTTGGCGCCTTGTCCCTGGGGGATATTGGGGAGTATTTTCCCGATTCTGATCCCAGATATCATAATATCCCGAGCACCGAACTGCTTAAGAAAACCGTTGCCTTGCTGCGCCGCAAGAATTGGTTCATTAGCAATATTGATATTGTGGTGATCGCCGAAGAGCCGAAGCTATTGCCCTATAGGGAGAGGATCATAAAGAGCATTGCCTCAACTTTAAAAATAAAAGAAGGGTTCGTTTCTTTAAAAGGAAAAACTAATGAAGGCCTGGGCCCGATCGGTAAAAAACAAGCCATAGCCTCTTACGCGGTAGTATTATTGCACAGGGGGGTGTAAAGATGAATTGCATTATACAGGTAATCTTGATTTTCCTTGCGCTTGTAGTTATAAAGTTTGCTCTGATTGCGCTATTTTTCTATAACCACATCCGCGCCGCGCAGAAAAAAGACCCTGCCGCTACCAGCTTTTTTGAGATACTTTTTCTCTACCAGGGGCTGCACGCCTTAGTGGCGCACCGCGTTGCCCACGTTCTTTACAAAGCGCATATGTTCTTCTCGGCGCGTTTGATATCGCAGCTGGCCAGGTTTTTTACCGGTATCGAGATCCACCCCGGGGCGAAGATCGGAAAAAGATTCTTCATTGACCATGGTATGGGCGTAGTGATCGGAGAGACCGCTGTCGTGGGAGATGATGTCCTTTTGTACCAGGGCTCGACCCTCGGAGGCACAGGCCTGGAAAAAGGCAAGCGCCATCCCACTATCGGCAATAACGTGGTCGTAGGCGCGGGCGCTAAAGTTTTAGGCAATATCACCATCGGCGATAACTCATATATAGGGTCAAATGCCGTGGTGATCAAGGATGTCCCGCCGAACTCAACGGTGGTGGGAGTCCCCGGCAGGATCACCAAGCAGGACGGCAAAAAAATGGACTTGAGCTTGGACCATATCCATGTCCTAGACCCGATCATGCAGAATATCGAAGAGCTCCAGAAGAGGATCAGGGACCTGGAAACGAAAAAATAACATGCCTATTCAGATACACAATTCCCTTACGCGCAAGAAAGAAGAATTCAAACCTCTTAATTATCCGGATGTCAATATGTATACCTGTGGCGTTACGGTATACGATGAAAGCCATATCGGTCATGCTCGCAGTCTTTACATTTTCGGCATGATAAGAAGGTATTTAAATTGGCGCGGATTTAAGGTAAATTTCGTGCGTAATATTACCGATATAGATGATAAGATTATCAATCGCTCTAATGCGCTAAAGATAGATTGGCAAGAATTGGTAAAAAAATATATTGAAAATTATTATGACGATTTAGCTGTTTTGGGTATAGAAAAGGCAGATTGTGAGCCTAAAGCGACAGAAAATATTCCCGATATGGTGAAGCATATCCAGGGATTAATGGATAAAGGTTACGCATATATTACTGAAACAGGAATATATTTTAATGTACGCAAGTTTAAGGATTACGGAAAATTATCCGGGCAAAGTATAGATAAGATACTTTCTGGCGTAAGGATTGAACCCGATGGAAATAAGCTTGATCCATTAGATTTTGCTCTATGGAAGAAGTCAAAACCCGGTGAACCAAAATGGGATGCCGTTTTTGAAATAGAGGTTTCAGACAAAGAATATGAAAAGCTGATAAAAGAGGCTATTCAGAATAACGATGAAGATTTCCTTGGATTAAATAAGATTAATAAACAACAATGAAAGAAATCATTTTATGTAAAGGTGGTTGCGGGAATAAGGCAGCTTACAAGGGTTGGTGCGATATAAAGTGGAAGAAGGGGAATAGGGTTTGCGTAACATGTCCAGAACTTGAGGAGAAAAGAATAAAAGCCATCTCTGCTTTTAGGATCAAGGAAGCAAGGCTAGGTTTAAACCCTATGCAGAATCCAAAAATATGTATAAAAAATCATTCAAAAGCAAGAAATATAAAGGCTTCTCAAACCCTTAAAAAACTCGGGAAATTAAGACTTCTGCCGCAACAGACAGAATCAAGAGAACTTCGCGAAAGACGGTTAATGAGAATTAGAAGAGTTTTAAGAAGGCTGGCAAAGGAAGGAAGATTAAATCACCAAATGGAATCAAAAGCAAAGAAAATGATTAGGCACCAAAAAATTGCAGAAACATTAGAAAGATTAGCAAGAGAAAGAAAATTACCTATACAAAATTTTAGCAGAGAAGAGAGGATAAAATTTAGTAAAAAAATATCTCGAACATTGAAAAGGAAGATTAGAAACGGAGAAATTAAGCTTAATGATTGGGGCAAGAGATACAGATATGGGAGTTTACAAAATGGAGAACTAAGATTTCGTTCTAAATGGGAAAGAGAAGTAGCTAAATTCCTAGATAAAAATGATGTTAATTGGAAATACGAAGCTTTGGTAATACCCTATTATGATAAAGAAAGTAAATTATTCAGGAATACGATTCCAGATTTTTATATTCCAGATATGAATCTGTTTATCGAAGTAAAAGGAAATGGAGAATTTAAGAGTCAAAATACACAAGATAAACTAAAAGGCATTAAGCAACAGGGATATAAGATAATGCTCTTTGGTAAAAAACAAATTAATGTTTTAAGGAAAAATCCAATAAAAATGTTCTCTGAAATTGAAGACTTAAGATGAAAAAAATTAAGATAAAAATTAGCGGACGTCCAGGTTGGCACATTGAGTGCTCTACTATGAGTATGAAGTATCTTAAAACAGAAACACTTGATATACACGCTGGGGGAAGAGATTTAATTTTCCCTCATCATGAAAATGAAATTGCCCAAGCAGAGGCATTAACAGGCAAACCGTTCGCTAACTACTGGATTCATCACGGGCTTCTCACTATAAACGGCGAGAAAATGTCAAAGTCCTTAGGAAATTTCGTGACCATAAAGGATTTTATTGATAAGTATAAGAAAGCAGATTTGTTAAAATTGTTTTTCTTATTCGCACATTACTCACACCCAATAGACTATACAGAGGAAAAAATCGAAGAAACAAAGCAGGCGTTGGAAAGAATTATTATTCTCTACAAAAAAATAGAGGATAGGGGTACTATTTACCCAGCCCTTGTAACTAGTAAGCAAATCAAAGAAATAGGAGAAATAAAAAACAAATTTATTGAAGCAATGGATGATGATTTTAATACTCCTCGCGCTTTGGCGGCGATATTTGATTTGGTGAATCTGACGAATAAAAATCTGGGCGACTGTGATTTTTGTGAACAGGCCAAGACATTATTGGAGGAATTATTAGGTATCCTGGGGATGTCCTTAAAATGGTCAGGGCCTTCCGGGCAGATGTCTGATGAGGAGATCGAGGCTAAAATCCAGGAACGTAATAATGCCCGCAAGGAAAAGAATTATGCCCTTTCCGACGCTATCCGTAAAGAGCTGGAAGAAAAAGGCGTAATCCTGGAAGATAAAAAAGGCAATTCCACCTGGAGAAGGAAGCTATGAGAGGTAGACCGTTTCTACCTAACTATTTATTACACATAGGGTTTTGCTAGAACTGTCCCCTGGGGACAGTTCTAGCGTAACTCGTTGATAATAAAGGAGTAAAATAGAAACGGTCTAGGATTAATGATGGAAGGTAAATTCATTACATTTGAGGGTTCGGAGGGGTGCGGAAAGAGCACGCAGGCCAGGCTTTTGTACGGCTTCTTGAAGAGAAAAGGCCATAAGGTTATTTTCCTGCGCGAGCCGGGAGGCACCAAGATCAGCGAGAAGATCAGGCAAATACTCCTGGATAAAAAAAACGACGGGATGTCCCCGGTCTGCGAAATGCTGCTTTATATGGCAGCGCGGGCCCAGGTAGTGCAGGAGATCATCCTACCGGCCTTACGAGCTGGTAAGATCGTGCTCTGCGACAGGTTTCTTGATTCCACCATCGCCTACCAGGGTTATGGTTTGGGTATGGATATCGGGCTTATTAAGGGCATAGGCAAGTTTGTCACCCAGGGGCTGCAGCCGGACCTGACCATACTGTTGGATATGCCGCTTAAAGAAGCCTTCAGATGCAGGGCTAAGAATAAAGACCGCATTGAAGAGAGGAATATTTCTTATCATAAACGTGTCCTGGGCGGGTATTTTAAATTAGCGGCAAGCCAGCCCAAAAGGATAAGGGTGGTTAAGGTGCTTAAATTCAAGGTCCAAACTCAAGAGAAAATAAGATGTATAATAATGGGATTCTTACGTCATGGCATTTAGTAATATAAAAGGCCACGATAAGGTTATTGAAAGATTAAAAGGGTTCTTGAGAGAAAACCGCCTTGCCGGCGCATATCTTTTTGCCGGGCCAAAGGGCATAGGTAAGGCCCTTATGGCTTTAGAATTTGCCAAGGCGATCAATTGCGAAAAAGGCTCCCCTGACCCCTGCGATTCCTGCGTTTCCTGCGTAAGGATAGATAAAAATGCGCATCCCGATGTGCATATTATTGACCCGCAGGATCCGGAGATAAAGATCGAATATATCCGTCAGCTGCAAAAAGAGATCAATCTTAAACCTTACGAGGCGAGAAAAAAAATATTTATTATCCCGGCAGCCGAACAGTTGAATTCGGCCTCGGCAAGCTGCCTTCTTAAGACGCTCGAGGAGCCCGCGCCCAACAGCGTGATCATCCTTGTTACCGATAAGCCGGCGTCGTTGCTCAAGACCATAATTTCGCGCTGCCAGATAATAAAATTTTCAGCTATCCTGCCCGGTTACCTGGAAAGATTGTTAAACACCGATTACCGGCTCGAGCCTCAAGCGGCGCATTTTCTCGCCTATTTTTGCGAAGGCCGGCTTGGCCATGCGCTTCTCTGGAAGGACAGCGATATCCTGGTGGCCAAGAACGCGATCATTGATAGCGCGCTCTCTCCCAAGGCTTCGTCTGGAGATTATGCCTTGGCGATTGAGAAACTTTCCCCTGTTTCCGGCGCTAATTCCCGAAACCGCCTCGAGCAGGAGAGGGGCGCATTGCGCAGTTATTTTAACATCCTGGCGAGCTGGTTCAGGGATATCTATCTCTTAAAGGCCGGTATCCCTTCCGGGGGGCTGATCAATCTTGACCGCAAGGATGAATTACGCAGGGTGGCCGGGAAAGTAAAGTTTAGCGATATAGAGAACGCGTTGCAGCAGATATCTTCTTCGTTGTTGTGCATAGAGCAGAATGTAAATACCAGGTTATTGTTGACGCATTTGAGATGGGCGATCCGCAGTACTTAAAAGGATAAAAAAAATGGATAAAACTATTATAGTGCGTTTAAGGGATTCCGGTCCGGTATGCCCTTTTTATACAACTGAAACCGAGCTCAAAGACGGCGATTGCGTTATTATCGAACATGACCGGGGGCTGGACTACGGTCAGATCGTTTCGCCTAAAGAAGCGGGACAGGACGCCAAATCCAAGGAGCCTCCCAAAAAGATCGTGCGCAAGGCTAACGCCAATGACAAAAGACAGATCGAGGAAGGCAGGCTCAAGGCCAAAGAGGCATTTAGCACCTGCACCAAAAAGATCGAGGAGCATAAGCTTGATATGAAACTGGTGCATGCGGAGTATTCCTTTGACCGCACCAAGATCACCTTTTATTTCACCGCGGCAGGGAGGGTGGACTTTCGCGAATTAGTTAAAGACCTGGCCAAGATATTCAAGGCCAGGATCGAGCTGAGGCAGATCGGCGTCAGGGATGAGGCAAAGCTGTTTGGGGGTTTCGGCCCCTGCGGCCGCGAGCTCTGCTGCGCGAAGTTCCTGAAGGACTTTGAGCCGGTTACGATCAAGATGGCCAAAGAAGAGGGCTTGCCTTTAAATCCTCCCAAGATCTCCGGGATCTGCGGAAGACTGATGTGCTGCCTTAATTTTGAATACGAAACGTACAAAATCTTATCTAAAGGCCTGCCGCACGAAGGTGAACATGTCCATATACCGCAAGGAAAAGGCAAGGTCTTGAGCGTTAATGTTTTTTCCCGCACGGCTATGGTTGAGATGGAAGACGGCACGCAGGTTGAAGTAAGCTACAAGGATAAGACTTAAGATAATAGAGGCAATGGCTAAAAAATTTTACATAACCACTCCCATTTACTACGTGAATGCCTCTCCGCATATCGGGCATTCTTATACTACTATTGCCGCGGATACCCTGGCGCGCCATATGCGCGCCTCACTCGGAGATGAAAATGTCTGGTTCCTGACCGGCACGGATGAACACGGCCAGAAGATAAAACGCGCGGCAGATGACCAGTCTTTAAGCCCCCAGGAGTTTGTGGATAAGGTAGTTGTGCAGTTTAAGGACCTCTGGGTTAAGTTAGGCATATCCAACAATGATTTTATCCGTACCACAGAGGACAGGCATATTGTTTTTGTGCAGAAGGCATTGGAAATTTTATATAATGATGGGAAAGGCGATATTATATATAAGGATAATTACGAAGGGTTGTACTGCACGCCCTGCGAGACGTTCTGGACCCCAATGCAGGCAGAGGGCCAGCTCTGTCCGGATTGTAAAAGACCGGTAGAGAAGATCTCTGAGGTCAATTACTTCTTTCGCACCTCTAAATATCAGCAGTGGCTTATCGATCATATAAGAAAGAATCCATTTTTCATACGCCCGGAGGTCCGGCGTAATGAAGTTTTAAGTTTTCTTACTCTTAATCCCCTGAACGACCTTTGTATTTCCCGTCCCCGGGAGCGCCTAAACTGGGGGATCCCGCTCCCCTTTAGCCAGGATCACGTAGCCTATGTCTGGTTTGACGCCCTGATCAATTACATCAGCGCAGTGGGCGCATTTGACGAGAAGGGAAATTATCGTTCAGCGTGGTGGCAGGATGATTCGCAGGTGGTGCATTTGGTGGGGAAGGATATTCTAAGGCACCACGCGGTTTACTGGCCGATCATGCTGCATGCCCTGGGGATCAGGCCTCCGGATACGATATTTGCCCACGGATGGTGGCTTATGGGCGAGAACAAGATGTCTAAATCCCGGGGTAACGTGGCCTCGCCGCTTGAGATGGCGGACAAGTACGGCGTTGATACCTATCGCTATTTCCTGTTGCGCGATGTGCCGTTTGGTTTAGACGGCAATTTTTCCGAAGACGCGATCATCCGGCGTTTTAATGCCGACCTGGCCAATGACCTGGGGAATCTGGTTTTTCGTACGCTGACCATGATCGAGAAATACTATGGTGGCGTTGTCCCGGAGCAGGGGACGCTTGATGAGAAGGGCAGATATATCGCATCAGAAGCAAAAGATTTACATGAGCATGTGGCTGCGATTTTGGGAGTTGCAGATTTCGATTTCGGCTCGGCTCTAGAGAAGATATGGGAAGTCATTAACCTAGCCAATAAATATGTAGAGGAAACCAAGCCCTGGAACTTAGCTAAGGAAAATAAGGTTAAGGAGCTGGAGGCCTTTATCCGGCTATTGGTTGAGGTGATAAGGCAGGTGGATATTTGCCTTTATCCCTTTATGCCCCGCACCGCAGAATCCATCAGGGGGCAGATAGGCGAAAAGATGATCTCTAAAGGCAACCCGTTATTCCCCCGCATAAATCTCTAACAACTAACGACCAACGACTAACGACTATGCTTATCGAAACCCACTGCCATCTGGATTTTGCGGAATACGATTTAGACCGCGATGCAGTTATCAAACAGGCGAAGGCCCAGGGGGTAGAATATTTAATCAATATCGGCTCAAGCTTAGAGGGCTCGATAAGGTCGATTGAGCTGGCCCAGGCATACCCTTATGTATATGCTGCGGTAGGCATCCATCCCCATGAGGCAGACGGTTTTTCCCAAGCGAACCTCGAGGTATTAGAAGGCCTGGCCAGGCAGGAAAAAGTCGTGGCTGTGGGAGAGATAGGCCTGGATTATTTCAAGAATTATTCTTCGGCTGAAAACCAGAGAAGACTTTTTTTATCGCTTATTGATCTGGCAAAAAAAACTTCCCTGCCTTTGGTTATCCATACCCGTCAGGCCCAGGAAGAGACTTTGAGCATTTTAAAGCAAGTAATGCCGATCAGGGGAGTGGTGCATTGTTTTTCCGGGGATGAGTCGTTCTTAAAGCAGTGCCTGGACCTGGGGCTATTTATATCGTTTACCTGCAACATAACCTATAAGAAGGCTCAAGGCTTGAGGGATATAGTGAAGATAGCGCCATTAGATAGATTGATGCTTGAGACAGACGCCCCATTCTTATCGCCGGAGGGTTTGCGCGGCAGGAGGAATGAGCCGGCGCATGTTAAGCTTTTGGCGCAAGAGATCGCCAGGATCAAGGGCGTAGAACTAGAGGAGATAGCAGAGGCTACCTCTGCTAACGCCATAACCTTTTTTAACTTAAAATGAGATCGCAGGTTTCCATTGTCAAGTGCGCTGATTATCGCCAGCCGCAGGTCTGGAATAAAGTTAAAGAATCCATAGATCTCATCGGGGGGATTGAAAAATTTGTCCCTTCCGGCTCAAGCGTTCTGGTCAAGCCTAACCTTTTGATGGCCACGCCTCCGGAGACCGGTGTTGACACGCATCCGGAGGTAGTGCGCGGGGTGATAAAAGTATTAAAAGAGATCGGCTGCAAAATATACGTGGGAGACGGCCCCAGCGTCTGGGGACGTTATGCTGAAAATGTGGATAGTGTTTATGAGCAATCCGGCATCAAGCGGGTATGTATAGAGGAAGGCGTGGAGCTGGTGCGTTTTGATAAACGCCGCTGGCGCACGCATTTTCCTTTGACCACCTGGATCGATGAAACTCAATATCTGGTATCGGTGCCTAAATTCAAGACCCATGAATTCACGCTCCTTACCGGAGCAATAAAGAATCTTTACGGTTTAGTTTCAGGGACCTATAAGACCGAGCTGCATAAGCAATATTTCGAGCGCAAGAGTTTTAGCAAGATTCTGGTTGATATTTATGAGCAGAAAAGGCCGGCGCTATCGGTGGTGGACGGGATCGTTGCCATGGAAGGAGATGGCCCGGGGACCAGCGGCAAGCCGCGCCAGTTGGGTTTACTTATCGCAGGTCCTGACGCCGTGGCAGTAGATAGCGTCATGGCAGTGATCATGGGCGTTAAACCCCTTGACGTATTCACGAATAAAGAGGCCAAGGCGAGGGGTTTAGGCGAAACGGATATAAATAATATAGATATTCTTGGAGAGAGGCTCGCGGATGTCAGGGGCAGGCCATTCTTATTGCCCGTGACTTCGCTGCGCAGCAGGATACCTCAACCCATCGTAAACATTATCAAGAAATTCATACGATATCGTCCTGTAATCAGGCATGAGGATTGTAGCAGCTGCGGGGTTTGCATCGAGGCCTGCCCGAATAAGATCATTAGCCGCAGAAACGGGAAAACTTATATAGATTACTCCAGGTGCATATATTGTTTTTGTTGTCAGGAATCCTGCCCCAATTCGGCGATCAGTATCAGAAAAAGCCTGCTGGCTAGATTGGTAGGGCTTTAAAGGTTAAAAGGCAAAAGTAAAAAGGTAAAAGTAAAGACAAAATATATTTAATGAAGAAAAATTCTCATTTACAGACGATTGAGTGGAAGAATAATAAGATCAGGATTATCGATCAGACCAGGCTGCCTAAAGGGCTTGTCTATCTGGATATCGATAATCTGCGGGATCTCTGGCTGGCGATCAGGGAATTGAAGGTGCGCGGGGCGCCGGCATTAGGCGCGGCAGCTGCCTTGGGCGTATATCTGGGTTCAAAGAACTTAAAGACCAAAAGCAGAGAAGTTTTTAATAAGGAATTATTTAGGATCGCGGATTACCTCGCCAGCTCCCGGCCCACGGCGCGGAATCTTTTCTGGGGCATTGAAAGGATGTGCGGCGTAGCGGAAAAGTTTAAGGGTAGAAGCGTAGAGGAGATCAAAAGATTACTTTTTAAAGAGGCACAGGCAGTTATTAAAGAGGATAAAGTTACCTGCCGCAAGATCGGCCTCTGGGGCGCAAGGCTGATCAAGGATAACTCTACGGTGTTGACCATTTGTAATGCCGGGATACTGGCGACCATTGACTATGGAACTGCATTAGGCGTGCTCTATAGGTGCAAGGAGGAGGGAAAGCGGCTTAAGGTTTATGCCTGCGAAACCCGCCCGCTCCTGCAGGGGGCTCGGCTGACTACCTGGGAATTGCAGAATAAGGGGATAGACGTGACCTTGATCTGCGATAACATGGCTGCAAGCTTAATGCAGCAAGGAAAGATAGACCTGGTGATTACCGGAGCAGACCGGATCGCCGTAAACGGAGATACCGCCAACAAGATAGGCACCCTGGGATTAGCCATCCTCTGTCGTTATCACAAGATACCTTTTTATATTGCCGCTCCCAGCTCGACCTTTGATCTAAGTATTAAAAGCGGCAGGGGTATTCTTATCGAGCAACGCAAGCCCGAAGAGGTGACCAGCCTGTTCTCGAAGATTACTATTGCGCCAAAGGGGGTAAGGGTATTTAATCCCGCCTTTGACGTGACCCCCAATAACCTGATCAGCGCGATCATTACGGAGAAGGGGATTATCAGGCCGTCGTTTAGGGCTAATATTAGAAAAATAATTTCTAGCGTACAGCGTAGAGCGTATAGCGGATAGGGAAAACAAAAAGATTCTAACTATACGCTAAACGCTATCCGCTATCC